>JAHUUI010000001.1:370171-740343 GCA_019218315.1 Cardiobacteriaceae bacterium TAE3-ERU3 | reverse complement strand
AGGTCACAAAACACCCGCACAAACTATCTTATTTTGTTGTTAAAGATCTGCTTCATTAGTGCCGCCTTAGTGGCCGCCCCGTGAAGCGAGAGGCGTATTATAGACATTTCTCATGCCTACGCAAGCCTCAGCGCCAAAAAAAATTATATTATTTCTTTTGGCGCTGTTTTTACTAGGATTATACGAAGAAATAGAAGCAAGCTGAGATCACAACGCCCGAATAAAGCAATGCTACCAGGCAATAACCCATGATTGCTCGCGCATCCAACCCAGCAATACCTAGCAATGGAAGCGCCCAGAATGGCTGGATCATATTCGTCCACGCATCGCCCCATGCGATAGCCATTGCCGTGACTTGTGGTGCAACGTTCAACGCATCACCCGCAGGCATCATAATAGGACCTTGTACAGCCCATTGCCCACCACCTGATGGTACAAAGACGTTGACCAGCCCTGCACTTAAGAATGCCAAAATAGGGAAGCTATCTGCATTTGCGCTATCTGCAAAGGCATGAGATATCTGCCCTGATAAAGATACTCCATCCGCACCAGCGCCATTCATGACAGCCATAATGCCGGCATAGAATGGGAAGAGCAGCAAAATACCTGCAACCCCTTCCATACTGTTCACTACTGAACGCATGTAACGCTTAGGAGTTTTATGTGCTAAAAGCCCCAAGAACAGGAAGAGCATAATGACCACATTAAGCGTCAGGGCAAATCCATTGTTAAAGAAATACGTTCCCAAGAAAACTGCACCGACAACAACCAGCATTAATGACAAAATGATGTTGTCATCTAATTTTTGTGCCGGCGTCTCTGCAGGAAGCACCTCTTCCTCATTTGCACCAAACAGTGCCGGATCCACTGTTGTCGGAACTTTAGGTTGCATGGCGCGATTCAAGAGTGGCAAACCAACCAACATGAATGCCAAGATAATTAGATTCAGTGGCGCGAATAGCGTCTCACTAACAGGAATTGGCTGGGTAAGTACACCTGATGAGACTTTTTCCAGTGCTTCGCCACCTGTTGCAACAGCCAATGGTATTGACCCAGACAAACCACCATGCCAAACCAAGAAACCAGAGTAAGCCGCTGCTACCAACAGTGGATAGTCAACACCGCGTACATTTCTCGCTAGTGTTTTTGCCATAATAGCGCCAATAACCAAGCCGAAACCCCAGTTAATCCAGCAAGCCGCCAAGGCTACCAATGTCACAACTACGATTGCCTGACCCGGCGTCCGTACTTTAGCAGCCACCTTGTCTAAAAAGCGCCGTAATGGTGGTGCTGTTGCCAGGGCTGAACCTGTCACAAGGATAAGCGCCATTTGCATAGAGAATTTCAACAGCGACCAAAGCCCATCACCCCAGGTATTGGTCACATCCATAAAGCTTTGGCCTGTCCACGTCATTGCAAGAATAAATGCAATAAACGTCAGTACCAACACCAAAACAAACGGAGACGGTAGATAGCGCTGTACAAAAACAACGCAGCCGCGAGAAAGAGCTGACAACATCTGATACCTTCCTTTTTTATTTATTTTGGATGCTTATTATCTACTCAACTTATAAAAATGGCAAAAAATAAAGCACATTTACAAATGTGCTTTATTTTAAAATTAAGTCTTAAATAGATTAAGACGTTAAATCTTGGGCTCAGATGCGATAATTTCCCATAGGTTCTTCTTCTTCGAAATATCTCCATTGAGATAATGCTGAATTTCAGGGTCATTAATTTTTCGTGCAAAGTTTAGCTTGAGTATACGCTCACTATCATTCGACAGTTGCATTTCCCCCAGCTCCTTATATGCTCTAGTCATCAAGGCTAGTGCATAAGGAACACTTGGCGCACCATCAAATTGGGTAATCACGTTGCGACCACGGTTGGCAGCCGCGAGATATGCGCCACGGCGCATGTAGTAATCGGCAACTTCGAGCTGATGCTGTGCAAGTAAGTTTTTCAAAAACAACATACGCAGGCGTGCATCTTCTGCGTATTCACTGTCTGGGAATTTATCAACGACGAGCCGGAAATCCTCAAAAGCTTGTTGCAGAACTTTCGGATCCGTCTGAGCCAAGTTAGTAGGATTAAGACGCGCTAGTAGATTAACGTCCTTCTCATAAGTGACAACGCCTTTCATGTAGTAGGCATAGTCGATATAAGGATGAGACGGATAGGTGCGGATGAATGTATCATACGTTGCTTCTGCTTTATCATTTTCGCCATCACGATAATAGGTATAAGCGAGATCGAGTAATGCTTGTTGTGCAAGCTGTCCATAAGGATAGCGAGCCAACAATTTAGTTTGATAATTTGCTGCAGTCGTATAGTTGCCTGAGTTCATCTCCGACTTCGCTTCACGGTAAAGCTGATCGGCGCTCCAACTGACTGTGCGATCCTGAACACCCAATGAGCAGCCCGCGAGCATGCCAAAAGCAGCGAGACCGAGTACAATACTAGCGCGTTGCATAAGCCATCCTTAAAAAACAAAGCCACATTATAAACGCAAAACTATGCCTACAGACAAAAGCTCCGAACAAAAAAACCATATCCATGTCGATTATACCGCTTCCGAAAGTGATCATGGCACCCGCCTTGATATGCTATTGGCCGCACTTTATCCAGAAGCCTCCCGTAGCCGCTGGCAAGACAGCATCAAGCGTGGCGACGTTCGCTGTAACGGTGAAAAAGTCAAAGCAAAATACAGCATGGTTGCTGGTGATGTCGTCAGTGGAAATATCGCATTACAAAATGATGATATACACCAACCACAGGCAATTGAGCTTGATATTCGCTACCAGGATGACGACATTATCATCATCAATAAGCCAGCTGGCTTAGTCGTACACCCTGCGGCAGGCAATCGCGACGGTACACTGTTAAATGCCTTATTACATCACTTCCCATCCACCGCTGAATTGCCACGGGCGGGCATCGTTCATAGATTAGATAAAGACACTTCAGGATTAATGGTCGTTGCACACAGTCTGCGTGCGCATACATCTTTGGTTGAGCAACTCCAGACTCGCAGTATGGGGCGTACTTATCTAGCCTTAGTGCATCGCTATGTCACTGCTGGTGGAGACATTGATGAACCTATTGGACGCCATCATCGCGAACGGGTAAAAATGGCTGTACGCTCGGACGGCAAAGCAGCCATCACCCACTACCGTATTGAAGAACGCTTTGATGACCTGACACTACTACGCGTCAACTTAGAAACAGGCCGTACACACCAAATCCGTGTCCATATGGCACACTTACACCATCCTTTAGTCGGTGACACCGTTTATGGAGGCAAGCCACAGCTACCTAAAAACGTTGATGAAGAACAACGTAAAGCCATCGCCGACTTCCCTCGTCAAGCACTGCATGCCTGCGAGCTAAGGCTAACCCACCCAGGTACTAATGAAGCCATGTCTTTCGAGGCCGAACTACCTACCGACATGGCTGAATTACTGAGTGTGCTGCGTACTCACTCACCCGCTTGATATTGCTCTATAGCCTCACAAACTGGGCCGGGAATTTTATCCGGCCGGCGCGTTTTGCGGTCGATCCAGACCATTGTCGCTTCAGACACAGCGCATAATTTGTCACCTTGATGAATTTCAGCATGCACATCAAAACTGCTATTTCCAAAGCGTGAAATACTGGTTTGGACGACAATATCAGCTGGATACTGCAATTCTGCTTTAAATTGACAATCAATCTTCGCAAGAATAATCATAGGAGCTGATTCAAGCACCGGCATACAAACTTGCTCAAAGAAATCAAAACGAGCACTTTCCAGATAGCGGAAAAACAATGTGTTGTTGACATGCCCGTAAGCATCCATATCGCCCCATCGGATTGTCATTTTAGTCGCGTGAAATTTAGCCATCACCGTCACCCAGTAATAAATTCATTTATAAAATCAACAAATAAGAATATAACCATACACCATAACGTAGCGTTTGTATGCGCATCGTCAAGTCTTTTTATCCAGTCTTTCGACTTTATCTATACGCTGTTACAACAGCAACAACACACGCAAATATAGCCTGATGTTAGCTTTTTTGATAGCATTGTCGGCGGTTTTAACCTTCAAACACAATGAGAAGACCATATGAATTTACATGAATATCAAGCCAAAGCGCTGTTCCGCCAATATGGCGTCAACACTCCGCGCAGTATTTTGGCCAAATCAGCAGACGAAGCCGTCACTGCAGCTGAAGAGCTCGGCGGCAGCGTTTGGGTTGTCAAAGCACAAGTACACGCAGGTGGCCGTGGTAAAGCAGGTGGCGTTAAAGTCGCTAAATCACTTGACGAAGTACGTGAATATGCCGATGGCATGATTGGTAATACCTTGAAGACCAAGCAAACTGGCGATGTCGGCTTGCCAATCAACATGGTACTGATTGAGGAAGGGCTCAATATCGTAGACGAGCTCTACGTCTCAGCAGTCGTTGACCGTGCTACACGCCGCGTATCGTTCATTGCTTCTGCTGAAGGTGGTATGGATATCGAAGAAGTCGCAGAGACTTCTCCTGAAAAGATTCTCAGCATCGGTGTTGACCCAGCTGCTGGCTACCAACCATATATCGGCCGTTACCTCGGCTTTGAAATGGGCTTGGACAAGCAACAAACTGGTCAACTGGTCAAGCTGCTCGACGGACTGTACAAAATGTTCGTTGAAAAAGACCTTGCCATGCTCGAAATCAACCCATTGATCGTCACTGATTCAGGTGATTTGTTACCACTTGATGCCAAAATTGGCCTCGACGACAATGCACTCTACCGCCACAAAGACCTCGCTGAAATGCGTGACTCAACACAAGAAGATGAGCGTGAGAACAAGGCAAATGAGCTAGAGCTTAACTATGTCGCACTCGATGGTAACATCGGCTGTATGGTCAATGGTGCCGGCCTTGCCATGGCAACGATGGATATCGTCAAACTGCACGGCGGTGAGCCTGCAAACTTCCTCGATGTTGGTGGTGGTGCAACTTCTGAACGCGTTAAAGAAGCGTTTAAGCTGATCCTCAGCTCTGATGACGTTAAATCCATTCTCGTCAACATCTTCGGCGGCATCGTACGTTGCGACCTGATTGCCGAAGGCATCATTAACGCAGCCAAAGAAATCGACTTAAAAGTACCTGTCGTCGCACGCCTACAAGGCACCAACGTTGAACTCGGCCGCAAAATGCTCGACGAAAGCGGCTTGAATATCGAGTCTGCCGATGACCTCACCGACGCGGCCAAGCGCGCCGTTGCTGCTGCGAAATAAGAGGAAATTCCATGAGTATTTACATTAACAAGAACACCAAAGTTATCTGTCAGGGCTTCACTGGCTCACAGGGCACTTTCCACTCTGAGCAAGCTATTGCATACGGTACACAACTGGTCGGCGGTGTTACCCCAGGTAAAGGTGGTCAAACCCATCTTGATCGTCCTGTATTCAATACTTGCCACGAAGCTGTCAAGGAAACAGGTGCTAACGCATCAATGATCTTCGTTCCACCTCCGTTTGCGGCTGACTCAATCCTTGAAGCCGTTGATGCAGGCATCGAAGTGATCGCCTGTATCACCGAGGGCATCCCTGTGCTTGATATGATGCGCGTCAAAGCTGCTATTTCTGGCACTAACGTACGCTTGATTGGCCCGAACTGCCCTGGCGTCATTACTCCAGGTGAGTGCAAAATGGGTATCATGCCTGGTCACATCCACTTGCCAGGTTCTGTCGGTATCGTTTCACGCTCAGGTACACTGACTTATGAAGCCGTCCACCAGACCACTCAGATCGGCCTTGGCCAATCTACTTGCGTCGGTATCGGTGGTGACCCAATTAACGGCACCAACTTCATCGACGTACTCGCTGCTTTTGAAGCAGACGAGCAGACCAAAGGTATCGTCATGGTCGGCGAAATCGGTGGTAGCGCGGAAGAAGAAGCAGCCGAGTTCATCAAGAACAACGTCAGCAAGCCTGTCGTCGCTTATATCGCAGGTGTTACCGCACCTCCGGGCAAGCGTATGGGCCACGCTGGTGCGATCATCGCTGGCGGTAAAGGTACAGCTGATGACAAGTTCAAGGCACTTGAAGCCGCTGGTGTCGCAACTGTCCGCTCACCTGCAGACATTGGCGAAACCCTGAAAAAACTAATGGAAGCATAAGCAATCCTTTTGTTTGCAAAACCCGGCTGTTTCAGCCGGGTTTTTTATGGATAACGATCAGACACCATAAACCTGATAAAACGACCATACGAGGCCCAAGTGTTTAGACTGATACGCAAATTAACCTTGCTGCTCCTCGCCATTCCTGCTCTATATCTATTTGCTGCATTAATTGGTGCACTACTGCCAGCGTCCTTTGACCGCCACGACAATACCTTCGATGCTGAGCATCCATTTCCGGTTTATTTAGTTAGTAATGGTGTACATGCAAACCTGGTTCTGCCGACCGCTAGCCCTGCAATGGACTGGTCCGCAATACTTGGCATAAACGATCCCTATCTTTATATAGGCTGGGGCAGCCGCACTTTTTATCAGGATGTACCCACATGGGGCGAGCTTACGCTCAGTAAGGCATTGCGGGCAATTGGGTTTGATGACAGCGTTATTGCAGTCATGCCAGCCTATGCACCACCATTTAAGCAACAAGATACTCGCACAATCTACCTTAGCGCGAAGCAATTACAGCGCTTGAATGAAGATATTTATGCGCAATTTTTATCTTTCGAGCCAATTACGCCATCAGGCACTTATCCGCTACTTTATCCAGCCCACGGCCACTATCAGCCCTTTTTGACCTGTAACGAATGGATGCGCCAGCGCATATCAGCACTGGGTATTTCCATGCCCTTATGGTCACCATTTGATCGGCCTTTATTGTGGTATCTCAATGAATATTAATGCTCTTCAGCTTTGGCTAAATCTGCTGCGGTGATGTCACTATCAACGGTCACCAAACAGCTTGTATGGCTGCGGATAGCATCACTCAAATATGCCGTTTGAGGGTAGCGCACGCGCTTTGCTTTTTGCAACACCCAAGTATATTCATCAAGCTTGCCAAGCAAATCCCAACGCTTAAACACTTCAGTACGGATGGTCGGGCAAGCGTCGCTAAACGTATAACTTTCTCGCACATTAATCCGACATAGCCCATCAGCCATTTGTGCCTGAAAGCGCACTTGAGCATGGCGATCGTGATAGGCAATGATGCCAGCAATGGCTGGCATATCCTGCCCAACTTGCAATGGTGGCAAATAAAGACGATGAATATTTTTACCAATAACAGCATCCGCAGCTGCAATTAATTCGCTGCGACATTGGCTGATATTTGCTTCATCCAATACAGTTGCCATGCTGGTTTCAGCATGGACAGAAGCTACCATCATTGCTGTAGCCAAAGTGAAAATATATTTACTGGTTTTCATCATTAAGCTGACTCGCAGAACGGAGAACAGGCAACGTAATTTGCTGTGGCTCCCCCTGCTCAAAATAAAGAGTAAGAGTAACCTCATCATGATCACGTAGTTTTTTGTTGAGATTGATCAGCATCAGGTGCTCCCCACCCTTACTGAGAACCAAAGTGTCATGAGCTGGGATGGCAATTTTCTCGATAGGCCGCATCCGGGCAATATCATTGCTATCTATCGTCTGTTCATGAATCTCGGCGGCCTCGCTGCTGTCACTACTGAGATGAGTGATATAGAGAGCCTCTTCACTATCGTTGATGAAATTACCATACACGGCGGTAAGATGCGTGCCTGGTATCGGTGTAGCAACGAAAGCCTGCTCGGTGCGTACTGCCGCTTGTGCAAAGCTGATTATGCCCAAGCCAGTCAAAAGTATCAGCTTACGCACTACCATTAGATTGCTCCGTAGAACTATTGTACTCATTGATTAATTCACGAATTTTTGCCGCCAGCTCATTAGGCGTAGTACTGTGGCTCATCGTAGTACGCAAGCGCCCTCTAGGATCTACCATATAGAATCGCGAAGCGTGATCCACTGTGTAATTAAGGTTCGAACCATCAAGATCAGAAAAGGAGAAGAAAACCCCATATTTTTCTGTGATGGCATCAATGGTCTTTTTATCCGAGGTCGCACCGAGTATCGCGGGATGAAAATATTGGGTAAATTCTTCAAGGTCTGAGACATTATCGCGCTCTGGGTCAACACTGATGAATAACCCCGCACTTTGTGCCAACTCTTCATCTGACAGCCGGTTAAAAGCCGTTTGTAGCGTTGCCATTGACTCCGGACACGCTTCGGTACAATTCATAAACCCAAAGTAGATGACCAACACTTTGCCAGCAAAATCATTCAGCGAAATCTCGCCTTGGCTCGTCTCAAGCGTAAAATCACCACCGTACTCATAAACAGCACGGGCGCGATCACCAAGTGGTCGATCGCGATTAACAACATACAAACTGACCATCGCTACCAATGAGACAAGGCAAACAGCGATGATCATTTTGGCTAGTTTAATGTTTTTATCATTCATGACTGCAGTAGGATCAGGCTTTGCGCCGGACCACTGAGCACATAGTCCAGCGAAATGAGAATAGAAAAGGCCGTAATGGCGATAATCGACAGCATAAACTGGCGCTTTGCCCAAAGCTGCTGCTCTGCTTCAACTTGATAACCGACTTTAGCGAGATATAGCCAATAAAGGCTGATACTACCCATGATTAACGAGTAGAACGCGCCAGTATAGCCAAACAACGACAGCATCAATACCGCAGCTGCAAAAGCAATGATGTAGGCAATCATGTGCTTACGCGCTTTCTGTACGCCAACAGCGACTGGCAACACTGGAATATTAGCTGCTTTGTAGTCATCGAAGCGGTAAATGGCAATCGCATAAGAATGCGGAATTTGCCAAAAACAGAAGGTAGCGAGCAAAATGGCTGCGCCAGTATCAAACTGACCACGTGCAGCCACATAACCAATAATTGGTGGACATGCGCCTGACAATGAGCCGATCAAAGTACCATGGATACTGCTGCGCTTATACACAAGGCTATAAAGTACAACATAGACCCAAAAGCCAAGCGCAGCGAAGCCAACTGCAAGCACGTTTGTTCCCCAGGCCAGTACCATCAACCCCAATGAACCAATGGTTGCGCCAAAGACTAACGCCGGACGCGTACCAACCCGCGCAAAGGTGCGCAAGCGGTATTGTGTACGACGCATTTTGCTATCGATATCGCGGTCAATATAGTTATTAAGCACACAGCCCGAAGCGATGACCAGCGCCGTACCAAGCAGTACCGAGGACAAAACAGCAAACTGAACGTGACCTTGAGCGGCGAGGAAATACCCCGCCCCTGCCGCGATCAAGTTGCCCATGATGATGCCCGGCTTGGACAGCACCAAATAATCGCGCAACACGATCAGTGCCCCATCATCATATTGTGATTGAGGTGCTCAAATATCCACATACTACCAATAACAATGGCGAGCAAGATCACCACGGTATAGATCGCACTGGCTGAGTTCCATATTTGCGATGAAGACATATTCATGTGCAGGAAGAATACCATTTGCACCAGAATCTGGGCGATACAACAAACTAAAATCACGGCCACTTGTAGGCTTTGTGAACCAAGGTCACCCATAACCATCGCAAAAGGCAATGCAGTCAATATGATAGAAAGAATCAGGCCAATAATATAATCTTTTGCATGACCAACGGCTTCACCGCTGCCGTGTTGTAATGACTCGTCACTCATGACATGCCTCCAATCAGATAAACAAAGCTGAATACACAGATCCAGATCACGTCGAGGAAGTGCCAGAACAAACTCAAGCAAGAGATGCGCCCTTTATTTTCCTCACTCAAACCATCACGGCGTAACGGAATGATCATCAATGCCATCCATACTAAGCCGCCAAAGACGTGCATACCGTGCATACCGACGAGGGTGAAGAATGCAGACCAATAGCCACTGGTTTGTGGTGTCGCACCTTCATGCGCCAAGTGTGAAAACTCATAAATTTCCAAACTCAGGAAGCCTGCGCCAAGCAAGAACGTAATGACCAACCATGTTGCCATTTTGCGCATGTTGTTCTCATTCATGCCAATCATTGCCATACCAAAGGTAAAGCTACTGACAAGAAGTAAGGCTGTTTCAACCAGAACAAAACCCATTGAGAACAACTCAAATGGCCGTACGCCGGAAGCAAAGCTACTACTGAGTACGGCAAAAGTCGCAAACATCGTCGCGAACAGCATACTGTCGCTGAGGATATAAACCCAAAAGCCGAACGTCAGCTTGCCATCATCGTGGTGATCATGGTCATGATGATCATCATGGTGCTGAGCAAGGTCAGCACCGTGTAAAGTTGTATCACTCATAATTTGTATCCTCTTTTATGCCTTGCCCAGCGATGCTTTACCAAGCATCGGGCTACGCGCAGGACGATAGATAAACGCTTCATCTTTCATCGCTTCATCAAGCTGGTCATAATGCGCATAAGTGATTTTCTTCACTTCATCTACTTCAACGTAGTAATCCTTACTGCGTTCGAAGCTGCGCACAATCCACGAGACGAGAATACCGATCACGCCCAATGCGGCCATCCACCAGATATACCAGATCAAGCCAAAGCCCATGATCGTGGCAAACAAGCTTATCACCACGCCAGCCCAAGTATTTTTCGGCATATGAATACGCTCAAATTTAACCGGACGCTGGAATGCAGCTTCTTTCTGCTTGAGCATGGTGAATGCATCACGCCCTTCGATATTTGGAATTGCGTAGAAGTTGTAGAACGGCGGCGGTGAAGAAGTCGCCCATTCAAGGGTGCGACCGTTCCAAGGATCACCAGTCACGTCACGCAGCTCTGGGCTGTTGCGGTGACGGTAGCTGTACCAGAAGTTGAACAACTGCACGCCAATGCCAGACAAGATAATCAACGCACCACAGAATGAAACGTAGAGATAAGGTGCGGCTTCCGGCTGATCCACCACATACAGACGACGCGTCATGCCCATAAAGCCAGTGAGGTATTTCGGGAACCACGCAACGACAAATCCAATACTCCACAGAGCACATGACCACTTACCGAGCTTCTCATTGAGCTTGAAGCCGGTGAGTTTTGGCCACCAATAGTGCAAGCCGGCAAAGTAGCCGTATACCGCACCACCAACGATTGTGTTGTGGAAGTGGGCAACGAGGAACGCACTGTTGTGTAATACGAAATCGTTAGCCGGGATAGACAGCATGACGCCTGTCATACCACCAATCGTAAAGGTCAGCAAAAATGCCATCGTCCACCACATCGCGGCTGAGAAATAGACTCGCCCTTGATACATGGTAAAGATCCAGTTATAGAGCTTCACGCCGGTGGGTATCGCGATAATCATGGTTGCAATGCCGAAGAACGAGTTAACACTCGCGCCCGAGCCCATGGTGAAGAAGTGGTGCAGCCAAACGAGGAACGACAACAACATAATTGCAACAGTTGCATAGACAAGCGTTGCGTAGCCAAACAGGCGCTTGCGCGAGAAAGTCGCAACCACTTCGGAAATGATACCGAATGCAGGAAGAACGAGGAAGTACACTTCCGGGTGACCCCAAGCCCAAATCAGGTTGACGTACATCATCTGGTTACCGCCATTTTCCGCGGTAAAGAAGTTGAACCCGAGGTAGCGGTCAAGCGTCAACATCGCGATGGTCATGGTCAGGATCGGGAAGATGATTAACGCCAAACCACTGGTACACAGAGACGTCCACACGAATACCGGCATTTTCATCAGCGTCATGCCTGGAGCACGCATCTTGATGATGGTCGCGATAAAGTTAACTGCGGTAAGCGTCGTTCCGACCCCGGATATCTGCAGTGCCCATATCCAGTAATCGACCCCGACCCACGGATTATAGGTAATCCCCGATAACGGCGTATATGCCAACCAACCGGTTGCCGCAAATTCACCGATGAACAGCGACAAGTTGATCAAGATACCGCCGGATACCGCAAGCCAGAAACTCAGCGAGTTCAAGAATGGGAACGCAACGTCGCGCGCACCAAGTTGCAGTGGCAATACCCAGTTCATCAAGCCGATGACCATAGGCGTAGCGACGAAGAAAATCATGATCACGCCATGCGCGGTAAAGATCTGGTCAAAGTGTTCTGGTGGCAAATAGCCATCACCGAAATAACCGGATGCAGCCGCAGCTTGCTGTGAAGTCATCATTAGTGCATCGGAGAATCCGCGTATCAGCATGATGACTGAGAAAATGATGTACATAGTACCAATTTTCTTGTGGTCAACACTGGTAAACCAGTCTCGCCACAGCCAGCCCCATGCCTTTTTATAGGTCGTGAAGCCAACAACGCCAATTGCACCGAGGAAAATCGCTACGGTCACAACCATAACGATTGGTTCGTGCCATGGCACGCTATCCCATGTCAGGCGTCCGAAAATCGGATCGGGATCAGTCACTATGGTGTGATGTGTAGCCATCTTCTACTCCCACGTATTTGTCGATAATGTTTTTAAACAGCAACGGATTGACGTCGTTGTAATAAGTTACTGGATTATTACGGCTGTCCTCAGCAAGCTGCTCATAGCCGCTATCGGTTAACGGCGTCCCTTCAGCACGCACTTTGTTCAGCCAAGCTTCGTACTCGCCTTCTGGCATCGCCAATGCCTTGAATTTCATACCGGCAAAACCGTAGCCGCTGTAATTTGACGAGATACCGCGGTATTCGCCCACTTCATCGGCCATCAGATTGAGGCGATTTTCCATACCGCTCATTGCATAAAGCTGCGAGCCCAGCTGAGGTATAAAGAATGAGTTCATGGTCGAGTCGGAGGTAATCAAAAACTCAACCGGCTTATTGACCGGAAACGCCACTTCATTAACTACGGCGATCTGCTCTTCAGGGTAGATAAACAGCCACTTCCAGTTCAATGCAACCACCTGGATTTTCATCGGCTTTTCATCGCTGAGCGGTTGGCGTGGATCCATACTGTGAGTCGTGATGTAAGTCGCAGTAGCGAGTACAGCAATAATCAGAATTGGAATCCCCCATGCGAACCACTCAATTTTGCTAGAGTGATCCCAATCAGGATGATAGACGATCTTGTCGTCATCAACCCCGTGGCGATATTTGCGTGCAAATACCACGGTCATGATCATGGTAGGAATAACAACCAGCAGCATAGCGCCGGTAGTCAGTAGGATAGTGTTGCGAATATTTTCGCCGACCGGCCCTTTTGGTGACATCAATACATAGTTATCACTACAGCCAGACAGAAATAGCGCCAAGACAGCGATCAGCGCTGCCCAATGGCGACATCGTAGTTTCATGGAAATGCCCCCGCATTTTAATGATATAACTTCCTCAACCTGCAAAGCCTTGCTTATTGCAAATGATTATGAATCACTTTTATCAGGTGGAACGGTGACGCATGATAGCAAAAGCCGTTCTCGAGCGCACCCCTTTCTTGACCACATTGCACATTACAGCTAAAAATCCAAAAAACAACTGTTATCTATAGCAATTTGGCTTTTTTATATTTAAGTTTACTTAATCTTTCACGAACCGTTATCCATCGCCTCTTTCAGCCAATGGCGAAATGCGACCACGGCGCGATCTTGCGCCTTTATGTTCGGGACGGCCATAAAATAAGATGATGCAGATTCAATGCTGTGCTCGTGAACGCGTAGCAGCGTACCAGCCGCCAATTCACGCAAGATTAAAAACTCTGGGATCAATGCCACACCGAGCCCGGCAATTGCCGCCTGAATCAGCATCTGAAACGTCTCAAACATCAACCCCATCTGTGGCGGCAAAGCATGATGCTGAGTATCTGCAAACCAGTCATGCCACATCCCGGGGCGAGGCGTAAACATCAGCTGGGGCAGTGCTGCAATCCGCTGGGCATCAACCATAGTATCGAGCAAAAGCGGCGATGCAACGACGATCAACCTCTCATTAATAATGTTGTAAACCGATACATCTGGCGAACTTTCAATATTAAAGGAAATCATCAAATCGTATGGCCGGGAGGCAAAATCAACTTTGCCGGACTCACTGTATAGCTGCAAGCGCACATCTGGATGTGCGGCATAAAAATCCGGCAACAGTGGGATCAAAAACTGCGCGGCAAACGTTGGTAATACCCCGACATGCAGCTCACGAATCTCAACGTGATCATCTTGCATCGAGACTGACATTTTCTGCATATGCCGCAAGACGCTTACCGCTTCCTGATAGTACCATTCGCCAAGAGCCGTCAAAGTAATACGCTGCTTGTCGCGCACAAACAGTGGCTTGCCAAGTTGCATTTCAAGTTGGCGAATCTGCTTACTCACCGCAGCCTGTGAGACGTGTAATTCTTGTGCCGCAGCAGTGACGCTAAGCAAACGCGCAGCAGCGACGAAATAGCGCAGCGCTGTGGTACTTGGCAAACGTAAAAATAGTTCTTGATCCATCGTGTGATGATAACAAAAAATCATAAAGTAGAGACAATATATTGATTGATTTTAGCTGCGTCACTGGTATCCTTTGATCACACTCTAGTTAATACCGATTTAAGGATTATCCATGCGCGAATCAATCATGCCTTGTTATGCACCACCAGCCGTTTTGTTCACCAGTGGCGAAGGCTGCCACTTGATTGCTGATAATGGTGATCGCTACCTCGATTTCACTTCCGGCATTGCCGTTAATGCACTTGGTCATGAGAATCCAAGACTGGTCGAAGCACTGCGTGAAGCAGCTGGCGGTATTTGGCACTTGTCCAACATGTTCCGTATTAAAGCCGCTGAAGAGCTGGCCGACAAGCTGACCAAGCTAACCTTTGCTGACCGCGTTTTCTTTGCCAACTCTGGTGCAGAAGCCAACGAATGCGGCCTCAAGGCAATTCGTCGCTATCAATATGACAATGGCAAGCCCGAACGTTCACGCATTATCGGCATGAGTGGATCATTCCACGGCCGTACCATTGCGACGGTTGGAGCATCTGGCAACCCTACTTATACGGAAGGCTTTATCCCCAGCGATTACGGCTTTGATCAAGTACCATTCGGCGATATCGAAGCCTTGAAAAGCGCCATCAACGAGAACACCGCGGGCATCATTCTCGAGCCCATTCAAGGCGAAGGCGGTATCAAAGTCGCAGATAAAGGGTACCTCAAGCAAGTTCGTGCACTATGTGACGAGCACGACCTCGTGCTGATGTTCGACGAAGTACAGTGTGGCGTAGGCCGCAGTGGGCATCTTTACGCCTATCAAGCGCTGGGCGTCGAGCCAGATGTTCTTTCAACGGCTAAAGGCATCGGCGGCGGCTTCCCGCTTGGCGCATGCTTAACCAGCGAAAAAATTGGTAAGCACATGGTTATCGGCACCCACGGCTCTACCTTCGGTGGTAACCCGCTTGCCACGGCAATCGGCAACGTCATGATCGATACCATCAGCGAGCCATCTTTCTTGCAGCACGTTGAAGAAACCGGTGAGTACTTGCAAAGCGAATTGAAAAAACTGGCACAAAAGCATCCAGAAGTTTATGGTGAAGTCAGCGGCATGGGCTTAATGCTCGGCATCGCCGTCAAACCGGAAAACACCAAACTTCTGGTTGAACTGCGTGACCGTTATCACGTCCTTGTGGTCAAGGCAGGCGGTAACTCATTGCGCTTACTGCCGCCACTGATCGTTGGCAAAGCGGAAATCAACGACCTGATCAAAGCGCTGAGTGAAGTCGCAGACCAATACAAATAATGAGTACGCCATTAACGACCCGTTTCGCTGCGCCTCTCGCATGGATTGATGCGCAGCACGAGCGCCTCGTCAATACTTTGGTTGACTGGGCGAATATCAACTCGGGCAGCTATCATCTTGAAGGTGTAGCGCGTTACCGCGACGTACTGCGCCAGTCTTTTGCTGAACTGCTCGATGAGCACGACCAAATTGAAACCGTGTCACTCAAGCCATTCAGCGTGGTTAATGATGAAGGCAATGTGATTGAACAACCCGTCGCAGACGGGTTGATTATTCGCAAGCGCCCAGAATGTAGCAAGCGCGTCTTTCTCTGCGGCCACCTCGATACGGTCTACCCCAAAGCACATCCATTCCAGCAGTGCACCTTTCTCGACGACAACACCTTAAATGGCCCTGGCGTTGCCGACATGAAAGGCGGCATTCTCGTCATGCGTACTGCACTTGAAGCACTTGAGCAGACAGCATGTGCGCACAATATCGGCTGGGACGTTTATTTAAGCCCAGACGAGGAAATTGGTTCACAATCATCGGCGCCAGTATTCACACAATTTGCCGACAATGCCTTTGGCATGATCTACGAACCGAGCTTGCCGGATGGGGAGTTCGTCGGTGAGCGCAAAGGTTCAGGCAATTTTAGCGTTGTCGTGCGTGGGCAGGCTGCACATGCCGGGCGCGAGTTCTATAAAGGACGCAACGCCATCGTCAAAATGGCGCACATCATCAGTGACCTCTATCCACTCAATGATCCAGAGAAGCTAACCACGCTGAACATCGCCACCACACTAGGCGGACAAGCTCTCAACGTCGTGCCTGATCTCGCCATCATGCGCTTTAATATCCGCGTCGCCAGCAACAAAGATGCGCAAGATATACTACAAGCTGTAGATGACGTGCTTGCCAAGCACCGCGAGGATGGCTACATCATTGAACGTCACGGCAACCTAACTCGACCGCCAAAGCCACTCGACGCACAACAGCAAAACCTCTTTGCCATCCTCGAACGGATCAATGGCGAGCTTAATTTACCAACCAAAATCATCGCCACCGGTGGCTGCTGCGATGGTAACAACCTAAAAGCACTTGGCATGGCAAATATCGATACCCTCGGTGTTCGTGGTGGTAATATCCACTCAGCACAAGAGTTTGCCCTGCTTGATTCACTCACTGAGCGCGCCAAAGTATCAGCATTACTGCTACTGGCTTTTGCCGATGGCGAACTCGATACAACCTTAAAATAAATTATTCAGCTCAGTTCAGGAGAACCCATGTTATACCTGCGTCCCGTAGAAGAACGCGATATTGATGCGCTACTGCGCATGTCGGTCGAAGCCGGCCACGGCATGACCTCAATGCCCAATGACCTCGACACATGGATCGAGCGAGTTGCATTATCACAGCGAACTTTTGCCAAAAACACAGCAAACTCTTTTGACGAACACGGCGTCTATTTCCTCGTCGCAGAAGACAGCGACAGTGGCGAAGTCGTTGGCACAACCGCAATATACGTTGGGGTTGGCACCACGACTCCATTTTATTCTTATAAGCAGTCGCTATTGGTCAAATTCTCGGAAACACTTGGTAAAAGCATCGAAATCCGCGTATTGAATTTGGTCAACGATTTCACCCGCGCCACGGAAATTGGCTCACTGTTTTTGAGCGAAAGCCACCGTGAAAACAACAACGGGCAATTCCTCTCCCGCGCGCGCTACCTGATGTTTGCAGATTTTCCTGAGCGCTTTGCAGAAATGGTTATTGCCGAAATGCGTGGTTGGCAAAGCGAAGATGGTGAATCACCTTTCTGGCAGGCTCTGGGGCGAAAATTCTTCAACCTCAAATTTAAAAATGCCGACCTCATCTCGGCAACCCGTGGCAGCCAGTTCATTCAGGATCTGATGCCCAAATACCCGGTTTACGTCAACCTCTTGCCTGACGACGCGGTCGAATGTATCGGCAAGCCACACGCCGTCTCAGCCAAAGCCATTCACATGCTCGAAAAAGAAGGCTTCCGCCACGACGGCTATGTCGACGTATTTGACGGTGGCCCAACCGTGCAATGCCACCGCCCGCTGATCAAGTCCGTCGAAGAAGCAGAGCCACGTACTGTTCGAATTGGAACGGTCGCTGACGCTGCCCGACACATCATTAGTAACGGTGACCTACAAAACTACCGCGTCACCGTCAGTCACGCACAATTAGACGGCAATAGCATCACCCTGCCACAAGCCACTGCTGACGTACTCAATGTCAAAGAAGGCGACAGCGTGCAATCTATCCAAATGCAGGAGAAATAAAATGACCACATCCGTTATGCAACAATGCTTTATCAATGGCCAATGGACGGATGGCCGCGGCAATGAACTCGCTGCTACCGACCCCGCTACCAGTGAAATCGTATGGCGTGGCCACTGTGCCACAGCCGATGACGTCGAGCGGGCTTTCCAAGCCGCACACGACGCCTTCCCCGAGTGGGCACTACGTTCGCTTGATGAGCGCATAGAAATCCTGAAAAAATACAAAACCCTGCTCGAAGAACACAAAGAAACCATCGCCCGTGACATCATGCTCGATACCGGCAAACCACTGTGGGAAACGCGCACCGAAGCAGGCGCGATGATCGGCAAAATCGACATCTCTATCAATGCTTATCACGAGCGTACCGGCGATAAAGATGGCAGCAACGGCAGCCTGCAAACCCGCCTCAGCCACCGTCCGCATGGCGTCTGTGCTGTATTTGGCCCATATAACTTCCCCGGCCATCTGCCCAACGGCCACATCGTGCCTGCACTGATCGCCGGCAACACCATCGTATTCAAGCCCAGTGACCAAACCCCACGCACTGGCGCGCGCATGGTAATGCTGCTTGCGCAAGCCGGCGTCCCAAGTGGCGTGATCAACTTCGTCCCCGGCGAACTCGATACCGCCAAGGCCATCACCAGCAATCCTTTGCTGCGCGGCTTTTTCTTCACCGGCAGCTCACAAGTCGGGAAGATTATTCACCAGCAATTTGCCGGTCAACCAGAAAAAATTCTTGCCCTTGAAATGGGCGGCAACAACCCATTGATCGTCCTCGACGATGCACCGGTCGATGCTGCGGTATACAACACCATCCAGTCCGCATTCATCACTGCCGGTCAGCGCTGCACCTGCGCACGCCGCCTGATTGTGCCACACGGTGAAGCGGGTGACCGCTACCTCGCAGCGCTGGTCGAAGCTGCCAAAGCCATCCACATTGCGGCACCGGACGCTGAAGAACAGCCGTTCTACGCGACCGTCATCAATAACGATACTGCAGATAAACTGCTCGAGGCACAGCAACAGCTGCTCGACCTCGGCGGCAAATCACTGCTTGCTATGCAACGCCTTGAAGACGGCAAACCATACGTCAGCCCCGGCATTATTGATCTGACCCATGCGCAAGATGTCCCTGATGAAGAACACTTCGGGCCGCTACTCAAAGTCTACCGCGTTGCCGACCTCGATGCGGCTATCGAACTCGCCAACGACACTCAGTACGGTCTCTCGGCGGGCATCTTCACCGAAGACGACGACGCATGGCAGCGTTTCTACACCCTGTCACATGCCGGCATCGTCAACCGCAACACTCCACTTACCGGTGCCAGCGGTAGCGCCCCGTTTGGCGGCACCGGCTGCTCGGGCAACCATCGCCCCGGCGCATACTACGCTGCTGACTACTGCGCCTATCCGGTTGCCAGTGTGATCAGCAATACACTCAGCGTCCCTGATCAAAAAAGCCCGGGCTTGTAAGTAGACATGCAAAACCAGAAAGCGACAAAATTTCGGCGCTATACCTTCGCACTGCTAACCATTATCGCCGTGATTACTGTCGCTTTCTTTACCTACCTCGGCTTTGCCCATCCTGACTACTCGGGTCGTTATCAAGCAGATTGCCGCGAGCCTTCCTGCTCTTTTGAGCTGTACTTGGTTACCAGCAAGGAATACCTGCTGACCTATCTGGGCGAAGAAGTCAGGATGATGCGCTTTATTGACCCATCAGATAAAACCTACCTGCTCAATACATCCGCAATTACTGGCACACCGTTTACCATTGCCAGCATCTGGCTTGATGGGCTTGAGACGGGGCATACACAATGGCAAGGCAGAACCTATTACAAAATAGGCAATTACCCCAAAACCACTGACCATTCACTTCAAGATTAATTCAGAGAATCCTATGACCACCGCATACGAAATCAACTTTGACGGCCTCGTCGGCAATACCCACAACTACGCTGGGCTGTCCTTCGGCAACGTCGCCTCCGCAACCAATAAAGGCCAGGTATCCTCACCCAAGCAAGCAGCATTACAGGGCTTGAAAAAAATGAAAGCACTGGCGGATAGCGGGCTAAAGCAAGGCATTTTGCCGCCGCACGCACGCCCATATCTGCCGTTCTTACGCAACGCCGGATTCAGCGGCAGCGACAATGACATCCTCGCTGCAACACGCCAACACCGTGAATACCGCAACATCGCACACAGCGCCTCAAATATGTGGGTTGCCAACGCCGCCACGATCGCACCTTCCGCAGATACGGCTGATGGCCGCGTACATTTCACCCCAGCCAACCTGCTTTCCATGCCGCACCGCGCCATGGAAGTCATGCAAACCGCGCGTACACTAAAAGCGATCTTTGCCAACGACCATTACTTTGCGCACCACGACGCACTACGCGGCAATATCCACAGCGATGAAGGCGCAGCCAACCACACCCGCTTTTGTCGAGATTATGGCGATCGTGGCGTACACTTCTTCGTGTACGGAAAATCTATCTTTCAAGGCGGCAGCGCACCCAAAGTCTTCCCGGCACGACAAACCCGCGAAAGCTTCGAAGCCATCGCGCGCCTGCACGGGCTAGCGGCGGATCAATGCATCTTTGCACAGCAAAATCCTGATGTGATTGACGCAGGCGTATTCCACAACGACGTTATTTCCGTCGGCAACCGCGATGTACTGCTCACCCATGAACTCGCCTTCGTTAACAAAGACGACGTCTATAAAGAATTAAACGACAAATACGGCAGCGAGCTGACTATTATTGAAGTCCCACTTGCCGACGTACCAGTTGCTGATGCCGTCGGTAGTTACCTGTTCAACTCGCAGCTGGTCAGCACCGCGGAAGGCACAGTACTCATCGCACCGACCAATTGCCAAGACTACCCCAGTGTGTACAACTACCTCGAAAACACGCTGAAAAACCACTCGGCGATTGCCGATGTGCACTACTACGATGTACGCCAATCCATGGCAAATGGTGGCGGCCCAGCCTGCTTACGCCTGCGCGTGGTACTCACCGAAGCCGAGCTCGCAGCTCTGTCGGGCAACGTACTGCTTAACGATGCGCTCTACGGCCAGCTGGTTGACTGGGTCAATACGCACTACCGCGATGAATTACACCCTGATGAACTCGGCGATCCGGCCTTGCTAGAAGAAACCTACCGTGCCCTTGATGCATTGACTGCTATTTTGCAGCTACCCAATCTCTACGAATTCCAAAGCGCATAAGAAGCATCGATTAACCGCCTGCACTGCTCAATTACAGCGCCACCGTGCCTGATATCTGAGCCTGCTTGGCGAGTTAATCTGCACTTGCCACAAACCCAAAAAGCAGCCGGACAACCGGCTGCTTTTTCTTTAGTTACTGCCTTTTGGCCTACTGGTCTTTTTCAAAGACAGACTTAGGCAGGATCGGTATCACCCGAGCATCGTCACTCAATTCTCCAGTCAAAGAACCGAGGAATGCGACAATATCATCCACCTCTTCATCCGGCAATTCCTTGCCAAGCTGTGCCATGCCCATAATGCTAACTGCACGGTGTAACGACTTGACGCTGCCATCGTGGAAATACGGGTAGGTATGCTCGACATTACGCAACCCCGGTACGCGGAACATGAACTTGTCGTTTTCTGACTGGGTAACCTCAAAGCGCCCTTCGTCATGCACTTCTGCACCAGTAAACTTCCAGTACGGACCATCGACGAGACCAAACTTCTGGAACTGCTCACCACCGAGATTAACGCCGCGGTGGCACGCCACACACCCATTATTGATAAAGGCTTGCAAACCGCGTAACTGCTGACCATTCAGCGCATCAACATCACCTTCAAGGAAGGCATCAAATGGTGATGGTGTAATCAGCGTACGCTCATAAGCACCGATCGCTTTGGTAATCCCCTTGAACGTAACATCCGCATCTTCACCATAGACTTTCTTAAATGCCTCATGGTAACCCGGCACTTCAGCAATACGCTGCACTGCAGTTGCTTCATCAGGTAACGCCATTTCAACCGGGTTCAGCAGCGGGCCACCGGCCTGCTCTTCTACGTCTTGTGCGCGCCCATCCCAGAACTGAGTCGCATTGAGTGCGGCATTAAGTACGGTCGGCGAGTTACGCCCACCAAGCTGTGCATCCATGCCAGGGCTTTTTGCCAGATTATCGACCCCGTAAGTCGCAAGATTGTGGCAAGTATTGCAGGAAATATTGCCGCTGGCGGAAAGGCGCGGATCAAAATAGAGCTTGCGCCCCAGCTCAACCAGAGCTGGTGTGGTATCAGGATTGGCATCTGCAAGTTGCGCATGTTCCGGCAAAACCTGAAACAATGCTTTAGCTTGAGTTTGTAGCGCCGCAGCATCCGGCCCTTGTGCCGTTTCTGCGCCTGATGTGGTTATAGCCAAAGCCATCGCAGTTACGAGTAGTTTACGCATGGTTATACCTCATGATATTTATATTTTTAAAACAACAGATTAAACGCTGTTATTCCATTTGTTATACGCACCAGCGGTGCGTTTTAATCATATACTGCAACCTGATAAACTATCAATTTTTTAATATTTATTTTAACGTTTCGCAAATCCAATCGTTCTAATCATGAAAACACCTCTACGGAAGCATGCACGAATATGCCACAATGGCGGCATATAAAAACAATACACCTCATCATGAACACCGATATTGCATCTATCATCAGTAACCATTATTTATTTTCTGCATTGCTCGACAGCGAGCGCGATGACTTGATTAAAGACAGCACCAGACAGCACTTCAGCGCTGACAGCATTCTTTTCCAAAAGGGGGAAATTGCCACCCGCTTCTATCTCATTCTGCAAGGCACAGTGCGTATTTACTTCGCCACTCCTGACGGCCGAGAAAAAACCATCCGCACCTTCAGCGCGCCAGATAGCTTTGCAGAGGCTGTGATGTTCATGAGCCACGATGCCTACCCCGCAAATGCCGCAACGATTACCAACTGCGAATTGCTGGTTATCCATATTTCGACATTCCGCAGCCTGCTCGAAAAACGGCCTGCTTTGTATTCATCGATCATCGGTCACCTCATTCACCACATACAAATACTCAACAGACAGCTGGAAATGCTCAGCGTCATGGATACAAAAGGTCGGCTGCTTAAATACATCGACCAAAAACTACCACCCAACTGGCAAAATAAAACCACTTACCCATTGCCAATGAATAAAAAGGACCTCGCTGAGTACCTTGCCATGCGCCCTGAGACCCTGTCACGCACGCTAAAAAGCATTGAGCAAGATGGCACTTTGATTTGGGGCAAAGATGGCGTCACTCTGCTCAACTGGCCGCCAAAAGACTAACGACCAAAATGCGCACTGCCTGCAATTAACGCGGGTTCAATTGATGTAATTGACAATTATCAAGGCTTTTAAAACAGCTGACTCATAGGATTGGAGCTGGAGCAATCCCGTTCTTAAGCAAAATAATGAGGCAATCATGAAATCCTATAAGTATTTATGGGCGACGCTAATCACCGTCATGGTGATTACCTTTTCCCTGCTCGGCTATTTTGGCCGCGAGGTGTATCAGGAAGCGCCGCCAATTCCCAAAGCATTCGTCACTGATAGCGGCGACGTCATTTACACCCAAGAGCAAATCTTTGCTGGGCAAAGTGCTTGGCAGTCAATTGGAGGTATGTCCGTCGGCACAGTCTGGGGGCACGGTGCGTATCAAGCGCCGGACTGGACTGCCGACTGGCTACACCGCGACCTGCTCAACTGGCTAAACATCGAAGCGCAAGAGCAATACGGCTTGCCTTATGATCAACTCAGCGAAGATCAGCAGGAATTACTGCAATTCTTTGCAAAGAAAGAATACCGCGAGAACACTTACGATCAAGCCAGCGGCGACGTTATCCTCTCACCGCAGCGCTTGCAAGCCATTCGTGAAACCGCCGCATATTATGAAAAGCTGTTCGGCGACGACCCAGCCTACCGCGAAAGCCGCGAACACTTCGCGATGAAAGAGAACACCATGCCGAGCGCCGCAAAGCGCCACGACATGGCGGCATTCTTCTTCTGGTCTGCATGGGCTGCTTCAACCAACCGTCCTGACCTCGACGTCACCTACACCAACAACTGGCCACACGAACCCATCATCGGCAACGTCCCCACCACGGAAAACATCATGTGGTCGATTGCCTCTGTCGTACTGCTGATTTTCGGCATTGGTATCGTCATCTGGATTTGGGCGTTCTATTCGCAGCACGACCCCGAAGTACCTGAAGCACCGGCGCAAGACCCGTTGTCATTGGTTCACCTCACCCCGTCGCAAAAAGCGCTGTGGAAATACCTGCTGGTCGTGGTTGCACTGTTCTGCGTGCAAGTATTGCTCGGCGGCTTCACCGCGCACTACACCGTCGAAGGGCAGAACTTCTACGGTATCCCCGTTTCTGATTGGCTACCGTACTCACTGACCCGTACCTGGCACATCCAAAGCGCGATTTTCTGGATTGCCACCGCATTTCTCGCCGCTGGTTTGTTCCTCGTCCCCATCATCAACGGCGGTAAAGACCCGAAATATCAGGCACTCGGCGTCAATATTCTGTTCGCCGCACTGCTGGTCGTAGTCGGCGGTTCATTCCTCGGTCAATTCATCGCCATCAAAGGCTGGATGCCGGATGCGCTGAACTTCTGGATTGGTCATCAGGGTTATGAATTTGTCGAACTCGGCCGCCTCTGGCAGCTCGCGCTCTACATCGGCCTGATTTTCTGGCTGGTGCTGATGCTGCGTGGCGTATGGGCGGCGCTCAAAGCCCCCGGCGATAAAAACCTGCTCATCCTGCTCACCCTGTCGATTGCCGCGATTGGCTTGTTCTACGGCTCCGGCCTGTTCTACGGCGAACACACCAACCTCTCGATCATGGAATACTGGCGCTGGTGGATTGTCCACCTGTGGGTTGAAGGATTCTTTGAGGTATTCGCTACCGTTGCCATCGCCTTTATCTTCCACAGCCTTGGGCTGGTCGGCATTCGCAGTGCCACCACCGCGAGTATCCTCTCGGCTATCCTGTTCATGATTGGCGGCGTACCCGGCACCTTCCACCACCTGTACTTCTCCGGCACAACTACCCCAGTAATGGCGATGGGCGCCATGTTCTCGGCGCTGGAAGTCGTACCGCTGGTTATCCTCGGCTACGAAGCCTACGAAAACTGGAGCATGCAGAAGCGTGCGCCTTGGATGCGCGCCATGCGCTGGCCGCTGATGTGCTTCATTGCCGTCGCATTCTGGAACATGCTGGGCGCAGGCGTCTTCGGCTTCCTGATTAACCCGCCGATCTCGCTGTTCTACATTCAGGGCTTGAACACCACCGCCAACCACGGCCACGCGGCACTGTTCGGCGTCTATGGTTTCCTGTCGCTCGGCTTTGTGCTGATGGTACTGCGCTATATCCGCCCCAATCTCGTGTTTAACGACAAGCTGATGAAAACCGGATTCTGGTGCCTCAACATCGGCCTTGCGATGATGATGTTCATCACCTTGCTGCCACACGGCGTCATTCAGGCGTATGCCGCAATTGAGCACGGCCTGTGGTATGCGCGCAGCGAAGCATTCATGCAAAGCGATATCCTCGTCACCCTGCGCTGGTTGCGTACCTTTGGTGACGTCGTCTTTATCATCGGTGCATTCTGCGTCACCGCGCAAGTCTTCATCGGCCTGAAAGATGAACTGAACTTCAAACGCAAAGCAAAACCGGCTCAAGAGGGCTAAAATGGCAAGCGGCAACGGCATCACCGTTGCCGCCCCTTTACACAAGGAGTAACCATGAAACGACTACTACTCACTCTTGCCCTACCCATTACACTGGCTTTCAACCTCGCCCATGCCGACGACGCCTACCACTTTGAGCTCCAAGGCGCAGACGGCAACACCTACACCGAGACCAGCTTTCCCGATAAATACACCTTGCTCGCATTCGGCTTCACCCATTGCCCCGACGTGTGCCCTACTACGCTCTACGACATGAAGCAAATGCTCGCCAAAATCGATAACCCCGAGCTTATCCAGCCCGTCTTCGTCACCATTGACCCCGACCGCGACACCCCAGAATTACTCAGCCAATACACCGGCTACTTTGACCCGCGCATCATCGGCTTAACCGGCAGCCGCGAAGCCATTGACCAAACCGTCGATACCTTTAACGCCAGCTACGGCTATCAACTCGACGGCAAAAAGCTTGACCCCGACGAACTACCCGACACCGGCTACATCGTCTATCACTCAACCTATATTTACCTGCTCGATGACCAAGGCAACCTTGTAGACGTCTTCGACTACCAAAGCGGCGCGGATAACCTGACCCAAAGTATTGAAGCAGCCATCGCCGCCGACCAGGAAAATAAACAGCAATAACTGATGCTAACCACACAATAAAAAATACAGGGCGAAAGAGGATTTACAAACGGAGACACCATCATCCAAAAATGGCCTGCACAGAGACTCATCATGAACGCAATAAAAACCCTACTTACCCTCATCGCCTTGCTGCTTGGCAGCATCACCCACGCCGAAAGCCTCTATGACCCGACCAGACTCGCCTACGTCGCCAGCAGCGCCATCCCCAACATCGCCGTCGTCGACCTACAGCAAGGCAAACAAATCGACACCATCGCCATCCCCGTCGCTGCCAAAATCTTTGCCGCCAGCACCGACTCGCCGTATCTCGCCTTTAGCGACAAATTCACTTACGCCGTATACGTCGTCAACCTGCAAACCCGCGAAATCACCCGCTACAACACCCCAAGCACCGTCTTCCGCATCATCTTCGTCCCCAACACCAACCGCATTGCCCTCGTCCTGCGCAAAAACATCGCCTACCTCGACCACAAAAAAGGCGAACTCACCGTCATCGACAAAGACTTCCAAGACCTCTACACCCGCTTTAACACCATCTTCAGCATCTACAGCCAAACCTTCTGGGTACTGCAAGAAAACACCCCCATCATCTACCGCTACCGCCTCGACAAACCACAAGACGGCTGGGCGGAAATCGACATCGGCGATACACGCAGCTTCGGCATGGGCGCACCCAGCTTTGAAGACAAAGTCATCGCCTTTAACACCTACTACGCCGACGAAGGCATCATCTACTTCAACGACAGCGGCAAAACCATCCACACCGGCCCGATGTATAACTCGCGCCCGCTCAACGAACCCATGGTCGAACCCTACATCGACAACGCCACCCGCCACATCATCTTCGGCGACAAAAGCGGCCACCTGAAAATATATGACATCAGCCGAAGCGATGAGCCGGTTGAATTCAACGTCGGCTTCCCGCCCAACCAGTTCCGCAGCGGCTGGCTCGATCAATACCTCATCGTCGGCGGCGACGAACACCTCGGCATCTACCCCTTCGACGACCTCGATAACGGCACCGTCTTCACCTTCGGCTACGAAGAAGACATCGCCGACATGTGGGTCAGTGGCGACAGTAAACTGCTGCTATTCGGCACCGAACGCAGCAGCGCCCTCGGCCGCTACGACCTGCAACAACAACGCCGCCTACCCGACATCCCGCTCACCGGTATCGCCGAAGTCGGCAAAATCCGCATGACCACCACCAACACCGTCTGCTATTAAGTGGTCATCAGAATTGTCATTACTGCACCAAAGCCTCTAGTCGCAGCATTGCTTCAGCCACTTCTTCGGCACTAATAGGGCGAATCAGGCGGAACGATTCCTTGTCGCTCGCAGCAAATTCAGCGATTTTGGGTGCGGCGGTATGGATGTCTTCGGGAATGCCGAGCTGATCAAAGCGGTAAATAAAGCCACTTTGCTGGTAGTAAGGCAGTAAGCGTTTGATTTCGTCTTCGTCGCCGGTCGTAACGAGTTGCACAAGAATACCGTAAGCGACTTTGATGCCATGCTGAATGTGGTGCGTTTCAGGGTAAATCGTCAATGCGTTGTGGATAGCATGTGCGCCTGCTGTGCGACCATTGTCGCAGCCGAAGCAGCCAACGGTGGCGGCAATGGCAAACACGGTATCAATAATGCGTGCAAAGGCATCATCCCACTGATTGCTTTCGTGTGCAGCGAGCGCTGCATCGGTATCCTTAAGCAAAATATCGCGGGTGACGGCGGCAGATGCGCGTGCGAGCTCGACCATCGCTGGCATTCGGTCAAATTTGCGCGTCAGTGCTTCTATTTCATACCACTTGGCCAGCGTATCGCTGATGCCGCCAAGCAAGTATTCGCGTGGCGATTCGAGCAACAAATCGTAGTCGACGAGGCACAAATAACCGCTGCGGTTAAAGTAACCAATTTCGCGGAAGGTATGATCGGGGTGATAAATGGCGGCAACCGGTGTTGCGCAGGCACATGTCCCTGCTACAGTCGGGATGAATGCAAGATCTGCATTGAGATTTTCAGCAACACCTTTGGTGGTATCAAGCACCTTACCACCACCAATGCCTATAATAAGATCTGCGTCGCCAATTTCATCGGCTAATGCCTTCATGTTCTCGCGGCTGGCTGTACGGTCGTAGCGATACACCGGCCAATTATGCGCACCGTGGTACTTTTCAAAGGCAGCATAAGATTTTTCACCACTGATAATTACCGGCTTTTTGAATGGCGTGATCAGTTGTTGAAGATCTTTCAAGACACCACGACCAGCGTGATACATTCCCGGTCCACTACGTACAATTTGTCCAAAATTCATCGTTGATAGCCTCAATTTACACAGTCTCCATTATGGCACTAGCACTCTATGGCAACAACCTGAGTAACAAGCTTGCTAAAACACCATAAAATCCAGAAAATAATTAAATTGATATAAATAATTTAGTAAAATTGACTTAGGTCAATGCGAACTACTTCGTATAAGAATAGACTTTTAAGCAAGGTATTTCACTTCCAAAATGGAGAATCATCATGCGCAAAATCTTTCTTGGCTTGGCTATTGCTGCTATTGCATCTACAGGTGCAATCGCCGCTGATCAGCACACTGGTGGCCTTGATGGCTACTCAGTTGGAACACAGGCTCAGGATCTGAGCAAACTCGAACACGTCACCCAGAAATTGGTTGTGCCCCCTGCTGTTCCTGAGCATAGCTTGACTGCGCCTGATGCCCCACGTGTCGTACAAGTAGAAATGACGATTCAAGAAAAAGAAATTGAGGTTGAGCCTGGTGTCTTTATGTGGGCATTTACCTTCAACGGCTCAGTACCCGGCCCATTGATTGTGGTTCACGAAGGTGATTACGTCGAGCTGACGTTGAAAAACCCTTCCTCTAACCAGCTGGTTCACAATATCGACTTTCACGCGTCAACCGGCGCTCTTGGTGGTGGTGAGCTGACTCACGTTGCCCCAGGTGAAGAGACAGTACTGCGCTGGAAAGCGACTAAGCCCGGTATTTTCGTCTATCACTGTGCACCAGGTGGTGCGATGATTCCTTGGCATGTGGTCCATGGTATGAACGGCGCGATTGTGGTTCTGCCAAAAGATGGGCTCAAGGATAAAGATGGTAATCCACTAACTTACGATAAAGCTTTCTATATCGGTGAGCAGGATTACTACATTCCTAAAGATGAAAATGGCAAGTACAAGCGCTACAACTCACCTGCCGAGTCTTTTGCTGACGACAAGAAAGTTATGGATGGCTTGATTCCAACCCACGTTATTTTTGGTGAAAGTAAAGGCCAACTGACTGGTGATAATGCAATGCAAGCCAATGTTGGCGATACCATCATGCTCTACCACTCGCAAGCAAACCGCCCATCTTATCCACACTTAATTGGTGGGCACGGTGAATATGTTTGGGAACGTGGAAATCTCGCTGATACACCAGCTCAAAACCTTGAAAGCTGGGTGATCGGTGCAGGCTCTGCAGGTGCCGCGATGTATACCTTTAAACAACCAGGCACTTACGTCTACCTGTCACACAACCTGATAGAAGCCGTCAATCTTGGCGCAATCTCGCAAATCCGCGTTGACGGTGAGTGGAATAACGACCTGATGGAACAAGTTGTTCCGCCATCACCAATTAAAGATGCAGCTGAAGTCAAAGATGGTGCACTGGCTGAAAAAACTGACGACAGTTATGTCGGTGAAGAAAACATTGAAAGTGGTGCAGCCCAGGAAGAGGCTCAAGCCAAATAACTATAGATTTTCTGTTGCAATAAAAGAACCCTCGCTTGCCACCCGCCATTCTTGTCGGGTGGCCTTTTTTACTGATTGACCAGTAAAAGCTCCTTATTTGTGGCTAACTTCTATAGCAAGCCTGCTTCACGACAAGCCAACAATTCATCAGCAGTAATTGCTAAAACACCTGCGCCACCGCGCTCAAATTCAATCCACTCAAAGCCAATTTCTGGATAAGCTTCTTCAAGTAAATAATCTGTCATACCAACTTCAAGAATCAGCACACCGTTTTCAGTCAGGTAGTCAGGCGCTTCACGCAAAATCTGGCGGGTCAAATCCAACCCATCCTCGCCAGATACGAGTGCGTGGAGAGGTTCGTGTTTAAATTCATCAGCGATCTCATCCATTTCTGCCGCTTCGACATACGGTGGATTACACAAAATCCAGTCAAATCGACCTTCAACCTGGTTAAACCCGTCACTTTGTACGGTTTCAATACCACAATCGCGCATACCAAAGCGGTCGAGGTTTATTTCAGCCACTTCCAGCGCATCTTCATCAAGGTCAGCTAGTACCACTTCTGCTTCCGGCTGCGCCATTTTGGCGAGAATACCGATGCAGCCACTACCGCAGCACAAATCGAGAATACGTTCAGGTGCGTTACTTTGTGGCCACCAAGGCGCAAGGTTACGCTCAATCAGTTCAGCAATTGGTGAGCGCGGGATCAATACCCGTTCATCAACGTAAAAATCGTAGCCACCATAAAGTGTGCGGTTAGTCAGATACGGCACAGGCACTCGCTCATGGATGCGGCGCATCAATGCCGATTGCAATTCAGTAGCCTCAGCCTCAGTGACGCGCGCAGCAAAGTAGTCCATATTGAGATCATAAGGCAATTGCAGCAGGCCGAGTACCAATGCAGCCGCTTCGTCAAGCGCCGTTTCTGTACCATGCCCGAAGTAAACGTCGTGACGGGCAAGCTCACTGGCGCTATAGCGCACCCAGTCGAGAATGGTAAATAATTTGAGCATAAAAGCATCCAAAATGGTCGTAATCGTGCATTATATAGCCACATTCCCCCAAGGTTCACAGAGATAAACTTCACTGGCGATAAAAAGACATGATAATCAAATCACTTTTCTTATAACAAACCATGATTTAAGAAAGGTTTTTGGTTTTTTGGCATACAAACTCTGATACAATACGCGCCCCATTGTTTCGCGCTCAATATGAAAGATTCCCGTATATTTTTATGGATCGTGGTGCTTGGTTGCACCGGCGGTCTGATCTATTTACTCAGCCCAATCCTCACGCCGTTTCTGCTTGCTGCACTGATTGCCTATCTGGGCGACCCTATTGCAGATCGGCTGGAAGGGTTAAAAGTCCCTCGAGCATTGGCTGTGGTCATTGTCTTTCTTTCTTTTTTCATCGGAATGGCATTGGTCATTTTGGTCTTAATCCCTATGCTGGATGAACAGGTCAGCGCGCTGATAGAGAAGATGCCACAATATATGGCTTGGTTTAAAGATTCCCTGACGCCAAAGCTGGAAGAATACTTAAGCATCGACGCTCGCACATTTGATCCTAAAGGCCTGCAGGAAGCACTCAAGGAAAACCTTGGCGACGCAACCAACTTTTTCCAAAATGTACTTTCAGGGCTGGCAAAGCCGGCAAATATGATCGTCACCTTTGGTACCTATCTATTCCTGATCCCTGTCGTTGCTTTCTACTTGCTGCGCGACTGGGACATCATGATTGCCAAGATCAACGAACTCATTCCTCGCTCAGCACACAGCACAATCAAAGATCTTGCGCGCCGCTGCGACATCGTGCTCGGTGGCTTCCTGCGCGGACAACTGATGGTCATGCTTGCTCTTGGTATTATCTATGCAGTTGGGTTATCCGTTCTTGGCCTTGATCTTGCCATCGTGATCGGACTATTCGCCGGCATCGTCAGCTTCGTACCATATTTAGGCTTGATCATCGGTATTGCCATTGCAGGTATTATGGCGATTATTCAATTTCAGGATTGGGCACACCCTCTTGGTGTCATTGCCATTTTCACCATTGCACAAATGATTGAAGGCATGTTCCTGACGCCAAAATTTGTCGGAGACCGCACCGGCCTGCATCCAGTTGCGGTATTATTTGCCGTTTTAGCCGGTGGCCAATTATTCGGCTTTATGGGCGTCCTCCTGGCACTGCCGGTTGCCGCACTGATCAATGTATTCTTAGGCTATTTCAAAGACACTTATCTACAGAGTGACATCTACCGTGATTATGGTGAAAATGGCCGTAAACTACCTGACGATCAATACATTAACTTTTGAGTTGTAATGAATAATTTATCCAAAAATATTGTCTTGAGTACCGCTGCTGCTATCACGCTTTCGGCATGCAGCAGTGCTATCGGTCCTGATGGCTATACTTACGATCCATGGGAGCCGGTAAACCGTAAAATATTTGCGTTCAATGACGCACTAGATACAAGCTTACTCAAGCCTGTTGCCACGGTCTACGACACAGTAGTACCCGATCCTGTACAGACCGGCGTCAGTAATTTCTTCGGTAATATCCAAGACATGGGTGCCGTCATCAACAGCCTCCTCCAGCTTGAATTTGACCAGGCAGCCAGGATTACAGCACGTGTCATCAATAATAGTGTTTATGGGCTAGGCGGCATTTTTGATGTCGGTACAGCACTTGGTAACAATAAGATTCGTGCGGATTTTGGCGGTACACTGGCACATTACGGCGTCGAATCCGGCCCTTATGTAGTACTTCCCTTCTTAGGCCCAAGTACCGTACGCGATGGTGCTGGCCTTGCTGTAGACAAATTGGCATTCAGCCCTATCTACTACACGGACGATGGCTTCTCCTGGAGTGCAGCCGCCCTCAATGGTATTAATACCAGAGCCAAGCTCCTTTCTGTTGAGCGCTCACTTGAAGGCGTGATGACCGACAAATACACACTAATCCGCGATACTTGGTTGCAACACCGCTGGGCTGAACTCAATAAAGGCCATCGTAGTGAGGAACAGCAAGAAGCGATAGATGCCATCTTTGCTGAGGAGCAGCAGTAAGCTTGTCTAACCGTCTCAGCAAACAACAGCAGCGTCGCATCAAGCGCCAACATAACGAGCGCCTGGATGGCCAAGCCATAGAAGACGCAGCTATCGTCGTCGCACATATGGGCTATGAAACCATTGTTGACGACAACGGCGAGCTCTTAGCTGCGGATTGGCGCAAAAGTCTCGGCGATATAGCCGTTAATGACCGAGTACTACTCAGCCGTATGCAAGGTGAGCGAGCCGTGATTGAAGCAGTCTTCCCACGGCAGCATACACTGTATAAATGGCACGGACGCAAAGCCAAAGCCATCGCAACGCATATAGACCAATTGGTTGTCGTCATTGCCGCACGTCCGCAATGGCAAGCAAGCTTACTCGATCGCTATATTATTGCGGCTCGGCAAGCCGATATTAACCTAACCATCGTTTGCAACAAGATAGACTTACTGACTGATGATGCATATCAACAGTGGCAAGACGAACTACAGCCGTATCGGGCTATGGGCTATCGCATTATGGCCTTGAGCGTGGCCAATGAAGAAGGCCTTAGTGAGATATCGGATATCCTCGCTGGCAAGCAGACAGTCATATGTGGCCAATCAGGTGTTGGGAAATCAAGCATGATCAATAAGCTGGTGCCAGACAGCGACATTTGGATACAAAGCCTATCTGAGGCGACTGATCTCGGCCGCCATACTACGACCAACTCACGGCGTTATCCGCTCACAAGTGGTGGGGCGGTGATAGATACGCCAGGCGTGCGTGGATTTTCGATTGACCACTTAAATACCGAGGAAATCATTGCTGGCTTTAAAGATATAGCCAGCCACACGGGTGATTGTCGATTTAACGATTGTAGCCACCGCCATGAACCCGGCTGTGCCGTGCTTGAGGCGGTTGCAGCTGGGGCAATAGCGGAGAGCCGCTACCACAGCCTGATGCAAATACTTGAGGAGCATTCCACATGAGTACTGATAACCCAATCGCTGATTATGAATCCGAGCTGAAGAAACTCGAGCGTATCGTATCTGCCATGGAAAGTGGCGAGCTTCCCCTTGAAGCGGCACTTGAGCAGTACGAGCAAGGTATTACCCTGATCAGACAGTGCCAAGAGGCACTCAATCGCGCAGAACAGAAAATTCAGCTTCTGTCTCGCGACCCACATACGCAAGAAGAAAATTTGATTCCTTTTGACGAGGCCAGCCAGTGAGTGAAACACTTTTAAGTAAGCTTACAGAGAAAACCAGACACGCACTACGCCTGCACCTGCCTGGTGATGAATCAACCCTCAGCGAAGCAATACGCTACGCAACTTTAGGTGGTGGCAAGCGCCTCAGAGGCGCATTGGTTTATGCCTGCGCAACAGATTTTGACGTAAACTGGAGCAAGCTCGATACAGCGGCGGCCGCTATAGAATGCATTCACGCATACTCCCTGATCCACGACGACTTGCCTGCAATGGACAACGATGACCTGCGCCGCGGCCAACCCAGCACACATAAAGCATTTGGTGAAGCCACAGCCATTTTGGCTGGCGATGCCCTCAATACACTTGCCTTTGAAATACTTGGCCGTGGCCTACTGCCTGCGGATATTCGCCTCAGCCAAATCAGCTTACTCAGTAAAGCCAGCGGTTATCACGGCATGATTGCCGGGCAAATGCTCGACATGGCTCATACAGACAGTGAATGCGACCTCGCCACACTCAAAATTATTCATGCGCGAAAAACAGGTGACCTGCTGCGCGCCTCATTGCACATCAGTGCAATGGCCGCCGGGCTTGACGTATATGAGCAACACCGCGGTGTGCTTGATGCTACAGGTAAAGCCATTGGCCTCGCCTACCAGATTACAGATGATATTCTCGACGCCACAGGCAACAGTGAAGAAATTGGTAAAACAGCGGGTAAAGACAGCACTCAAGGTAAGAGTACCTTCCCAGCGTTACTTGGCCTTGAAGCCAGCCAGTTGGAGGCTGAGCGCTTGTTTGAGCAAGCCCTTACGCAATGCCACATGCTGCCAAATCGCGGCGAGCAGATTGCCGAACTGATTGAGGCCATTGCTCAACGCACGCATTGATGGCGACCACGCAGCCCTTTGCACAGCGCCTAATCGATTGGCAGCGAGCTCACGGCCGCCATCATCTGCCATGGCAGTGTAGCGACCCCTACCGGATTTGGCTGTCAGAAATTATGCTTCAGCAGACCCAGGTCAGCACGGTACTGAACTACTACCCACGCTTCATCGAACATTATCCCGATGTCGCGTCTTTGGCCAGTGCAGAGCTGGATGACGTACTCGCCCTATGGAGTGGCTTAGGCTATTACAGCCGCGCACGTAACCTGCATCATGCCGCCCAGCAAGTGGTCGATGAGTACAACGCGCAATTTCCTGAAGAACGCAATGAACTCGAAAAACTCAAAGGCGTAGGCCGCTCAACTGCAGCGGCTATCGCCGTATTTGCTTATGGCAAACGCGAAGCCATTCTCGATGGCAACGTTAAGCGGGTTCTCGCCCGCCACGCTGGTATACACGGCGTCACCAGCGACAGCAAAACACTCGAGCTTCTATGGAAAACCGCAGAAGAGTTATTGCCAAAAGAAAGCGACGAACTGCGCAGCTATACTCAGGGATTGATGGATCTCGGCAGTCTCATCTGTACCCGTAGTAAGCCAGATTGCACAGCCTGCCCTGTGCAAGACGACTGCTACGCCGCACAACATAACTGCACGGACATACTACCAACCAAGAAAAAGCGCAAAATTCTGCCCGAAAAAAGCACTGTATTGCTGCTACTGACTTCTGAGCGCGGGATTCACCTCTATCGCCGCCCCGACCATGGCATTTGGCGGAATTTATGGAGCTTACCTGAGTTTAGTGACAGCGCAGCAGCCAATGCCTTTGCTAAAAAACATGGCGCAATAGAGCAGCAATATACCGGAGCGACCTTTACCCACCGCTTCACCCATTACGCGCTACATATCACGCCGATTCACATCACAATCCACAACCCTGATCCAACAATCAGCTGGTTCCCTAATCAAGAAGCGCTGAGTAAAGGATTACCCAAACCTATTCGCAGCATCATTGAACGTCATTTAAGCGAACAAACACAAACTGAATTCAACTTCGAGAGTGCGTGAGCATCAATACCACGCAGCGCTCACGAGCAGGCAAAAAACTCAACTCGGCGACGCTGCCCTTCAATAAACCGACACATTGCCACAACATCGCGCTGACTGGTTGGCAATTGCGCATAAGTAGCCTGCCAAGCGCGACAAACACGGGCAAATAATTCGCAACGCTGAGCAACAGGTAACACCGCATCACGGCGGCGAAAATCTTCCAGCAATAATGCAAACGCACTGCGGAATGCCCATGCTGCACGCACATATTCACACGCAGCTAGAGCCTGCTCAGCCTGAGAGAGGTGAGTTTGCAACTTATCAAGTTCATTATTGAAATATTGCTCGGGTGCAGCCACAGCTGCATGAAAATTAATGGGGATTGCGGCCAGCATGATGACTCCAAGGATGTAGGAATGAATATCGTTTATTCATTAAATAATAATCATTCTTTTCTGTCAATGAATAAATTGAGCCGCCTTTATTCTTGAATACTTTCGTAACCCACTTCTATTTATTTACTGAAATAAAAGCGTTTTTTACACCAATTAAACCAATCGAAGATCCATATTTCGCATCAAAATTCCCATATTTCTATCACCACTTCCGAATAGATACCAAGTAATTTTAGATATGCATAAAGTATAGGGAGCTGCAACATCAGTACACAAAAAACCCTGCTTGCACTTGCATCAGCAGGGTTTTATCAAAAAATGCCGTGATAAGAACGCTACATCACAAAGCACGAACAGCTTCTTCAGCATCGTGGTAAGGCAGGTCCTGCGCTTCAGCAACCGCTTTAAAGGTTAGCTTTCCTTGGCTGACGTTCAATCCGTTGCGCAGATGCTCATCTTCTTCCAGTGCTTTTTTAATACCTTTATTTGCAATCGCCAGCACAAATGGCAATGTGGCATTATTAAGCGCATTGGTTGAAGTCTTTGGTACACCACCCGGCATATTCGCTACGCAGTAATGCACAACATCATCGACGATAAATGTTGGCTCTTGGTGCGTCGTTGCTTTACTGGTTTCCGTACAGCCACCTTGGTCGATGGCAACATCAACGATCACAGCGCCTTTCTTCATTTTGCCAAGCAACTCACGCGTCACCAGTTTTGGTGCATTCGCACCAGGGATCAAGACCGTCCCAACAACCAAATCTGCATTACTGACATAATCTTCAACACTTTGAGTGGTAGAGTAAACCGTTTCGACCTGATGCCCAAAAATATCGGCAAGATAACGCAGGCGGTTAATATTACGATCCAAAATGGTGACTTTTGCGCCCATACCAATGGCAATTTTTGCGGCATTGGTACCGGCAACACCACCGCCCAAAATAACTACATGACCAGACGATACACCCGGCACACCACCGAGCAACATACCCTCACCACCGCTGTTTTTTTGCAAGTGATATGCACCGACTTGGGTCGCCATACGTCCAGCCACTTCAGACATCGGCGCAAGTAAAGGCAAAGTACCCTGAGGTGAAGTCACCGTCTCATAAGCGACAGCGATACAGCCGCTATCTATCAAGCCTTTTGTCTGCGCCGGGTCTGGTGAGAGATGCAGATAAGTGAATAAAATTTGATCCTTGCGCAACTGCTCATATTCAACTTTCTGCGGCTCTTTAACCTTGACCACCATATCAACTTTGGCAAAGATCTCGCTCGCGCTGTCCGCAATTTCTGCACCTGCCGCGCGGTAGGCGTCATCATCTGCGCCAATCCCTTCACCAGCATTGGTTTCAACCAAGACCTGATGACCATGCGCAATAACTTCACGCACACTATCTGGCGTCAAGCCGACACGAAATTCATTGGCCTTAATTTCTTTGGGTACCCCGATTAGCATCACTCTTCTCCTTACGCACAAAAAGCACTTTCAATGACCTAAGTAACTTATCTTTACCAGCTTGAAGCCGTAAAGTACCTATAATAAAACAACACGGTTAGGCAATTCATCTCCATACGGATCATCAGGCATGCCGAAATGTTCGCGCAAAAGATCTCCCACACTTGCCAACAGTATTTCCAGAGCAACCTGCTGCTGTCCTGCACGGATATCATGGATAGCTTTATCACATAGGCGTTGCCATGTATTTTGCTCAACCACCGCATCAATGCCACGATCTGCGACAATTTCAAGGCGCTTTTCGGCCAAATTTAGGTAAATCAGCACGCCACTGCGCAACTCTGTATCCCATACTCGCAGATGGGCAAATAAATCTTCAGCGCGCTCACGGACGCGCTGCTTCCACGCAAGCATAGGTGGCATCGAACGCTCAATGACCAGACGAATCTCGCCACCGTGCCCCTTTTCAGCAGCCGCATTTGCGTCGCCTAAGGCCATAAGCACACGTTGATTGAGCCAACGCTCACGAAACGGCATAAAGGTGGCATTTTGCAAACTGCGTTTCAGCCTGGTTGGGACATTCATACAGCTACACCTTGATTGAAATCGTGACAAAAATTTTCTGATCTATACGGCATTACCATGAACCTCCGGCACCACCACCGCCAAATCCACCACCGCCACCGCGATAAGACGAGTGACCTCCACCAGACGAACGCCTTCCAGATGAATGGCCTCCGCCAAATCCGCCCGGCATGTGGCGACCACTGGATTGCCCGCTTGATGTGGACATTGGCATTGCAGCCGCAACCAAAGTGATTACAAAGAGTATTGTGGAGAGGAAAAGGGCAAGTACAGCCGTATATAGCGTAAAGCCCATAATAGCGACAAGGAGCCCACTACCAACAGCGCTCAAGCCCAGCCAAGTTGGTAGTTTGCCAAAGCGCTTGGATAATCCTCTCGCCCAAATAAATGCAAATACCAAGATAAAAGGCACGATGCCATAATCATTGCCAACGTCATCATCAAAGCTACCTTCCGGTGCTTTTGGCAAGGGTAGGCCAGTGCCATTGAGTGCCGCAGCAATACGGTTCATGCCCGCAGAAATACCTTGAGCATACTCACCACGCTTAAAGTAGGGAGTGATTTCATCGCGAATAACGCCTTTAAGCGCAATATCAGGCAGCTCACCTTCAAGGCCATAGCCTTGAAAGAAGCGCAACTTACGGTCATTGATGGCCACGATCAGTAATAAACCGTTGTCTTTTTCAGCGTCTCCCAATTGCCAACGATCAGCCAAGGACATACCGTAGTCAAATAAATCGACGCCATCAGTTGAAGGGACGATGACTACAGCGGCCTGCATATATCCGCTGTTATTCATCTGGCGCAGCTGCGACTCAAGATTCTCTTTTTGCTCTGCACTCATCACCCCGGCCATATCAGCCACGGCAAGGTTAGTCGGTACATCTTTGGCGGGTAGCGCCCATGCAATACCCGCACACAGAATCCACAGCAGTGAAAGCAGCCCGCGACGCATCAGTTAAACTCCACCTTTGGCGCTGTACTGATCGCATCTTCATTGGCAACTGAAAAGTTCGGTTTCTTATCCATGCCGATGATCATCGCAGCGATGTTACCCGGGAAAGTCCGCACCAGTACGTTGTAATCACGAACGCTTTCGATATAGCGGTTACGCGCAACAGTGACACGGTTTTCAGTACTTTCAAGCTGAGTCATCAGGTTTTCAAAGGTTTGGTTGGCTTTGAGGTCAGGATAGTTTTCTGCGACGGCAATCAGGCGACCAAGCGATTGGGTCAATGCGCCCTGAGCATTTTGGTATTGCGCTACGGCCTGCGGATCATTGAGCATATCAGGCGTCACCTGAATATTGTTGACTTGCTGCCGCGCTTTCGCGACGTCAACAAACACGCCTTCTTCATGCTCGGCATAGCGCTTGACTGTCTCGACCAAGTTTGGAATCAAATCGGCACGGCGCTGATATTGGTTAACAACCTCAGACCACTGTTGCTCAACCTGCTCATCAGCACGCTGTAAATCGTTATAGCTATAACCAACCACAGCCACGACCAGCACAACGAGACCCAAGACAACCCACAGTACGGTTTTTTTCATTTTATCTTCCGGTTAAATATTTTCGCTGATTGTATCATGGGTCAATATTCGCCATACTGATACACGATGTTTAGCAATATGAGGTCATGAATATGCAACGTATCGCACTAATCACCTTGGCATTACTCGCACTCAGCGCCTGCCAAGTACCCACGACAACCAAGCAACCTGAACCAACAGAGCAATCCGGTGTTTACGGCAGCGTTGGTGCCAGCGTCGGCGTCAGTAGCGGATTAAATGAAAAGCATCAATCAGTCGGTGTTGGCGTTAGCGGCTCATTGTAAGTACAGCTCAATATCATCAAAACCCAAAAAAGCCGCTCCAAGAGCGGCTTTTTACGACTTTAAACAGCTTCATCAATCAAACTAGGGCATTTGCCAATATGAAAGCCGTACAGTTAGATTACTTACCTAACCAAGCATTTACCTTTTCAGGATGATCAGCGACCCACTGCTTAGCATTTTCATAAGGGTCAGAGCCTTTCTCCTGATTCATGAGCATCACTTCATTCATGTCCTCAGGTGTCCATTCAAAGTTATCAAGAATTGCATAAGCCTCTGGCTTATCCTCTTTCAGACCCTTACGTACGATGGTGTCGATTTGTTCTTCACCGCCAAATACACCTTTTGGATCATCAAGATAGTTCAAGTCGTAACGAGCAAACATCCAGTGCGGCGTCCAGCCAGTAACCACAATATCTTCATTATTACGGATCGCAGCATCTAGTGCAGCAGTCATGGTTGCACCACTGCCTGAACGCAAGCGGACATCATCCAGATCGTATTCATCAATAGCCTTCTCAGCCATCGACATAATCCCCGCACCCGGATCGATACCGGTGATTTGTCCGTCGAACAACTCTGCATTTGCTTTGATGTCGTCAATGCTCTGTACTTTGTCATAAGTGTAGGATGGAACGACCAACCCCAACTTGGTACCGTGCAAATTCGGGCCAAGATTTTCAAGCTTATCGCCTAGCTTCTCGTAGTAGCTTGCATGGGTAGATGGCAGCCACGCTGCAACCATCGCATCTGCATCACCAGAAGCAACAGCTTGGAACATTGCTGCAGCAGAGAGCGAAGTCGCCTTAACGTCATAACCAGCCTGCTCAAGCACAGCACGCACAACATTGGTTGAAGCAATTTCAGTTGACCACTCAACGTAAGCCAATTCGATTTCTTTGTCGTCTGCTGCGAATGCAGTACTGGTCGCCAGTCCTGCCAAAATTGCTGTAGTCAGTAATTTTTTCATAACAATCTCCAATAGTTAAATCTTAACTTACCCTTACAACCTAACAACTCAGGCTGGAAAGGTCAAATCAGCGCTTCTTGCGCAAGTTCTGGGTAATGCGGTCGAGCAGCATGGCAAGAATGACCACTGCAATGCCTGCTTCAAAGCCCTGACCAGGCTGTAGACGTTGGATCGCACGCCACACTTCCGTACCTAAACCTTCTGCTCCGATCATCGCCGCAATCACGACCATGGAGAGCGATAACATGATGGTTTGGTTAATCCCAGCCATGATGGTTGGCATTGCCATAGGCAGCTGAACTTTGAACAATTTTTGACTACGCGATGCACCAAATGCATCCGCTGCTTCAACCAGCTCCGTTGGTACTTGACGAATGCCGAGCGCAGTAAAGCGGATTGCCGGCGGCATAGAGAAAATTACTGTGGCGAAAATACCCGATACCGCACCAATGCCGAAGAATGGAATAGCTGGAATCAGATAGACAAATGCCGGCATCGTCTGCATAAAATCAAGTACCGGCATAATCATGCGATTAGCGCGGTTTGATAGCGCTGCAAGGATACCGCAAGGTAAAGCAATCAATACCGCAATCGCCGTGGCAATAATCACCAACGACAACGTCTCAACCATCGGCGACCATAGCCCCATGTTCCAAATCAACCCCAGCCCAAGTGCCGAGCCAATGGCGAGGCGAATACCGGATAAGCGCAGGCACAGCAGCGCCATGGCAATAATGAATGCCCATTCTGGAATCCAATGTAAACCGTCATTGAGATAGTCAATACCATCTTCCGTGACCCGAGCAATACCACGCGTGATATAGGAATAGCGGTCAGTAATAAAATTGATGCCGGACTCAATCCACTCACCAAGTGGAATACGTGGGATATCCATTATGCAGCCTCCCCTGTTTCTGCCAGTTTCGCCAAAACAGCTCCTTTGGTGATCACACCACGCACCTTTTGCTCATCATCGAGCACCGTCACCGGGTAAGATTGATTTTCGAATAATCCAAATACATCTTGTAAAGGCGTTTCAGCTGTCGTACGTGGAAAGTCTTGGCTCAAATATGCTGAGAGATCAGTCACCCCATCATCAATGGCACGTTTTGCCGCCTCAACACTCAATAAACCACGTAAGCGCCGCTCCTCATCGAAGACATAAATAGAGTCATGATCAAATTCGTTCATTTTGTGCAGTGCGGTACGTGGGCCGTCACCGGGGCGCGCAAATATACGTGGTGCGCGCATAACGTGCTCAGCAGTCAGTACCTTAGTTACGTTTACACCTTCAACGAAGCGCGCAACATAATCATTTGCTGGACGGGTAAGAATTTCTTCCGGCGTACCGATCTGCATCACTGCACCATCTTTGAGCAGTACGATGCGGTCACCAATATTGATGGCCTCGTCGAGGTCGTGAGTAATAAAAATAATCGTCTTACGCATTTTACGCTGCAGTTCGAGCAACTCTTGCTGCATATCACCACGAATCAGCGGATCGAGTGCAGAAAATGCCTCGTCCATCAATAAAATATCAGCTTCATTGGCCAACGCCCTTGCCAGACCAACACGCTGTTGCATCCCGCCAGAAAGTTGCCCGGGATATGATTCTTCCCAGCCTTGAAGCCCAACTTGCGCCAAGGCCTGATACGCTTTCTCACGGCGCTCGGCTTTATCCATCTTGCGAATCTCCAAGCCAAATTCGGCATTCTCAGCGACTGTGCGATTAGGAAATAGGGCAAAGTTTTGAAATACCATTGAGAAGTTCGTACGCCGGAACTCAAGCAAATCCTTGCGCCCAAGCTTGGTTACGTCCGTACCATTGATAATAATTGAGCCTTCGGTCGGCTCAATCAAGCGGTTCAGGCAACGGATCAAAGTTGATTTTCCTGAGCCAGATAAGCCCATGATGACCAATAATTCGCCTTCATGAGCTTCAAAATTAATATTGGTCAAACCGAGTGTCTGCCCAGTTTGCTTGAGAATTTCACTGCGCCCTTTTCCTTCATCGCGCAGCTTCAGTACCGTATCGGGGTTATCCCCAAACACCTTACTTAAGCCCGAGACACGGATTTTCGCCTCATGACTCTGTTCATGATTAAGCATAAGTAATTGTCCAATCAATAAATAGAGTCAAAACAGTATAGAGCAGCGAGCCGTCAGGTCAAATTCACCCACTCAAAGAATAGAGCTTTCTGTGATAATAAAACCGACCCTTATCAGTCAATTACGTATTTTAGTGATCCACAGAAGACACAAAGACTATTCTTCTGCCCAACCTTGCGCCAGCTTGACCGCTTTATGCCAATAATGCAGCATTTCTTCAACGCGCTCACGCTCAAGCTGAGGCTCAAAGGTTTTGTCTTCATGCCAATGCTCGGCAATATCTTCGAGGTTATCCCAATAGCCGACTGCCAAGCCCGCAAGATATGCTGCACCAAGTGCCGTGGTTTCCAATACTTTCGGGCGAACAATTGGCGCACCAAACAAGTCAGACTGAATCTGCACCAAAAGATCACTGGCACTCGCGCCACCATCGACGCGTAATTCTTTAGTCTCACGCCCAGCATCTGCTTCCATCGCCTTGATAATGTCATAGACCTGGAACGCTATACCTTCCAGCGTTGCACGCGCAATATGCCCATCCGTTGTACCACGGGTTATGCCGATCATCAGTCCGCGCGCATACTGATCCCAATATGGCGCACCGAGGCCGGTCAATGCGGGGACAAAATAGACCCCACCATTGTCTTCTTCCATTTCAGCGAGAGGATTAACCGCCGCAGACGTACGCACCAAGCGCAGCCCATCGCGCAACCATTGCACTGCTGCACCGCCAACAAATACGCCACCTTCCAGCGCATAAGTCGTTTTGCCATCAATTTGCCACGCCACCGTAGAAAGCAGGTTATTTTCAGACGTTACCACTTCTTCGCCGGTATTCATCAAAATAAAGCAACCCGTACCGTAAGTATTTTTTACCATGCCCGGCTTGATGCACATCTGCCCAAATAGTGCCGCCTGCTGATCACCTGCAATACCGGCAATCGGAATTTCCTCGGATAGATAACGCTTCGAGGTATGCCCATAGATTTCACTCGATGACTTCACTTCCGGCAGCATTGATTTCGGAATATCGAACAGCTCAAGTAGCTCATCATCCCACTGCATATCGTGAATGTTAAACAACATGGTGCGGCTGGCATTTGATACATCGGTAACGTGCGTTCTGCCGCTGGTCATTTGCCAAATCAACCAACTATCAACCGTACCAAAGCACAGTTCGCCTTTTTCAGCGCGTTCACGAGCGCCATCAACGTTATCGAGAATCCACTTAATCTTGGTCGCAGAAAAATACGCATCGACGATAAGGCCTGTTTTCTGCCGAATCCATTCTGCTTTTTCTTCCTTGAGGCTATCGCAATATTTAGCGGTACGGCGATCCTGCCACACAATTGCATTGTGCACAGGCTCGCCACTTTCGCGATCCCACACGATCGTCGTCTCACGCTGATTGGTAATGCCAATTGCAGCAACTGCATCAGAATTCACACCTGCTTTTGCCAATACCTCCGTCATTACAGATACCTGAGAGCTCCAGATCTCTTTTGCATCATGCTCAATCCAGCCCGGCTTGGGATAGTGCTGTTCGAATGTCTTTTGCGCAATGGCAACCGGCTCACCTGCCTGATTGAACAGAATCGAACGTGAAGAAGTGGTGCCTTGATCAACAGCTAGAATGAATTGTTTGGCCATGATTGATCCTCATATGGTCGTTAGCAAAAGTATGCTCGCTCAATATCCTTTACTCAAGCAGATGAACGGCTCAGAGGCAATTGATCCGCAGGTTTATTAAGTGCAATAGCGATTCTGATCGCCCCTAATAAACACCACATCGCCCTCATTTCATGAGCAGAATATTTTTTGAGCTCAATTTTATTCCTCGATGGTCCTTAGCTATTCCCTACGACCACGTTAAAATAAGCAATTATACGTATTGTATCGTTAAACATAGCAAAACACAGAGCCGCATTGAACCCCACTTTCTGCAACACCTGTAAATCAAAAGCAAGAAATAAGCTTAAAGCATCTGACGACCAAGATACATCCACTACGCGTAGCCTACTCATGTTAGCAATAAACTGTTTTATAACGACTTTAACTTGAATCTTGAGCAGTGCCGCATGGCTGAATAAAAACTAAAAAGGCGGTCAAACGACCGCCTTTTCCACAAGTTATCCCCAGTTACGATCCTCGCATTTCCTTGATCCCAGCCACAAAGCGGGACAAAGTATTGGATAGAGTTTCTTTCTCGATTTTGATATCGATCATGTGGAAAGTGCTTTCATCTGCGACCGCCGCATCGAATGCCGCTTTGAGCTGCTCGCGGTTATCAGCCTTGTGCCCTTTACCGCCGAGGCTTTCGCCAATCGCCGCAAAATTAAGTACTGGTAAGTCATTGAACTTCGACTCTGGCTGGAAGGTACGCAGCATTTCCCAACTGGCATTGTTAAACACCAAAACAATCGGATTGAAGCCATAGCGCGGTGCATTGAGCAATTCCCAACCGGTCATCTGGAAAGCACCATCACCAACCATAATGATCGGGCGACGACCGTCCGCTGCTTGCACACCAATACCCGCCGGCACACCAAAGCCCATCGTCGCATAAAAGCCCGGCGCGACCAGATCAGTTGATTCAATATCAAGCGTAGTGAAGAAGCAGTCCCCCATATCCGCTGCAATCGGCATTTTTTCATTAGCAGCAAAATGGTCGTTAATCAGCTTCGCCACATCACTTGGCGCGACAGCCGCATTATCAGCACTGTAGCCGGTCGGATAAACGGGCAAGCTACGCTCTTTGCTTGGTGCAGTGCGCTCTGGCACAAGTTCTAGCAGCTTGTTGAGCAGTGGCTTAAGCCCGATTTGTGGGTAGTGATGATAACCCATAGAGCATTGCCCATCGACGGCGTGCATCACACGGCGAAAATCAACCCGCTGACCGGACAAGCCAAAATTGTTGTCGGTCAAAATAACGCCAAGCAGGAACAATGCATCAGCTTCTTCGACGCGCTGGCGCAAATCTTCATCACCACCGGAGCCAAGGTAAGTACCGAGTAAAGCAACATCTTGATGGCGTGAGAGCAAACCACGCGCCATCAAGGTAGTGGCGACCGGAATATCAAGGCGCTTGGCAAGTTCAGCCACTTCATTTTCCAAATTAAAACGGCGTACCTCGACCCCAGCCATGAGCAATGGGCGATCAGCTTTTTGCAGGCGCTCAAGCACAGCTTCAGCACATGCTTGCAAGGCCTCTTCGTGATATGGCCACAAATCTTCAGCGGGTTCAGGCACTGCTTCGCATTCAACGAATACTTTGTCGCGCGGTATTTCAAGATACACCGGGCGCGAATAGCGCAGGCAATTATCAAGCACACGGGCAATTAATGCAGGTGCAGTTTTTGGATCATCCAGAATAGCCTGGTCACAAGTCACTTCACGATACACTTCAAGCTGTGAATCGAGATCTTTCGCTTGGTGATGCACCAGTAAGCCGGTCTTCTTATCCGCATCACCAGGGCCACCGGATAGTACGATAACAGGTGATTTTTCAGCATACGCTGCGGCAATTGGGTTAACCATATTAAAACCACCCGCACCATAGGTGACGGCTGCTACGGATGGCTTACTGCGCATCCGCGCCGCAGCATCAGCAGCAAAACCAACCGCAGGCTCATGGCTTAGGTAATAACACGGCAGTGAGCCACCTTCCTCGATAGCCTTGAACATCGGTAGTGCAAAATCACCGGGGATCCCAAAAATTTCCGCCACACCACGCGCCTTTAGCGCAGCAAATAACTGTTCGGCCAAAGTATTGGATTGAGTATTCATGTGTTTCACCTATATCTATTCTGAATGAAGTGACTCGCGGACGATAATATCGCCAAGGCGCTGCTCGAGTTTAGCCATAATTGTCTTAAGTTGTTTACACTCTTCATTGCTGAGTACGTCGAGTAATTGCGCTTCCCACGCTTGCGCTTGCGGCAGGAGATGCCCAAGCAAAGTCGCACCTTCATCAGTCAGCGCGAGAATATTGCGCCGTTGGTCGTTGCTGTCCTGCTCCCGAGAGACGTAACCACGCTCAACCAGCGCATTGATCGCTCGTGAAGTTGTCGCTTTATCCATGAAGGTTTTATCAGCAATAAATTGCGCACTTGCACCCGGCCGTACTCTAAGCCATACCAACACCCGCCACTGCGCAATGGTGATGCCGTATTGCCCACCATAGATCCGCGCCAGCTGCTCGCTACTACGCATAGCAAGTACATTAAGCCGGTACGGCAGAAACTGCCCCAGCGTAAATTGAGAAGTCATTTTGCTATCCTGCATCCAGAGATTTAAGCAGCGTTGGCAACCATAGAGAAAGCGCCGGTATCAAGGCAATCAGCAGAATGCGTAGCAAGTCGGCGACCAAAAATGGCACGATACCGCGGAAGATCGTTCCCGCGCGAACATCCGGCAGCAGCCCTTGCAGTACAAACACATTCATCCCCACCGGCGGGGTGATCAAGCTGATTTCTATTGCCACCACTACAAGAATACCAAACCATATCAAATCAAAGCCCAATCCTGCAACAATCGGGAAAAATAATGGCACGGTAAGCAGTAGCATCGACAGGCTTTCCAGCATACAGCCAAGCACAAAATAGATCGCAATAATCAGCAAAATAACCATAGTTGGAGACAATCCAGCCTGGCTAATAAAGCCAAGTAAGGCATTAGGTAACCCGGCACGGTTGACGAAATTGGAGAAAATCAGCGCCGCAATGATGATCGCAAACAGCATACAGTTGGTGCGCGCACTATCAAGCAATACCTCACGCAGCCCCGACCAGCTCAAGCGGCGATTCCACAGTGCGAGCAGAGTTAGGATAAAAGTACCGTTTAGTAGCATCAAGCAATTCAACATTGCATTTGGCGAAGTCGGCTTGAAGGAATTTACCAGCATTCAAACCCTCTACGTTTACAAGTAATCACCCTGTAAACATAAAAGCCCTACGGCCAAAGCTGTAGGGCTTTTTTATACTTATGTTGGAACTAACGTCCGCGCTTATCCTCATAACCGCTCAGGATTTTCAATAAAAATGTATGCAAGTACGCATTATTATTGATCGTCACGCGCGGCAATTCGAGTAACTTATCTTCTCCAACATAAGTGCGGCTGCGGCGAGTAGTTGTCGCCGTCTGATACCCGGCTGATTCAACCAACGAGACATCGCGCGGCGTGTAATAGCCATATGGATAGCAGAAGTCATCAACCGATACATCAAATAACGCTTCAAGCTGTGCCTTACAACCAGCAATTTCCTCACCTGCCCGAGCATCATCCATTGCACGTAGATCAACATGATGGCGTGTGTGTGCACCAATACTCATGCCCGCTGCCAACCATTGCCGTACTTCATCAGTGCTCATCAGTGGATTAAAAGGGATATTTTTTTGTTCGTCCCAGATATTGTGTTTACCGATCAAGTCACTCACCAGATAACAAGTCGCACTAAAGCCGTAGCGCTGCAAAATCGGCAAGACCGACAAATTGTTACGGTAGCCATCATCAAATGTCAGCCCAACCACTTTGCCATGCTGCTCACCACGTAAATATGGCAATAATGCTTGCATAGACAATGCGGATAGCCGAGCATCTTGAGCAAGCGCATGTGGTTATGAAAACGCATCAGGGGAACATGTAAGCACTTCATTGGCGCACCTTTTTGTGGTCGCACAATGCTGTGATACATCAAAATTGGAATTTTTACCTACATGGTCATATCACACCTTTTATTTTGTTATTTCCAACGGCTACCCGCCAGTTATTGGCTATTCTACTTACACACGTGGCAACGCACCATTGCTACCACCACTCGCCATCAGCATCACAACCCCCAATGCGACCAATATCAGTCCACCGACAATCACGAGGATATTGAAAGCTTTTTGCCAATGCGTACTCCCTTGGCTCAAGGACAACGCGAGGCGTTCGCGGCCAAATACGGTGAGCAAGGCAAGGCTGAGTACGGTGATGGCGGTACCAAGTGCCATGGCAAAGGTCATCGCGATGCCAACACCCCACAGTCCCCAGCCAGCGGCAACGGCCAAGGCAAGAATTGCGCCGGAACACGGGCGCGCACCGATAGCCAGCATGGCGAGCAAGTGCGTACGACGCGAGGACGTTGGCAATGCTTCAAATTCGCCGTGGTTATGGTGGTAATGATCACAATGTTGATGGTTATTTTCAGCATCATCACTACCGTGTTGGCACTCGTGATGATGTTCATTAGAGCAGCAGTGCTGCACTTCACCAGCTATATGATTGTGGGCATGTTCATGTTCTGAATGATTGTGGTGATGATCATGCCCGCAACCACAAGCAGCATCGGGTTGGCGCAGGCGCCGCCATTGCCGCCATACGATATACGCACCAGCAACAATGATCAGCGTATAACTAAAGCGCTCCGCCCAAATGACTTGCCCGACGGCTTCGCGGATTAACCACTGCATCAAGCCCAGCGTCACCGAGACCCAAAGAATGGCACTAACGCCTTGTAACAATGCACCACCAACCGCCAATCCCAACGCACTTTTATAGCCACTCGGCTGGGTAAGCAAAAAGGTACTGACCACTGCTTTCCCATGCCCTGGCCCGACTGCGTGCAATACACCATAGACAAAACCAAGGCTGACCATTCCCCACCACGCTGCCGGATCACCACCTTGACGCAATGCTGATAAGCTTTTGGTGATCTCGCGGCGCAAGCTGTTTTGCTCGCGCTGCACATAAAACAGTAATTCACGCCATAGCTGGTGAATATCTGCGGCAAAAATCACACACAACAGCACAACGGCGGCTATGCCCAACCACAGCCATTTTCTGCTTACGGGCATGTGATCACTCCGGTTTCCGCAAAATAGTGGCCGAGATTGTCCTCACCTTTTTGGTTACGATCGAGCGCCGCAGCCTGCTCGTATTTTTCAGGGTCGGGATCAGCAGGAACGATATTCAGCGTACAGCCATTGTCAAAAGTTTTGCTCTGGTCAGGGCTATGCAGAATTTCGACAAAATATTCCGGCTCATATATTTGATATTGCAGCGTTTTAGCCGGCTCTTCTAGCGGTACAGTCACATCAAAATACAGCTCGCCATTTTCGTTAATCAGCTTGCCATCCTGCGCTTCGCCAAACTGCTGGTGCGGAAAGGTGTAATAGTGTTCTTTACCAAGGTTTTCTCGGATGTCGTCTTGCAGGTGTACCCATAACTGTTCCTGTGTAGCTGCATCGCGCTCAACCAAAATTGATTCAAGTAGCATCTGTGCATACAACGGATCAAATACCCAGCGTTCGTGCAGCGCGGTAATATTGCCATTGCTGTCCGTTTGCGGGCTGACATCCACATCAATCCACACATGCGGATGCGCCCACAGAGGTGCGGCAATTAAGAAGGAAAAAACAAAGAAGATTTTTTTCATAGATTGGGTGATCAAATCAAATAATTGCAGCGCATCATAACTTAATCAGTTTACAGGACGGTTACAACACGGCGATCAATAGGCATTTTGAATGTTTTGTTATAACATAACATTTTAATCTTACTGCAATTTTTCTCTCTTTGACACAATTCTGCAATATTCACCGCCCAAAATACGCGACAACTGATACGCCTGTATCACGTTTTTGCAAACATTCTGGAGATGAAATATGCGTTTTTCTTCACTGGCGATTGCCATTTCTGCGGCACTGGCTTTGCATGCACAAGCAGCAACCATTTATCCGCTTGACCGCGCAACTATCCTTGCCGGCTCAAAATTTGACGTTAAGGTCGAGTACGATGGTCAGGTTAATGCTGATGATGTACAGATTACTGTCAACGGCCAACCATTGCAGGATGCTCTAGCTGGCAGCTATGAATTTGTTGAAAGTGAAGACGGCCAGCCGGTATCGTCTGTTTGGCTGCGTGATGCAAGCATAAAAGATGCGGGTGAATACACCATTGAAGTCAAAGAAGGCGACAAGACCAGCAGTGTATCTTGGGAAGTGTATGCCAACCCTGAAGCACCGAAGGTTAAAAACGTGATTTTCTTCCTCGGTGACGGCATGAGTGTCGCGAACCGCACTGGCGCACGTATTCTTTCCAAGGGCGTTGCTGAAGGTAAAGCCAACGGCAAGCTGGCTATGGATCAAATGCCATACATGGCGATGATCGGCACGTCTTCACAAGACACCATCGCTGCTGACTCAGCGAACACCATGAGCGCGTATATGACTGGTCATAAATCAGCAGTTAACGCACTGGGCGTATATCTGAGCCGCTCAGAAGACAACCTCAATCACCCACGCCATGAAACCATTGGCGAAATGGTACGCCGTATTCCCGGTATGAAATTCGGTATCGTCTCTGATGCAGAAATTGAAGATGCGACCCCTGCTGCGGTTGTCGCACACACCCGTCGTCGCGCTGATAAAGACAAAATCGTCGGCATGATTTACAACACCCAGCCTGACGTTGTGCTCGGCGGCGGTTCAGCATACTTCCTGCCGCAAAGCACCCCCGGCTCAAAGCGCAAAGATGACATCAACTATGTCGAGAAGTTCCAAAATCAGGGCTATACCGTCGTCACCAACAACAGCGAACTGACCAGCTTGCCGCAAGACACCACCAAGCTGCTCGGCCTGTTCCACACCGGAAATATGGACGGTATCTACGACCGTGCCTTTGCTGAGAATGATGTCACCAAAAACTTCCCTGACCAGCCTGATCTCACTACCATGACCCAAACTGCACTCGACATTCTTTCTAAAGACAATGACGAAGGCTTCTTCCTGATGGTTGAATCAGCGCTGATCGATAAGGCATCACACCCGCTCGATTGGGAACGCTCGTTCATGAACACCATCATGCTCGACAAGTCGGTTGAAATCGCGCAGAAATTTGCCGAAGAGCATCCGGATACAATGATTATCGTCACCGCTGACCATACCCACGGTATTGGCATCGTCGGTACGGTTGATGATGACAAAGAAGGCGAAATGCGCGACAAAGTCGGTACATACAATGAAGCCGGCTACCCGAACTATACCGATGAAAACGGCGACGGCTACCCAGACAAGCTCGACGTAAGCAAGCGCCTCGCGGTGTTCTACAACAACTTCCCTGACCACTACGAAACCTACCGTCCGAAACTCGATGGCACATTCGTTCCTGCGATCAAGGATGAAAACGGTAACTACATTGCCAACGAACAGTACAAAGACGTTGAAGGCGCACAGCTGCGCATCGGTAACTTGCCACACAATGCCAGCACCGGTGTACACGCGGTTGACGACGTTATCCTGACTGCACAAGGCCCTGGCGCAGAAGCATTCCACGGCTACATGGAAAACAGCGATGCGTTCAAGGTCATGGCTGATGCACTGTCGCTCTCCAGCCGCTTGCAGGACGAGCCAACCCAGCGCCCTGATGATGCTGTTGATTTCTCACCTGAAAACACAGCCAAGTAATCATGGTTAAAGCAATCAAAGGAGCGTGCCTCGGTGCGCTCCTCTTTTTCGTTAATCTTTGTCACGCAGTAACGCTCGATTTCGATGGCCTTTATGGCACTTTCTCGCCGTTGGGCTTGGCTTTTTCCGACACGGTTAAAGAGAACGTCGGCAATACCGTGCGCATTGAGGGCTTTATGGCGCCACCGCTCAAAGCCGAAGCGCAGTTTTTTGTCCTCACCAAAATGCCGATGAGTGTTTGCCCGTTCTGCTCCAGCGATGCAGACTGGCCGGCCGACATCATGGTCGTTTACCTCGACAAACGACAAACCTTCGTCGATTTTAACCAGCGCATCAGTGTCGAAGGCACACTCGACATCGGCTCGTGGACAGACCCCGACACCGGTTTCGTCAGCCAGTTACGCCTACGTGATGCCCGTTTCAAAACCCTTTGATATGAACCTCACCATCAACAACCTGACCGTCACCATCTCCGGCCAGCAAACGCCGATTCTCGATATTCCCGCCCTGCACCTCGCACACGGTGACAGCCTCGCCATCAGTGGCGCATCAGGCAGTGGCAAAACCACCCTGATTAACCATCTTTGCGGCCTCGCACGCGGCACAGCCGGTAGCGTCTTGTGGGGCGATACCGACATCCACGCGCTCAGTGCCAAAGCCTGCGACCTGTGGCGCGGCAAGCACATCGGGCTCATCATGCAGGATTTCCATTTAATCGAAGGACTGTCCGCGCTTGATAACGTATTGCTACCACACGCCATCCGCTGCTTCCCCAAGCCCAGTCCATTAAAACAACGCGCTCATGAATTACTCATCAGCCTTGGCATTGCCCGACCAGAGCAGCGCACCGAAACCCATTCACGCGGTGAAATGCAGCGCATCGCCATTGCCCGCGCCCTGCTCACCACCCCCGATATTCTCATCGCTGACGAACCCACCGCCAGCCTCGATGCCGAAAACGGCACACACATTGCCAACCTGCTACGCGACATTGCCCACGAACACAATGCCACACTCATCTGCGTCAGCCACGACCCAATGATGCGTGACAGCCTTAACCAGCAACTCGTGCTTGAGCACGGCCGCATCCTCAGCACTACCCTTGATAGCGGGGCACAATCATGACCGCACTCCATTTTCTCACCAACAACCTGCGCCGCCACCCGATTGGTAGCCTGTTTATCGTCCTGCTCATTGCCGCCACTACCGCGCTATCGGTTGCAGTCAACCTGCAAGAGCGCGCCTTGCGCGAGGGCAGCGCCCGTGCCGCGGACAAATTCGACCTCGTCATTGGTGCGCCCGGTAGCGAAACCCAGCTCGTTCTCTCGACCGTCTTTTTACAAGCCAGCGCACTCAGCCTGCTCACCCCCGAACAACTTGCCGATATCGACAACAACCCGCTGACCGCATGGTCCTCACCGGTTGGCTTTGGTGACTATTATCAAGGTCACCCGATTGTTGGCGTTAACGAAGCTCTGCTGACCCTCGGCGGCACGCGCAATATGCAACAGGGGCGCGTATTCACCCACCACAACGAAGCCGTTGCCGGTTCACGCAGCGGACTTGCCATCGGCGACACCATCATCCCGATGCACGGCAACATTGGCGACCCCGACGCACACACCCACGACAGCACTGCTTACACCGTGGTCGGCATCTTGCCCGAAGATGGCAGCGTGTGGGATCAATCCATCCTTGTCCCCATTCAAAGCGTATGGCTGGTGCACGATAGCGAAGCACATCACGACCACCAGCATGACCACAGCAAACCCTTGCGCGAACAAAGCCACGCCCACCAGCACAGCGCACCACCCACATGGCACGAGCCAATCGACTACAGCGCACAAGCCGGTGCACCGGCGGTCATCGTCAAGCCAAAAAGCATCGCCGGTGCGTACCAAATGCGCAGCCAATACCGTGGCAACGGCACACAAGCGGTATTCCCCGGCGAAGTGCTGGTGCGACTCTACGGCACGCTCGGTGATGCGAAAAAGCTACTGACCATTATTGCGGTGGTCACGCAAATCCTCGTCGCGCTTGCAGTTGCAGTCATCATCGCCATCTACCTCAACCAACAACAGCGCCACATCGCCGCACTTCGTGCATTTGGCGCACCACGCGGGCGCATATTCTTGCTGGTATGGAGCGGATTACTGGTCATGATTGCCAGCGCCATCGTGCTCGGTGCCGGTATCGGCTATTTCATCGCGCGTGCTGCGTCGAGCGTCATCACCGAGCAAAACGGCTTCGTCCTGCCCGTGCATTTCACCGCCGACGACACCAAGCTACTGCTGATTCTGTTTGCCGTCGCCGCTGTGACCCTGCTCATCCCATCCCTACGCCACTACCGTAGCGCTCCGGCGGATATATTGCATTAGGGGAGTTTAAAGACTTGTTTAAAAAGGTTCTTCTTGCCATTTTTATAATAAAAACATATATTAAACAAATCATACATCTCATGTCATGACTTAATCAATATTTCAACAAGGCCAAAATTATGAAATATACCCATATCACGCTCATACTAACCAGCACCATTGCCTTAGCAGCTTGCGGTGGCGGCAGTAACGGAAGTGACCACACCAACCCACAGCAAAACAACCATCATGACGCCCACAATACGGATAGTCAGGCTCATACCAATAGTGATAATTCTAGTAGTAATAATTCCAGCAATAATAGCAACAGCTCTAAACATATTTATGGCGATGGTCTAAATGACGGTAGAAAAGATGTATATGGTGGCTATATAAGCGGTAAATATCGAGGGGGCTACATTAGGGTAGAAGACAAGGATAAGCCGAATCCAAATACTAGGCGAGAAGTCCTAAGCGCTGTGACCGAAGATAATATTGATACCCTGATCATCGATGGCAAAGCCTTTCATTTAGTCAACAATGGCGAAGAAATGATCATTGGCAACGAGCTTACTCATGCTCGCTACGGCTATCTGCGAGATAAAGCAGAAAAAGTCAATTATATCTTTTATCACGGCGCAATAACCACAGATATGCCTGTTTCTGGTACGGCAAACTACCAAGGCCAGGCCATCCATTTTTCGCCAACCCATAAAGGCTATAAAACAAATGCTTCTTTCCATGTTGATTTTGGCAAGAGGACTGTATCCGGTGTCATCTCGGGACAGGACGATCCCTTAGTAGACATTCACGCTAAGATCCATGGTCACACTTTTACCGGTGAGCAAGATGGCATCGCCACAGATGGCATGTTCTTCGGGTCAAATGGTGCAGAATTAGCAGGCACATATGCATCTTCAAAACAGGAAGGGACTGGCGGCATATTTGGTGCTACAAAACAGTAACTTCCCCACATCCTACCCCCCCGTAACGCTGTTACGGGGTTTTTTATTATCAAAACTAACAAAATGTTACGAATACAAAACAATGGAAGTGCGTAAAATTCCTGCATTACAATCACAATGCGTATTTCATGAACACATTCCGACGAGCCATTTTCAGAAAAAAGTGGCTGTTTATTTTGCTTATTATCGTTATTGCGGCCAGCTGGAAGTATTATCAGTATCGAGCCGAACAAAATGCCCCACCCCCATATCTCACTGCAGCAGTAACCCGTGGTGATATAGAATCATCGGTACTGGCGAGTGGTTCACTGGAAGCAGCAAAGCAGGTTGACGTCGGTGCGCAGGTATCGGGGGAAATCAGTACGCTATCAGTGGCGATTGGCGATGTGGTCAAGGCCGGAGATCTGATCGCAGAAATTGATGCAAGCAGCCAAATCAACAGCAGAAATACCGCGCAGGCGCAGCTGCAAAGTCAGGAAGCCGGGCTACAAAGCGCGCAAGCGGCACTCAATGAAGCACAGCAAGCCTACGACCGTCAGCGTGCTTTATTGCGCCGTGGTGCGGTTGCCAAAGAAGCAGTTGAGAAAGCTAACGCTGCGCTGCAAAGCGCAAAAGCCAGCGTTGAGCAAGCCAAAGCGGCGGTTGAAACCAGCCGTATCGAGCTCAATAACGCGGGGCTAAATCTCGGTCACACCAGCGTTACCGCCCCGATTGATGGCACGGTGATTGCGGTATTGGTCGGGCAGGGGCAGACGGTCAACGCGGTGCAGGATGTGCCAACCTTGGTCAAAATTGCACAAACCGACACCATGGTGGTTAAGCCGGAAATTGCCGAAGCCGACATCAGCAAAGTGCGCGCCGGGATGCCCGCCTATTTCAGCTTGATCGGCAACCCAGCCCGTCGCTTCGACAGCACATTAAAGTCTATTGATCCCGCGCCACTCAGCGTCAGTAATAACAGCAAGAGCAGTGATGGCGCGGTTTACTATTATGGCAAGATGGATGCCGCCAACCCCGATAATCTACTACGCATCGGCATGACTGCGAACGTCACCATCATCACTGCACAAGCACACGATGTCCTACTGGTTCCATTGACCGCAATTACCCCCAATGAACAGGGGCAAGACAGCGTACAAGTGCTGGTTAATGGTGAGCCGCAAAGCCGCCAAGTAACCATCGGTATTGAAGACGGCGTCAATGCACAAGTACTTGATGGCCTCACAGAAGGCGAAGAAGTGATCATCAGCCAAGGCAGTGGTACAACTCCAGACCAATATGGCGGTTTCTAATGGCGCTGATTGAGGTTCGCGGTCTATACCGCCACTTTGGTCAGGAAGATCAACAGACCACCATTTTGCACGGCATCGACCTCGATATTGAAGCAGGCGAAATGGTTGCAATTGTTGGTGCCTCGGGGTCGGGTAAGTCGACGCTGATGAATATCCTCGGCTGCCTCGACCGCCCGTCTGCCGGTGAATACACCCTCGACGGCCACAATACTGCCAATCTGAGTATCGACGAGCGCGCCCGCCTGCGCCGTGAGCATATTGGCTTCATTTTTCAGCGCTATCATTTGATCAGCGACCTCAGCGCCCGTGAAAATGTCGCCCTGCCATCGATTTACGCCGGTGTGCCAAGTGAAGAAGGGCTGCGTCGAGCCGATCAACTGCTTACCCGTCTCGGCCTCGCCGACCGCACCACACACAAACCGGCGCAACTTTCCGGCGGCCAGCAGCAGCGCGTCTCTATCGCGCGTGCTTTAATGAACGGCGGCAAAATCATCTTTGCTGACGAACCCACCGGCGCACTCGATAGCCACAGCGGCCAAGAAGTGATGGCAATTTTGCGCGAACTGCACGCAGCCGGGCATACCATCATCCTCGTCACTCACGACCCCGCAATCGCCGCCAGCGCCGACCGCATCATCGAGCTCAAAGACGGCCGCATCATCAATGACAGCCGCAGTAAACCTGTCGAACCCGTACCCGCGCCGCCTAGCCCTCTCAAGCCATCTCGGCTCAGCTTCGCCCGCTATACTTCAGCATTCCACATGGCTTTACGTGCCATCATCGGGCATAAACTGCGCGCTTTCCTCACCATGCTTGGCATCATTATCGGCATCGCATCCGTGGTCAGCGTCGTTGCCCTTGGCCAAGGTGCACAGCAGCAAGTCCTCGCCGATATTAGCGACCTCGGCAGTAACACCATCGAAATTTACCCCGGCGAACTCGGCGACCGCCGCTCAGCACGTATCCACACCCTAACCGCCGACGACGCCAACATCCTCGCGCAACAAAGCTTTGTCGACAGCGCCACACCCAACGTCTCCAGCAACGCTAACCTGCGCTACGCCAACCTCGACTTAAACGCCAGCATCGAAGGCGTTGGTATGCAGTATTTTCAGGTACAAAACCGTCAGCTCATCCAAGGCCGCCTATTCAATGCCAAAGATATTGACAGCAACGCCGCCGTCGTCATCCTCGACCAAAGCAGTGCCAAGCGCATATTTGCCGACGACGACCCTCTTGGCAAAGTGATCCTGCTCGGGCGTATGGCGGCGAAAGTCATCGGCGTAGTCAGCAACGACAAGCGCCAGTTTAGCGGCAACAACATCAGCGTCTGGGCACCATATACCTCGGTGATGAGCCGCCTACTCGGGCAAAACCACGTCAGCAGCATCAGCGTACGCATTGCTGACGATGTCAAAAGCGGCGTCGCTGAAGACGCCATCACCCGCATCCTCACCCGCCGCCACGGCAGCAAAGATTTCTCGTTATTCAACGCCGACAGCCTACGCCAAGCAATCACCAACGCCACCCAAGTCTTGTCCCTCCTGATTGCCTCAATCGCTCTCATCTCATTGGTCGTCGGCGGCATCGGCGTGATGAACATCATGCTGGTATCCGTCACCGAGCGCACTCAAGAAATCGGCATCCGCATGGCAGTCGGCGCACGCCCAAGCGACATTCAGCGCCAATTTCTAATTGAGGCGATCATGCTATGCCTGTTCGGCGGGCTACTCGGTATCGGGCTTGCCTTTGGGCTTGGTCAGCTCGTTGCACTCAGCGGCAGCAGCTTCCAACTCATTTACTCAACCGCTGCCATCATCACCGCATTCAGCTGTGCCACTGAAATTGGTCTGTTGTTTGGCTACCTGCCCGCGCGTAACGCCGCCCGCCTCGACCCTGTACAAGCCCTATCACGAGAATAACCATGAAGAAAATACTGCCCATTACCCTGCTTATCCTCGGCGGCTGTGCTTCGCTTACCCCGCACGATGCACAACAAGACATCGCGCAAATCACCGTCCCCGATGCATGGCTATTCGCACCGGTTGACGAACGCGCTGCACTCAAGCAAGAATGGTGGCGCGAGTACGGCAGCAATGAACTCAATCAGCTCATCGAGCGCGCACTTGCCCATAACCATAACCTGCGCGACGCCGCGCTCAACTGGCAAAAAGCCCGCCTCGGCGTTAGCCAGAACCAAGCCGACAACGCCGTACAATTCAGCGGCTCGGCAAGTGGCAACATCAGCCGCCCACTCGACGGCGAACACAGCAGCCGCAATTTTGCCAGCAGTTTCAGCGCCAGCTACCAGCTCGACCTGTGGCAAAAACTCGGTCTTGCCGAATCCAATGCCGTGTGGCAAGCAGAAGCGAGCAATGAAGACCTCCTCACCACCCGCCTCAGCCTGATTGGCGACGTTGTACGCGCGTATTTCAACCTTGCATGGCTCAATGATCAGATCCGCCTCAACCAGCAAACCCTCGCCTACCAACAAGACAACCTCAAGCGCATGCGCGACCGCTTTACCCTTGGCGACGTCGCGCAAGTGGATGTAATACGTAGTGAACAGGCGCTCAACCAGCAGAAAATCAACACCGCCAACCTCAACAAAAACCGTCAAGAACAACTGCTGCAACTCGCCACCCTGCTCGGTGAACCGCCACAACTGCTCACCCTCAACCCGCCACCAATTGCCGAACTCAAATTACCCGCTACCAACGCACCGCTACCCGCTAGTTTATTGCGCCAGCGCCCCGACCTGCGCGCCGCACAATACCGCCTGCAACAGCAGCTCAATGACGTCAGCATAGCCGAACGCGCCTTTTACCCCGACATCAACCTCAGCGCCGGACTGTCTGGCGGCGGCATCGACCTCGCACAACTACTCAGCAATCCGGTTAGCAGCCTTGGCGCAACCCTGTCCTTGCCTTTCCTGCAAAGCCACAAACTGACCCTCAACAAACAACAAAGCGAACTCAACTACCAGCAAGCGCTCAACGACTTCGAGCAAAAGCTCTACCGCGCCCTGCAAGACGTCAACAGCGCCCTGCTCGCACGACAAAGCACCACCAGCGAACAGCAGCTACTGCAACAATCCCTGCAACGAACGCGCAAACTCACGCAAATCACTAAAGATCGCTATCAACTCGGCGCTGACAGCCTGCAAACCCTGCTCGACGCCGAACAAAGCCAACGCGATGCCGAACAAGCACTGCTCGCCAACCGCCACGCACAACTCATCGCCAGCGTCGACCTCACTCTTGCCCTCGGCGGCGGTCATGAATAACAAAGTGGCATTTATCCACACAATTTGCTGTAATTGGGGATAACTAAAAACCATTGGGAATTTCCTATGCAATTTACCGGCAGCGAACGATACATTGCCACCGATGCCCTGCGGCAGGCGGTCAATGCCGCCAACGTACTCGGGCGACCACTATTAATTAAAGGCGAACCCGGCACCGGCAAAACCGTGCTTGCCGAAGAAGTCGCCGCTGCGCTCGATATGCCACTACTGAGCTGGCATATCAAAAGCACCACTAAAGCACAGCAAGGGCTCTACGAATACGACGCCGTATCACGCCTGCGCGACTCACAGCTCGGCAGCGACAAAGTTCACGACATCAGCAACTACATCGTACGCGGCAAACTGTGGCAAGCTTTTGCCAGCGATGAGAGGGTCGTGCTGCTGATTGACGAAATCGACAAAGCCGACATCGAATTCCCCAACGACCTGCTGCTCGAGCTCGACCGCATGGCATTCCACTGCTACGAATTGCATCAAGACATCGTCGCCAAGCACCGTCCGCTGGTCATCATCACCTCGAATAACGAAAAAGAATTGCCCGCTGCGTTCCTGCGCCGCTGCTTTTTCCACTACATCGACTTCCCCGACCGCGACACCATGCGCCAAATCGTGCAAGCGCATTATCCTGACGTGCAACAAAAGCTGGTCGAAGAAGCGCTCGCCGTGTTCTATCGCCTGCGCGAGGTTCACGGGCTGAAGAAAAAGCCTTCGACCTCGGAACTGCTCGACTGGCTCAAGCTGCTGATGGCCGACGACCTCGGCATCGACGCCATGCGCCAAAGCGGCAAAGACTTGCCGCCACTGCTCGGCGCATTGCTCAAAAATGAACAGGATTTGGCACTGATCAATCGCAATTTCCATGCTCGTTGATTTTTTCAGTGCCGTCCGCGCCGCAGGCGTACCCGCGACCATCCGCGAACTGCTCGACCTGATTAACGCACTCGACAAGCGCCTCGTCTTCGCCTCGATAAAAGACTTTTACCACTTGTCGCGCCTGGTACTGGTCAAGGACGAACGCCACTACGACAAATTCGACCGCGCCTTTACCGCCTATTTCAAAGGCATTGAATCGCTCGATTTGAGCATCGACGACCTCAACATCCCCGAAGATTGGCTCAACAACGCCCTCAAGCGCAGTTTCAGCGACGAAGAAATGGCGCAAGTACAAGCGCAAGGCGACCTCAACGAACTACTGGAAAAATTCCAGCAACGCCTCAAAGAACAGCAAGAGCGTCACCAAGGCGGCAACAAATGGATTGGCACCGGCGGCACTTCGCCATTCGGTGCATTTGGTTTCAACCCGCAAGGCTTCCGCATCGGGCAAGGCATGTCTCGCCACCGCCGCGCCATCAAAGTCTGGGAAGAACGTCACTTTCAAGACCTCGACGACCAACGCGCCCTTGACGTGCGCCAGTTTCAGGTTGCGCTACAACGCCTGCGCATCTTCGCCCGTCACGGCGCAGAAGACATCCTCGACCTTGATGCAACCATCGCCGCCACCGCCAAAAATGCCGGTTACCTCGACCTAAAAATGACCCGTGAGCGCCACAACGCCGCCAAAGTATTGCTGCTGTTCGACGTTGGCGGCTCGATGGACGACCACGTTGCCTTTTGCGAAAGCCTATTCACTGCTGCACGCAGCGAGTTCAAGCATCTCGCGCACTACTACTTCCACAATTGCCTGTACGAATCGGTGTGGCAGGACAACGCGCGCCGCTGGCAAGAACGCATCCCTACCTCCGACCTGCTGCACCGCTACGGCAGCGACTGGCGCGTGATTATTGTCGGTGATGCGATGATGAGCCCGTTTGAAATCGCCTACGCCGGCGGCAGCGTCGAGCACATGAACGAAGAACCTGGCGCCGTGTGGCTCAAACGCCTCACCGACCACTTCGATCACCTCGTGTGGCTCAACCCCGCCGACCAGCGCTACTGGCCGTACACCCAATCCGTCGCCATGATCCAGCAACTCATCGACGAGCGCATGTATCCGCTCACGGTTGCGGGTATTGATGAAGCAATGCGCGCACTGACCTAAACTCAATGAGGAAAAATGGCTATGAACATCGAAATCTATTTATTCATAGCTTGCTTCATTGCCCATGAACTGGAAGAAGTGATGCTTTTGCCGCCGTGGTTACGGCATCATCGCCACAAGTTGGCAAAAATATTGCCCTCGAAATTACAGCCTGTTCTTAGCATATCTAGAACAGGCTTTGCTGTTATTGCACTTTGGGAAGGCATGATTATTGCCACTGTGAGCCTGCTGCTTCCTGAAAGCGCTTGGTGGTTCGGCATGGTTGCAGCCTATACACTGCATTTGCTGCTCCATTGCGGGCAGTTTTTTATGTTGAAAAAGTACGGGCTACCTGTGCCGAAGCTGATAACCGTACCTTTAGAATTGCCGCTATGTTTTTATATTCTGTCCCAAAGCCTGTCTGTTGCTCCTGTGACATCCCTTATTTTTGCTTCAGTAATTTGGACTGCTTTTGCAGCGGTCAATCTTGCCACTGCACATGCTATCTACAGTTATAGCAGGAAAAGATAGTAGTAAATCCATTCAAATAAAAATGATTTACATTATTTCAAGATTTTGATATATAACCAAAATTTATTCTAAATAGGCGACCATCTTCTGGATTGATGCAAGTGGTTATATTAAAATAATAAGTATAAATTTAGATATAATTCATCAACTATGGGGTGTGCTATGAGTATGTATTTCGTACCATCTATCAATCTTATTGGTCGTGGCTGCCTGCAAGAACTTAAAGATGCGCTTGGCAAGTTAGGCTACAAAAAAGCATTCATCATGACCGACCCATTTTTGGCTAAAAATGGCATGGTCGACAAGGTCAGCGCTATTTTGGATGAATGCGGCATTGAGCATGTCACTTATTCCAAGGTAAAACCCAATCCGACGGTTGAAAATGTCGAGACCGGTTTGGCGCTGTTGCAAAAAGAAAACTGCGATTTTGTCGTCAGCCTTGGCGGCGGTTCAGCGCAAGATTGCGGTAAGGCAATTGCCGTGCTCGCGACCAATGGCGGTAATGTACAGGACTACGAAGGCATTAATAAGACCAGCAAAGAGTGCTTGCCGATTGTGGCGATTGCGACTACTGCGGGTACGTCTGCGGAAGTCACCATCAACTACGTGATTACCGATGAAGAGCGTCAGGTAAAAATGGTGCTGGTCGATAATAATGCAATTGCCAAAATCACCGTCAGCGATCCGGAATTGATGGTATCCAAGCCAGCTGCGCTGACCGCTGCAACAGGGATGGACGCGCTGACCCACGCAATCGAGTCGGTTATTTCCAAATTTTCCTATCCTGTTACCGATGCAACGTCACTCTATTCGATCAAGCTGATTTTTGAAAACCTCGCAACTGCGGTCAAGGACGGTAGCAATATCGAGGCACGTGAAAATATGGTTTATGCCTGCTTCCTTAATGGTATTGCCTTCAGTAATTGCGGCTTGGGTAATGTGCATGCAATGGCTCACCAGCTCGGCGCAATTTACGACTTGCCGCATGGTGTGTGCAACGCGATGCTGCTCGCAGATGTCGAAGAAGAAAATGCCAAAGAAGTACCGCATAAATTCCGCCCGATTGCATCAGTTATTGGCATGCACACCGAAGGCAAGAGCGATCAGGAATGTGTTGATTATGTGATCAAGCGGATTCGCGAATTGGCCAAGGAAGTCGGTATTCCAGAAAAACTTTCCGAGCTGGGCGTAGAAAACCCTGACTACGACAAGATGGCTGAATACGCGATGGTCGACCCTTGTGCAGGTGCTAATCCCAAGTACTTTGACAAAGAACTGATTATCGAACTGTTCAAGAAAATCGCCTGACTTTCCAGCCTGGCTCAGAAGTAAAGGATTGGTGCAATTTTGTACCAATCCTTTTTTATGAGCCACTGGTGCCGCTCTTTATATGCATTAGCCTTAGAAAATATAGCGAGAACCTACATATGTACTCGTAACTGATAAATATAAATCCGCGTTATTAAAAATAATTTTATATAAATTACAGTAAATTCATTAATATTTACTTAGTGAAATACCCCTCTTTAGGATATAATTTTTAACACTAAAAATATCATTTAAAAACAGGAGTATATCATGAGGATGATACGTTATAGCTGCTTAGGCTTAGCTCTATTTGCAAGCGCAACTTTCGCAAACGAACCGGAGCACTACACAGCACAAACCATTGCGGAAATATTGACTGAGCTGAATGGCGACCCGAACCACCCAAAATCAAAAGTCAATCACACTAAAGGATGGTGCGCGACGGGTGAATTTGTTCCCGTACAAGATAGTGAACTGAATGTACCTCTATTTAACCAAGAAAAAATTCCAGTGCAAATCCGTTATTCATTGGGTGGCAATAATTGGAGCGACAAATCAAAAACTCGCGGTATGGCATTGCGCCTACAAGGTAACGATGAGGTTTGGACGCAAGTCATGCTTAGCTCACCAATCAATTTTGCAAAGACGGTAGATGACTTTGGTTTATTCTTCAAAATACGACTACCAAAAGATGGCAAAGTTGACCAAGAGTTGATTCAAAAAGTTACCGAAGAAATCCCGTCATTTCGTGATTTTGCTGAATTCCGCAAGACAGTTGGAGTCACCAAATCCCTGACCAAAACTGCTTTTTACAGTGTGCATACGTTCTGGTTTGAGCTAAAAGACGGTACAAAAGTTGCTGCGCGCTGGTATTGGCAGCCAGAAAAAGGGGTACAAGACCTAAGCGAAGAAGAATTGGCAAATACATCAGACAATTTCTTACTTAAAAATTCATTACAAGACTTAGAAAATGGAGAAGCCAGTTATACGCTCTACCTTACCTTTGCTAACCCTGAGGACAAGACTGATGACACTACGGCACTTTGGCAAGGGGAACATCATGAAATCGAGCTCGGCAAGTTAACCATCACCAGCTATGATGATTTGTCTTGTGATAGCGAGGTTTATTTCCCAGCGCAAATTCCTAAAGGCGTATCTCCACCACAAGATCCATTATTTGACGCCCGTAATACTGCGTACGCTATTAAATTTGGCCAACGTGCCGGTTTACCTGATGAAATGCCGCGTGATTTAGAAAAAGAAGCTCAAGGTGAAATATCACATTAGAATTGTTGAAGTGCTTCTTACTAAATCACAGCTGTAATCAACTTTTCTTTGGAAAAGTAAGCTGATCAGGGTATGCCCGCCATAACATGTACCTATTACACAGGTTTTCTATGCTATGGCGGCATCCTATTAATCTGATGATTAAATTACTTTTATTGCATTGGTAACTCTGGTTGACTCACCAGCTAGTAACCCTAGCTCTGCGACCACCTCTCCAAGTCATTACAGATACTACCCATACCAGTCCTGTATAAATAGTTTCCAACATCCATACAGCATCACGCTATCTGCCCCATTCACTTTCAATAGAATTTGAGACGCCTTAATATCTGTAACCTTAACGAATGGATATATGTCCAATATAATCACAGCATACTATAATATAATTATTTATCTGTTAACATTAAACAAAAACAAATAATAGCTTTATGCGTCGCACAATCAACATCATTTTATCCATCGTGCTGATGATGATCATCGGCCTCGCCATAGTCATTCCCTCTTTCGTTCAAGAAGATTACCCCAAAGCCGTTTTGAGTACGGGTTTATTCATTCGCACTGCGGGCATGCTGGCACATGAGTATCAGCTTAAATGGGCAAAAAAATTGAGCTATTCCGGCTTGGCAATTGTCGCTGTTGGCGCTGTGTATGCCCTATTCGTGTACTTATAATTGCTACGTGATGTCATATATGCTGTTTTTCATGCGCAAGTAGCCATGCCTTGCGTTCGATTTTGCCTGCATAGCCGGTGAGTTTGCCATTACTGCCGATAACGCGATGGCAGGGATAGATAATTGCCATGCGATTCATGCCATTACTATTGGCAACTGCGCGCACGGCTTTATCACGCTTGAGGTACTTGGCCTGCTCAGCATAGCTGATGGTTTCACCGTAAGGGATGGTAAGCAGGGATTGCCATACGCTGATTTGGAAGTCAGTACCGAGCATGTGCGTGGGTATATCGAAGGTTTGCCGTGTGCCGCTAAAGTATTCCTCTAGCTGGGTTTTGCTTTGTCGGGTGATGTGGTTTTCGCCATATTCGATAACGGCGTTGCATTTTTTGAGCAGGTCTTCGAGTTCTTTAGCGATGTTTTTTCGGTCAACAAATTCGAGTAAATACAGCGCATCCTGATCAGCGGCGAGGCACATGCTACCAAGCGGTGACGGCATAAAATCCATGATCAGGGTTTTGCTTGGCTCGCTACATTTGGGTTTGCAGGTTTGCCCAAGATGCTCAATGGTAGCGAGCAGGCTGTCGTAAGCCATTTGGTTATTCATAGGGCTGAGTGGCTGATTGGTGGTCATGATTATGCCCGGCTGGAGTGTGGTAACAGTTTACTGCATTGCAGCTTCAAAGTTGCGCGGTTCAATCTATCAGCGGCGCTAGTTATAATAATATCTACTCATCGATACCTGGAGTACGTTATGTATCACGGTGAACGCTTTAACAGTATTTCTCACCTACTCGGCACGGTATTTGCTATCACAGCAACAGTGCTTTTGATCGTGCGCGCGGCTTATCATGGTGGCGTATATGATGTAGTGGCGGCAAGTGTATACGGGGCAAGCCTGATCATACTTTATGGTGCTTCGACGATTTACCACAGTGTACGCTCACAGCGTGCAAAGCTTATTCTGCAAAAGATAGATCACTGTTCTATTTATTTATTAATCGCGGGTACGTATACGCCTTATGCACTGGTGACGCTACGCGGTGGCTGGGGATGGTCACTATTCGGTATTTCTTGGGGGCTGGCGCTGTTCGGGATCATTCAAGAGTTCATTTTCGGCAAGGGTCAGCGAATTTTGTCGTTGATCATTTATATGCTGATGGGCTGGCTGATTCTTTATGCAATTGTGCCAACGGTGCGGCTATTGCCAACTGGTGGGCTGGTGTGGCTTATTATCGGCGGGCTGTGCTATACGGTCGGGGTGTACTGGTTTATTAATGACGAGAAGATCAAGCACGGCCATGGTATCTGGCATTTATTCGTCCTCGCAGGTAGCGTGGCGCACTTTATCAGTATTTATGGGTGGGTAATTGGCTATCGTGGATAATGGGCGCTATCGCCCCCAAAAAGACAAGGAGTCTTCGTGAGCGCTTTTTATACTGGCGTGATTTGCTTGTGCATCACCGCCGCTTTTGCCTACATCAATAAACGCTTTATTGGCTTGCCGACGACGATCGGGGTAATGTTCATTGCGCTGATGATGTCGATCGTGCTGATCGTACTCAATGCGCTGGGGATCAAGTCGCTGCTGACTTACGAGCGCCAATTGCTCGGCAATATTGATTTTGCGGATGTTCTGATGGACATTATGCTCTCGATGCTGCTGTTTGCCGGTGCGCTGCACGTCAAGGCGACAGATTTACGCGCACACAAATGGCGGGTAGGCATGCTGGCTGTGGTTGGTACGCTGCTCTCAACAGTGATTGTTGCGATGCTGACTTATTATCTGCTCAGTTGGCTGGGGCTAGATGTCGCGCTGATTTGGTGTTTCTTGTTTGGTGCGCTGATTTCACCAACTGATCCGATCGCGGTAATGGGTATTTTAAAGTCAGTCGGTGCACCAAAGTCGGTCGAGACGGTGATTTCCGGTGAGTCTTTATTTAATGATGGCATTGGCGTAGTCGTCTTCGCTGCATTGCTTGAAGTACTGCATATGGGCAAGCTGCCCACTATGCTGGATGTCCTTGAACTATTTGCTGTTGAAGCTGGTGGCGGGATGGTCTTCGGCTTCGTGCTTGGATGGTGTGGCTATCGCTTATTAAAAAGCATCGACAGCTACCAGGAAGAAGTGCTGATTACGCTAGCATTAGTACTCGGCGGTTACTCACTTGCCACGTACTTGCATCTATCCGGCCCACTGGCAATGGTGATGACTGGTTTGCTGCTCGGCAACAAAGGTCGCGCGCATGCAATGAGTGGTCAGACACAAAAATATGTCGATTCATTTTGGGAACTGATCGATGAAATTCTTAACGCCCTGCTGTTTGTCTTGCTCGGGCTCGAGATTGTCACCCTAACCATATCTGGCAATGTGTGGTGGGCTGCACTTGGTGCTATTGCAATTGCATTACTCGCGCGACTCATTGCCGTAAAATCAGTGATGGGAATATTGCGCCAAGACGTCTCACTGCCTAAAGACACATGGCAAGTGTTGGTTTGGGGCGGCTTACGTGGCGGTATTTCCGTTGCCTTGGTGTTATCGTTACCGGATGGATCTGAGCGTAATATTTTATTGACCATGACTTATGCCATCGTACTATTTTCAATTATTGTGCAGGGTATGACGGTCGGTAAACTTGCCAAGAACCTCACTCACCCGGATTTACCCAATTTATAAAATGTCACAACCACTGATCAGCAAAATCAGCGCCATTTTTCGGCGAACAATTTTCCCTCGGTGGAAAAAAGCATCGCGCAATGCAGCAATGGCTGCTGTTGCCGGTACTTTGGCTTGGCTAATTTCTTATTATCTTTTGGGCCATCCACGGCCGATGTTTGCTGCGATCACCGCTATCATCTGCCTCGCACCAGGTCTGCCCAACCACGGCCTGCAAGGCGTCAGTGTCGTACTTGGCGTCACAACTGGCATTCTGGTCGGTGAAGTGATGCAGCATCTCCCCTTTGATGCGATTGAATGGAAAATCCTTTGCGGTGTACCGATAGCGATGATTTTAGGTGCTTCATTCGGGCTACCGCCAGTGGTGATGATTCAGTCCGGCGTTTCAACCGTGCTAATTCTGGCTTTTGGCACAGAAACCGCGGGCTTTACACGCCTGATTGACGTCATCATTGGTAGCGCTACCGGGCTGCTGTTCAGTCAGGTATTGCTCACGCCCGACCCAATGGCACGCCTGCATCGCGATTTACAGGATTTATTGCGCCTACTCAGCAGCAATGTAGCTCGCAGCGCAGCTGCGCTCACAGAAGGCAACAGTAAAATTGCCCGCGAAGCAACTGGCAATATCTTTGCCGCACACGAGCAGCTGACCAAGCTCGATGCTGCAATCGTCAATGCACGCAATACGGCGCGCTGGTCACTGCGTGGGCGCATCAAAGCAACTACGATTTACAATCTTGCGACGGTATATGACCGCCGGATTGTGCGGCTATACGCCAGCGTCCTGCTACTTTCAGAAGCAATTGGCGCAGGCCTGCGCCGCAATCAACGCGGCGAAGCCGATCTGCCGCCAGAAGGGCTGATTAATGCCATTGAGCAACTCAGCCACACTATTTATCACTTTGCTGATGGTAAATCTCCAACTTCGGCACTGCCGTTACATATTGGGAAAATTGATGCCAACAAAGATGGCAACATTGTTTGGCGGCGCTGTATTGCGCGTATTGAAGACGTTTATATCGTCCTTGAGCGTATTGACGAACTACGTCGTGATGGTGCAAAGCAAGCTATTGCAGCTGAGCAAGATCAAGAAAAAGACGAGATTTAACCCGTCTTGTACACAAAAAACCGCCTATAGCAAGGCGGCTTCCAAACAGCACAATATAGCTGACAATCAACGCTGGCGTGCTTTCAGGCGTGGGTTACTCTTGCAAATAACAAAAATTTTCCCACGACGACGTACAACCTGACAATCACGGCTACGAGTCTTGGCGGACTTGAGAGAAGAAACAACTTTCATAAGACACCTCTTGAGTAAAAGAGTTATGTTATAACATTTATATTTATCATGACAAGCCTGTCCCCTTAATTCTCATTCCATTACTGACCCTTGTCTTATTCCGCCATAAACATTATCTTTATACGTTACTATTTGCGCCTTCGCGCTGTTCAAAGTAATATTAACAATCCTCAAAAATCATCAGGAGACACCATGCACTCAGGCGAGCCACTTTTGCGCGTTAAGGATTTAAGCGTTATTTATCCGTCGCGACACGGGGACTTTACTGCGGTGAATAGTGTTTCCTTTGATCTTTACCCCGGTGAGATCCTCGGTATTGTTGGTGAATCCGGTGCGGGCAAATCAACTATTGGTAATGCAATTGCTGATCTACTCACCCCTCCAGGCTACGTTGGCAGCGGTGAGGTTTATCTCGATGGGCAAAATTTGCGCCAGCTCAACCGCGAACAAATGCGCCATCTGCGCGGTAAAGATATCGGCTTTATCTTTCAGGATCCGATGACCTCACTCAATCCGCTTCTGACCATTGGTGAGCAGCTGATGGAGCCAATGTTTGCGTATCTTAAAGTCAGCCGTAGCGAAGCGAGAAAGCGCGCGATAGAGCTGCTTAATGCGGTCGGGATTCCACAGCCGGAAAACCGCCTCAAGCAGTACCCGCACCAGTTTTCCGGCGGCATGCGCCAGCGTGTCGTTATTGCGATAGCCCTTTCGACTGAACCCAAGTTCATCATTGCCGATGAGCCGACCACGGCACTAGACGTCTCAATTCAGGACCAGATTCTGCAACTGCTGCGCAAATTGTGCCGTGAGAATAACGTCGGTTGTATGCTCGTCACTCACGATATGGGTGTTGTTGCCTCGGTTACAGACCGCGTCATGGTTACTTATCGCGGCAACCTGATGGAAATTGGCGAGACAGAGCAAGTACTGCGCAATCCGCAAAATGAATACACCAAGAGCCTGATTTCAGCGGTACCACCATCTGACGTTAAGCTCGATCGCTTCCCATTGGTCACCTATATTGAAGATGCCAATGCGCACATACCACTCGACCTTAAAACCCACTGGCTAGGGCGCAAAGAAGCTATCCCGGAATACGATGGCCCCATCCTGCGCGTCGAAGACATTTCCCTGCGCTTTATCACCCGCCATTCAATATTCAAGAGCCAGCGTGAATACGTTCAGGCGATTGATCACGTCAGCTTCCATATCCACGCGGGCGAGACGTTTGGGCTGGTCGGTGAATCCGGCTCAGGTAAATCGACCACAGCACGCGCAATCACCGGCCTGCATCCGCCACAAAGCGGCAAAATTTTCTTTGAAGGGCAAGATCTCACCGCAATGACGTCTGATAAAGTGCGCCTCCCGTTGCGCCGCCAGATGCAGATGGTCTTCCAAAATCCGTACTCATCAGTCAATCCGCGTATGCGCGTCAAGGACATCATTGCCGAACCAATTCGCTTCCACAAGCTCGCTGATTCAGCGCAGCAAGAACGTGAAATCGTGCGCGATTTGATTGAGCACGTCGGCCTTGCAAGCAACGCTGCGGATAAATTTCCACATGAATTTTCCGGCGGTCAGCGCCAGCGTATTTCCATTGCCCGTGCATTAGCTACCCGCCCACGCTTATTGATCTGTGATGAGCCAACTTCTGCGCTCGACGTCTCGGTTCAAGCACAAATACTCAACTTGCTCAAGGATCTGCAGGCTGAGCTAAACCTGACCATGCTGTTTATCAGCCACGATTTACCGGTTATTCGCCAAATGTGCGACCGCATCGGCGTAATGAAGCTCGGCAAGCTGGTCGAGGTCAACGATACAGACAAGCTGTTTGAACACGCGGACAATGCTTATACCCGCGAACTGATTGATCTGATGCCGCGTTTTGACCGTGGCATCCAACGTCAGGCACTAAGCTGATACAAACCTAATTTTTAACCCAAGGAGCCAACACTATGTTGAAAAAGACCCTGCTAACCCTTTCCATTGCTGCTGCAATGGCAACCGCCAATGCTGCAGAAATCACCGCAGCATTTGATGCAGACCCTGTCTCACTTGACCCGCAAGAGCAACTTTCAAGCGGCACACTGCAAATGGCAAACTGGGTATTTGACCCACTGGTACGCTTTGACAACAATCTGGAAATCCAGCCTGTTCTCGCCGAAAGCTGGGAAGAAGTTTCTCCAACTGTGACCCGCTTCCACCTGCGCAAAGGCGTCAAGTTCCACAGCGGCAACGAAATGACTGCTGACGACGTTGTCTTCACCTTCAACCGCATGCTCTCTTCTGGCGACTTCAAAGGCTTGTTTACCGCCTACGAAGGCATCACCAAGGTTGACGACTACACTGTTGAGTTCACCACCAAAGAACCATACCCACTGGTTGTACCAAATATGTCGTACCTGTTCGTTATGGACGAAGACTTCTACACCGGCACTGACGACAAAGGCAACGACAAAGCCAAAATCGAAAAGAGCACTGGCACATTTGCTTCTGCAAATGCATCAGGTACTGGCCCATTCATGGTTGAAAGCCGTCAGCAAGGCGTGAAGAGCGTCTATAAGAAATTTGCTGATTACTGGGGTGAAACCGGTAACGTCGATAAGTTCACGCTTGTTCCAATCAAAGAAAATGCTACCCGCGTATCAGCGCTGCTTTCTGGCGATGTTGACTGGATCTACCCTGTACCACCAACTGACCTTGAGCGCATCAAGGACGCTAAAGGCTATGAGCTTTACAGCATCCCAAGTGACCGCATCATCACGTTCCAGATGAACCAAAATGTTGTTGAGCCATTTAAAGACAAGCGCGTGCGTCAAGCAGTTGTTTACGCGATCAATAACGACGGTATCGTTCAGAAAATTCTGCGCGGCTTTGCGACCACTGCTGGTCAAAACTCACCAGAAGGCTACAGCGGCCACAATGCCGATCTTGAGCCACGCTATGACCTTGAAAAAGCTAAAGAGCTGATGAAAGAAGCAGGCTATGAAGACGGCTTCACCATCACCATGATCGCACCAAACAACCGCTACGTGAACGATGAAAAAATCGCACAAGCCGTTGCCGCGATGCTCAAAAAGATCAACATCACCGTCAACCTGACTACTATGCCAAAAGCGCAATACTGGGATGAGTTCGACAAGTGTGCGGCGGGCATGCCGATGATCGGCTGGAGTTCTGATACTGGCGACAGCGCCAACTTTAGCGAATACCTGACCATGACCCGCAATGCAGACACCGGCGTTGGTCAGTACAACTGTAACGGCAACACGCAGCCGAAGCTCGATGAGCTGATTAACCAAGCCAATGCATTGCCAGATGGTGAAGAGCGCAACAAACTGCTGCAAGAAGCCAGCAAGATCGAATATGATGAAGCGATCTTCGTGCCACTGCACTGGCAGAACCTCAACTGGGGCTACAGTGACAAAATCACCAACTTCCCGGAATCTGTCAACTTGAAGAACTTCCCGCTCTTCCAGAATATTGTTGTTGAGGAAAAATAACACAACATATGTAAGCAGTACTGGTGTATAACGCAGTACTGCCATTGCAGCCCGTGGCACTTTTGCTGCTACGGCTCTAAAAGCTGCAAAAGCCCGCCCGGCAATTGCCGGGCGCCTTAACGCCTCAAACCACAAATACCATGCTGACATTTCTGATCAAACGTATTTTTCAACTCATCATCGTGATGCTGGTTATCTCTTTCATCGCCTTTGCGGTGCAAAGTAAACTCGGTGACCCAGTCGCACAAATGACCGCAATGAGTGCCTCAGCTGCGGAAAAGGCCGCCCTGCGTGAACATCTTGGGCTTAATGAGCCGTTTCTCGTCCAATACGGGCACTACCTGAATAATGCCTTACATGGCGATTTCGGCACCAGCTACTTTTTCAAGCGCCCAACCATCGACATTATTCTGGAAAAGCTGCCAGCAACCGTTGAGCTGGTAATCGCCTCTGCGCTGATCGTCTTTGGTTTATCAATACCACTCGGTATTTACACCGCCATTCACCCACGCAACTGGCTGACTAAAATTATTATGGGCGTGAGCACCATCGGTATATCCATACCCGTATTCCTCACGGCTATCCTACTGCTTTACGTCTTTTCACAAACCCTGCATTGGCTCCCCTCTTATGGGCGTGGTGAAATCGTCACGTTTAAATACTGGAGTACTGGCCTGCTAACGTGGGACGGCTTCCTGCACCTTATCTTGCCCGCTGTAGCATTGTCTTCAATCATGCTGCCACTGTTTATCCGCCTGATCCGCGCAGAAATGATGGAATCACTCGGGCAGGAATACATCCGCTTTGCACGTGCTAAAGGGCTGAGCAAGCGCGAAATCCGCTACAAGCACGCTCTGCGTAATACCATGTTGCCGGTGATTACCGTCGGCGGTGTGCAGGTCGGTATGATGCTTGCCTATACCATCCTCACCGAAACTGTATTCCAGTGGCCTGGCATGGGACTCATGTTCCTCGAAGCAGTCAACCGCGCAGATATTCCGCTCCTGACCACTTATATCGTCTTCGTCGGATTTATCTTCGTCGTCACCAATACTATTGTCGATCTGATTTATGGTCTGATTGACCCACGCGTCAACCTCTCTGGAGGCAAAAAATCATGAGTACCCCAGTAGAAATGGGCAACCCCAGCCGTTTCCAGCGCTTTCGCAGCTCGGACTTCTGGTATTACTTTAAGCGCGACAAAGTTGTTGTGCTCTCATTTTTAACCCTATGTATCTTTATTATGGCTGCTGTCTTCGCAGGATGGCTAGCCCCCAACAACCCTTATGATCTCTCATCTATAGACCTCATGGACAGCGAGCTGCCTCCAGTGTGGATGAGTGGTGGTGAAGAGCGTTTCTTACTCGGTACAGATGAGCAAGGTCGCGGTATTCTCTCGACCATCCTCTACGGCCTGCGTACCTCACTTGCGATTGGTATTTTTGCTGTAGGCTTGCAGATGATCATCGGGGTTATTGTTGGCTTGTATGCAGCATATTACGGTGGTTGGCTGGATAACTTCCTGATGCGTATCGCCGATGTTCAGCTGTCTTTTTCAACCCTGATGGTCGCAATCATCATCTCAGCCATTTTCAAAACCGCCTTTGGTGCCGAATTTTTTGCCGCCCATGCGGTGCTGATCCTGGTCATCATCATCGGCGTTGCAGAGTGGCCGCAGTACGCACGCACCATCCGTTCAAGTGCCTTGTCAGAAAAGTCCAAGGAATACGTCGAAGCTGCGCGGGTGATGGGCTTTAATCCTCTGCGCATCATGTTCCGTCATATCTTGCCGAACTGCTTGTCGCCAATTCTCGTCATCTCGACCGTACAGATTGCCAACGCAATCATGAGTGAAGCTGCGCTGTCATTCCTCGGCCTTGGTATGCCACCAGACAAGCCCTCACTCGGTTCACTGATTTCCAACGGCTTTGAATACCTCAGCTCCGGATCATGGTGGATCACCCTGTTCCCAGGTTTGGTACTGGTTATTCTGACGCTGGTCGTCAACCTGCTTGGAGACTGGCTACGCGACGTATTCAATCCCAAGTTGGATAAGGAATAAACAGTGCTCAACTGCTCAAAGCACATCAGCTTATAACGTCATGGCAACTCGAGCACTTTGCCTTTCTATGCTTTTGGCCGCAGGTACTGCACTTGCGGCTGATCCACAAAAAAGCAATGCATGGAGTAAGATCCTTTCACCAATTGGCAATACACCGCAAGCTATTGGTGGCTACGCAAATGGTTGTCAGCTTGGGGCACAAGTATTGCCAGAGCGCGGATATGGCTACGTCAGTATCCGCCGCCATCGCAACCGTTACTACACCCAGCCGATTACTCTTGGTGCAATTAATCATATCGCCAACTACATGGGCAGTATTTACAATGCGCAGATTCTCATCGGCGATATGAGCCAGCCTGTGGGGGGTAAGATGCCTTTTGGTCACACCAGCCACCAGAATGGATTGGACGTAGACTTTTGGTTCTATACCGTATCCGAAGGCACTATGCCACCTGCTGATATTGAGCCGCCAACAATGGTTGATAAAGCACGTGATACGTTAGTCCCCGGTCGTTGGCAGGAGGCTTATACGGCAGCCGTCATGGCTGCTGCGGAACACCCAGACACCACGCGAATCTTCGTCAACCCAGTAATCAAAAAGCACCTGTGCGAGCAGCATTACACAATTGATGCAACCGAGCGATTGCGCAAGATCCGCCCATGGTGGGGGCACGACGCGCATTTCCATGTGCGTATGCGCTGTCCTGAAGGTAGCCCGGAATGTGAACCACAAGCACCGCCTCCTCCGGGAGATGGATGTAATGCCGACCTCGATAACTGGATCGCAGATCAAAGCGATGCAATTCTGCATCCAAAGCCACCCAAGCCAAGCAAGCCTAAGCTGCCAAAACCACTGCACCCACAGTGCGTGGCACTGATCGGATCTTAGCTCGCTTGTGCGATGACCACGATACGCTGGCGTTGAGCGATCATGTTATACGCCAGCTCAGCAGTCGCTGAGACCTCACAACCCAACGCATCTGCGGCGTCCTGCGCCACAGTTTGGGTGAAAAACTCCATATCACGCACAATTGGATGACCAATATAGGCATTGATATATTTATCGAGGCTGAATAACTCTAAAAGCTGCGCACCTGCATCGTATTGCAAAGTCAGCGTACTGCCTTGCTTGGGGTTTTTGGATGCTGGACACAATTCAGGCAGCAGAAGAACGTGCTCGATACTCATGCGCATCTGTGGCTTTGTATTCTCAATTGTTTTGAGTCGGGGAATAGTAGGCGCCTCCATTATATGTTCACCACTCGAGATGAACGCAAACGCAACATAAACAACAAAGAAATCGAGTATTTAACGGCGATATCAGCAAAAATAATCTGTGCAATTTCAGCGCCGGACAAATCACCATAAAATGCCAGCAAAGTGAATAACACGCTATCGAGTGGCACGCTGACGGCATTACTAGCCACAACGCGTAACGCCCAGCTACGGTGCAGTAGACGATGATATACCGCCGTATCAGCCAGCTCACCAAACAAAATAGCGATAAACGACGCACAAATAAAGCGAATTGGCGTATCAAGAACACCGGCTGTGACGGTATTGATGATCACAGCCAACGTAATGGCAATGAAGACGCTGCATACACCACCTACCCTATGAATACGGTCACGCAAGGTGAAAATGGCCGCAAAAAAGATAGTACCGATACTCAGAAGCCCATAGCCCGGCAATGGTATAAAATCATCAAGCGTAAGGTTAGCGAGTAAAATCGCACCAACATATAAGGCAATCAGGCATGGCAGCTGCCACCCCGATGGGGAGAGAGTTTTGTTCATTGTGTTCCTCACCTTGCGACGAAACAGGCCGCAGGTTTATTTGTTAATGGGGTTGGCAGAAAATAGTCCGCGCCCCAATGCCATTCGTAAATCGTGTTAGATACTAGCCGTTGTTCGCGGTAAAGTCCACAAACAATACCTTTTAACTACCTCTCTCAAGGCTGACTACAATCGCTGCCGTGTATTCCTTCCAGGTGATTGGTATCACAAAGCTACGCGCTGTCTTTGGTAAGTAAATCTGATCAGGAGTACCTTTCACAACTACTGGAACAGATATCATAAAGTCAGCACCGTATTCAGTACGTGCATTACCTGAGATTGTATTTGCTATTTCCCCAATTAAATCTAAGATATTCTCTTCTGATTCATCAGGCTCTTGAAGTGAAAGTAGCAAGTGTCTGAGCAAGATCCGCGGAGCAGTGAAATAAACAGAACCACGGTATGGCCCTGAAATTCCAATAATACCTGTATAAGCTTGTAACGCAGGTGTGTTATTTTTCACCAAATATGGTGTACCAACCTTGACATTGACTTTGTTCACTTCATAAAAATAGCGATTTACACTATTAATAAATACTTGAAAGCGCTTTTCTTCTAACATAACTAATTTACCAACTCTTGTAGTGCATCAAGAAGTTCTTCTTCTGTAAATGGCTTACATAAAAACCCACTCGCACCCAAACTAAGCGCACGAATACCTGTTGTTTTATCTGACAATGCAGAAATGACCAGAATTAAGATCTTCGGATTATCTGCAACCAGAGCCTTGATACATTCTAATCCGCCCATCTCTGGCATAGTTAAATCCATCGTCACAACGTCAGGCCGATGCACTTTTGCAAATTTAATTGCTTCAAGCCCATTACGTGCTTTTGCGACAATCTCAAACTGCTTATCTTTTTGCATCCTAGCAATTTGATTGCGAATGATATTAGAGTCATCAACGACCATCAATTTATACATCACTTATCCCTAGCTTGCAGTGGCAAAGCGTATTACAAAACGAGTATACAGATCCCGCTCACTTTGTATATTTATTCTTCCATCCAATTCTAGAATTCGTGCTCTAACTACATCCATACCTACACCACGACCTGCATCCTCACTACTGTGTTGCAAAGTCGAAAACCCAGAGCGAAATATGGCCATCAATAACTCTTTCTTGGTCAAAGCCTCTGCATCCTGAGCAGAAAGCTGCTTTTCAATACGTAATTTTTCACGAATAAGCGCAAAGTCGATACCCAGCCCATCATCTTCAACCGTTAATTGAAGCTGTCCATTACCTTGCATCGATTTCAATTCAATTCCCATATGACCAATTTCAGACTTATTTTTGCTCATCCGCTCTTTGGGCGTCTCGATACCATGAACTATCGCATTACGAATCAGCTGAACTGTAATATCCTTGATTAAACCAGCTTGGTGTTCACTTATTTCAATTTGATCGAATCCTTGAATATCAACTTTAACCAGTTTGCCATTGCGCTCAGCAACCTGCTCAGCAAATTGACTAAAATAGTGTCCAAAGTGTGATGGAATAATCTTCTGATTAGAGGCCGAGGCTCTTTGTGTTGGTTGAGTATTTGCACTAGCCATACTACCTATTCTATTAACTAGGCTAGCTACACGATCCAATACTGCAATCAATTTTTCTAGTGATACAACTAATGGAAGAAAGTCATCACCAACCAATTTTGACTTATCATTTAACAGCTTGATCTCAGATTCCATATCTTCCAAAATATTCACAAAGCTGCGTAATCCTATTGCAGAAGCTTCCCCTTTCAAGCTATGGGTCTCACGGAAGATAAGTCGTGCCTTTTCTTTCAGTCCTACATCAGAGCGCGTCTGTTCACGCAAAATATTGTTGATATTTTTTGTTGTCGTTTGGGTACTACGTAGAAAGTCACTCATCATGCGATTATCAATCTTCAGAATCGCTGTCAGCATTTCCACTTGCTCGTCATTTTTCGTGCGTTCACGTTCCAAGCGTTCCTCCAGCAAAACCGTCTTAGAAATATCGGCAACGCTAACAAGCACGCGAACAATCTGCTTGCCCTCATAAACGCGTGAAAAGCTGAATTTAAAATAACGAACATCAATCAAACCACTCTCGTCTGTGACCCCAGCACGCACACGATCAAGCGGATTTAAGTCATGAATCAACTTAGCTTTGACGCGTGGATTAAATAACTGCTGAATAAACTCGGTCGCGACTTCCAAATCCTGACGGGAGACAATTTCAGCCAAAACATCTTCAAGAGAACGACCAGCTATGTGCTCAATACCAAGCAAATGACGCAGTGCTCGTGAGTGCTGAGAACCAATTTGCAGATTTTCATCTATTAGGAATAAACCCTCACTCACTGTATCAAAAATTTCTGTAGTTTCCCGACGTGCATCAGACAATGCATGATCAGCCTTAAATAACTGACCAAGTGCGCGAAATACAATAAACAAAAACAACAATAGTGCAATCACGATACCAACAACCTGTATCACCCTGAGTACCATTGCCTGTCCAGCACTCCGATCCTCAAGAATGCGTACGATATCATTCATATCCTCTTGTAATCGAATATTATAAATTCTTGCATATTCAGCGGCATATGAAATTGAACTAAGGGAAAAGTTGTTGTTTTCATAATCTTTGATGAAGGCATTATTTAGACCATAAAAGGGTTCCCAAATGTCATTTGCCTGAGTTAAACGGTTGTGTGCTTGGGGCAAATCAATGGGACTAATAGACACTAATTGACCTTCTACACCAATGGTTTCGCCACCATTTTTTAGTGCTGACAAAGATTGCTGGAAGAGGTTATTTGCATACTTGAGCTCATCAAACTGGCGAAATGCCTGTGATTTAAGCTCTCTAATATCCATACTGCTATTTTTCTCATATTCAACAACAGAAAGGAGATTAATATCGCTGAGGTTTTTAGATATCTGCTGGATCAGTACACCTTGTCTAGCAGCAATACTGACTTCCTGGGCTGATCGCTCTACAAGAAATGAATAATAAAAGTTCAACCCCAAAATTAGTAGGTCAAAAAATAAAAACAATGCAACAGAAATGATAATCGTGCGGTATTTTTTCCAAGGCGATGTATTTGCTATTACATCACTGGAATACGTAGAGACAACTTCATTACCTTTCATTAACTTCCCCAATATCAAATATGCCGCCCTAGTTTATCTTCTCTCAAACATACAATACAATGAAAATATTGATTCATTAGTATAGAGCGTTTTATGTCCCCCAAGTCAATCATTATCATTTCTCTTTTTACACTCATGGGTTGTGATGATTTTATAGCCTCCTCAGACACTACTACAGATGAAGTGCACTATACACTGGGGGTTTCCGTCAGTAATGCCATAGGTAACCCTTATTTCCAAACTGGCTATGATGTTTATCAAAATTTTGCCGATACACACCCCGAAAGTAAAATTCTACTTAACGATGCGGAGGAAGACAGTCAAGCACAAGTTCAGGCCTTACAGAAAATGGTCGAGCAAGGTGCACAAGCATTAATTGTCAATATGGTAGACACCAGTGAAGCTAGCACAATTCTCCAAATGGCAAGAAACGCCAATATACCCGTTGTATTTTGGGATCGAAAACCCTCTGATACGGAGCTCTTTGGTTATAAAAATGCCGTTTTTATAGGTGGTGATAACACTCAGGCTGGTGTCGTACAAGGATTATCAGTATTAAGTGCATGGAATACCCATCCTGAATGGGATCGCAACAGTGATGGGGTAATTCAATACGCCGTGTTACAAGGTATTCCTGGCGTTGCAAATACAATTGCAAGAACCAAGTGGTCCATTAGTACTTTAACCAGCTATCCCGAATTAGGCACCCCTGTAGAAGAGATTTTCAATGAGACGGCAATGTATAGCTCAGATGAGGCTAATAAAGTTACCGAGCGCTGGCTAAACCATCCTGATAGCCGCAATATTGAAGTTATTCTTGCCAATAACGACAGTATGGCTATCGGCTCTATTGATGCGCAACGAAAGTACAATTTTTTCATCCCAACATTCGGAATAGATGCTACACCAGAAGCCGAAAAACTGATGGCTGAAGGTGAGTTGGCCGGAACGGTTCTTAATGATGCCGTCACTCAAGCAGAAGTTAGCATCCAAGCAGCCATTAATTTAATTAATGGCTTGCCAGCTAACAAAAATACTGATTATCACCTTTCTTATCAAGAAATTGCAGTTCCATATCGGGAAGTACCAAATACCAATATCAACCAAGTTAAGTCTGAAGTACCAACCTTCTAACTTTGATTGCGTAGTGCTCATAAAATAAAGGAACTGAATCAAGCTTAATGATTCAGTTCCTTTAATGTTTACGAGCAGTAAATATAATATGATCCTAGAAATTTTATTCAGAAAAAATAAACTCGTCGACACATTTCACAATATCAAATAAATGAGGAACATATGCTATTTTTTAGGCTTCTGCCAACCGCTAATTTCTCTAACAGGTGCACGGGTTAAAGCTAAAGATTGAGCAGACACGTTTTTGCTCAGCGTCGATCCAGCACCAACTGTGGCACCCTCTCCGATCTCAATTGGTGCAACCAATGCACTATTTGAGCCAATAAACACGCCATCAGCAATTTTGGTCTTAAACTTATTGACGCCGTCATAATTGCACGTAATCGTACCGGCGCCAATATTTACACCAGCCCCTACTTCTGCATCGCCAATATAGCTCAGATGATTAACTTTACTTCCTTCACCAATCACCGCATTCTTGGTCTCAACGAAATTCCCAATTCGAGCACGATCAGATAACGCTGTATTAGGTCGTATTCTTGCAAATGGACCAATTGAAGCATGTTTACCGATGGTGCTCTTTTCAATACAGCTGTGGCTGCGAACCAATGTTTCGTCCCCAATCACGCAATCCTCAAGCACGCATCCAGCCTCAACGACAACACCATCGCCTAGAACCACTTCCCCTTTCAATAGCACATTGGCTTCAATAATGACGTCTTTTCCAGCTTGAACACTGCCGTGCACATCAATGCGTGAAGGATCAATCAAGGTGACCCCTGCTTCAAATAACGCATCCACAGCGCGACGGCGCAGGACGTTTTCAGCTTCAGCCAATTGGCGCCGATTATTGACCCCCATCACTTCATCTGCTTCATCAACGATTTTGGCTACAACTTCTTGACCATCTTGCGCACACAATGCGACCAGATCAGTCAAATAGTATTCCCCTTGAGCATTATTGTTATTGAGCTTAGGAAGGTAACGCTGCAATACTTCCGCCGAAAAGGCCATAATACCGCTATTAATTTCCTGAATTTGGCGCTGCTCATCTGTTGCATCTTTTTCCTCGACGATACCAAGTACCCGCCCCTGATCATCACGCACAATACGCCCATAACCAAATGGATTCTCTACCTTGGCACTAAGGACAGCAAAGCCACTTTGCTGCGCCTGAGCGCACAGCTGCTCAATTGTCCCTCGGCGAATCAAAGGCACATCACCAAGTAAGACCAACACAGTCCCAACTTCTGATATAAGTGCCTGCGCCTGCTGCACTGCATGGCCGGTGCCAAGCTGTTCACGCTGCTCAACCCACTTAATTTGCGGATAATCAGGCGTGATCGCGGCTTTTAAGGAGTCGCCCATATGCCCATAGATCACTGCTGGTTCTACGCCACTAATGCCACCAAGAGTTTCTAGAATACGCACCAGCATTGGCTTGCCACCTACTGGTTGCATCACTTTTGATTGGCGAGATTTCATACGTTTGCCTTCACCGGCTGCAAGTATGAGTGCGAGAATAGAAGTATTCATTATGGTTCTCCAATAAAAAAGCCGACAAGTAATGCCGGCTTAAGTGTTTTACAGCTACACGCAGAAATTTGCCGTATTTTATTTCTTACTACGGCGAATAGCAGCGAGCTGTGCAGTCGCCTGCTCCAACTGAGCTTGGGCTTTTGCGTAATCTACCTTGCCTTCGCTGGCCTCTCTCATTCTTTCTTCAGCCTTTTTACGCGCTGCCTCTACCCGTTCAGGATTAAGCTCTTCAGCACGCTCAGCTTCGTCAGCGAGGATCATGGTCATGCCCGGCTGTACCTCAACAACACCACCTGACACATACAGTACTTCTTCCTCGCCGTTTTCCTTAGTCAGGCGTACCTGACCTGGTTTCAAGGCTGCGAGTAAAGGCGTATGACCAGCAAGGATGCCCAACTCACCAGCGATGGAACTGGCCGCAATCATGCTCACCGAGCCCTCAAAAAGGGATCGGTCAGCACTGACTACAGTGGCTTTAAATGTCTTGGCCATATTCATCTCCTGCCGTTGAGCTGGTTATTTTTTCATGCCTTCGGCTTTTTCGACGGCTTCTTCGATTGAGCCTACCATGTAGAAAGCCTGCTCTGGTAAGTGATCGTACTCACCTTCGATAATGCCTTTAAAGCCCTTAATGGTATCTTTCAGAGAAACATACTTACCCGGTGAACCAGTAAAGACTTCTGCAACGAAGAATGGCTGAGACAGGAAGCGCTGGATCTTACGAGCACGGTAAACGACTTGCTTGTCTTCTTCAGACAATTCATCCATACCAAGGATCGCAATAATGTCGCGCAATTCTTTATAGCGCTGCAAAACGTTTTGGACATTACGCGCAGTTTCGTAGTGCTCATCACCAATGATCAATGGATCAAGCTGACGTGAGGTTGAATCGAGTGGATCAACTGCAGGGTAAATACCCAGCTCTGCGATCTGACGTGACAATACAACTGTTGCATCCAAGTGGGCAAAAGTCGTTGCTGGTGATGGGTCAGTCAAGTCATCAGCTGGAACATAAACCGCCTGAATCGACGTGATTGAACCTGTCTTGGTTGAAGTAATACGTTCCTGTAAACGGCCCATTTCTTCCGCCAGAGTCGGCTGGTAACCTACTGCTGAAGGCATACGGCCAAGCAATGCTGATACTTCTGTACCGGCCAGAGTATAACGGTAGATGTTATCAACGAAGAACAGTACATCACGGCCTTCATCACGGAAATATTCCGCCATAGTCAAGCCAGTCAATGCAACACGGAAACGGTTACCGGCTGGTTCGTTCATCTGACCGTAAACCAAAGATACTTTATCAAGTACGTTTGAGTCCTTCATTTCGTAGTAGAAGTCGTTACCTTCACGAGTACGCTCCCCTACACCAGCGAATACAGAGTAACCACTGTGCTCGATCGCGATGTTGCGGATCAGCTCCATCATGTTAACGGTCTTACCTACACCGGCACCACCGAACAGACCGACCTTACCACCCTTCGCAAATGGGCACAGCAAGTCGATAACCTTAATACCCGTTTCAAGCAACTCAGTAGAGTTAGACAGCTCATCATAAGCTGGTGCTTTACGGTGAATTGGCCATTGCTCTTCTGCACCAATATCGCCTTGATGGTCAATTGGCTCACCCAAAACGTTCATGATACGGCCAAGCGTCTGCTTACCGACTGGTACACAAATCGCTTCACCAGTATTGCGTACTTCTGTACCACGAACCAAACCTTCAGAAGAACCCATCGCGATGGTACGAACAACGCCGTCACCTAACTGCTGCTGTACTTCAAATGTAATACCGTCTTTTTCAGATACCAAAGCATCATTGATATTGGGTACGCTCCCACGTGGAAACTCGATATCGACAACCGCGCCGATAATCTGGACAATTTTGCCTGTACTCATGTAAAACCTCTCTAATTCATTAAACAGCGGCAGCGCCGGCGACAATTTCTGTCAATTCTTGAGTAATTGCTGACTGACGAGCTTTGTTGTATTTCAATTGCAATTCATCGATCAGGCCACCGGCATTATCAGAAGCATTCTTCATCGCGATCATACGCGCCGACATCTCACAGGCGATATTCTCAACCACAGTCTGCTTAACCAGTGATTCGAGATAACGATGTGCGATCGTATCAAGCAGCTCTTCAGCAGATGGTTCGTACAGATACTCCCACTGATGGTTAGGCACGATATCGTTGTCAAGCCCTACTTGTGCTGGCAACATCTGCAATACCTTTGGTTGCTGGGTCATGGTATTAACGAACACATTACCGACCAAATAGACGCGGTCAATTTTGCCTTCACGGTACGCCTTAACCATCTCCGTCACACCACCGAGCAAGTCGTGCAGCTTCGGATTATCACCATAACCTTCAACTGAGCTTACAACCGGCACACCGATGCGGCTCAAAAAGCCTGCGCCTTTACGGCCAAATACACTGGCTTCGATCTTACGGCCTTTTTCTTCTTGACCACGCATATGCTTAAGGACAGCCTTGAACAAGTTAATATTCAAGCCGCCACACAAGCCGCGGTCAGTACTGACGATGATATAGCCTACTTTTTTGACTTCTTCACGTTCGGTAAAAAAAGGATGCGAGCCTTCAACGTTGGCACCTGCAAGGTGAGAGACCATGCGCAGAATATTTTCTGCGTATGGCCGACCATGCTGCATGTTTGCTTGCGCACGACGCATTTTTGATGCCGCTACCATTTCCATGGCTTTGGTGATCTTCTGCGTGCTCTTAATGCTTTTGATTTGCCCGCGTATGTCTTTTGCGTTGGCCATGATTGCTCCTTACTTACCAGGCGCCTTTCTCGTTAAATGAGCTGAGAGCCTTATTCAGGCCATCTTTGATCTCATCACTAAAGTCGCCTTTTTCATTGATCTTATCGAGCAAATCTTGATGATCACTGTGCATGAAGCCCATTAGTGCCTGCTCGTAATCCATGATTTTGTCTACTTCGACTTCATCAAGATAACCATTCTCTGCTGCAAACAGCGATACAGACATCTCAGCAATACTCATTGGGCTGAACTGACGCTGCTTCATCAGCTCCATAACGCGCTGACCGCGCTCGAGCTGCTTACGAGTAGCTTCATCCAAATCAGAAGCGAACTGGGCAAATGCAGCCAACTCACGATACTGCGCAAGTGCCAAACGTACACCACCACCGAGTTTCTTAACGATCTTGGTCTGAGCTGCACCACCAACACGTGATACTGAAAGACCGGCGTTAATCGCAGGGCGAATGCCTGAGTTAAACAGATCTGTTTCAAGGAAGATCTGGCCATCAGTGATTGAAATAACGTTGGTAGGAACGAACGCTGATACGTCACCAGCTTGCGTTTCAATGATTGGCAACGCTGTCAGTGAGCCAGTCTTACCCTTGACTTCACCATTGGTTAAACGCTCAACTTCATCAGCATTAATACGTGAAGCACGCTCAAGCAAACGAGAGTGGAGGTAGAAAACGTCACCCGGGTATGCTTCACGGCCTGGTGGGCGCTTGAGCAACAGCGATACTTGACGGTAGGCCCATGCCTGCTTAGTCAAGTCATCATAGATAATCAGTGCATCTTCACCACGGTCACGGAAATATTCCCCCATTGAGCAGCCAGCATAAGGTGCAATGTACTGCATAGCAGCAGATTCAGAAGCCGCTGCAGCTACGATGATAGTGTGCTTGAGTGCATCGTGCTCTTCAAGTTTACGCACAACGGAAGCAATAGAGGAGGCTTTTTGACCAATTGCAACGTAAATACACTTAACACCAGTATCTTTCTGGTTAATGATCGCATCAATAGCAATCGCTGTTTTACCAGTTTGGCGGTCACCGATAATCAGCTCACGCTGACCACGACCAATTGGCACCATCGCATCAATTGACTTAAGACCAGTTTGCAGAGGCTCGTCAACTGACTGACGCTCAATAACACCTGGTGCGATTTTTTCAATTGGAGCAGTGCCTTCACTTTCAATAGCACCTTTACCATCAATTGGCTCACCAAGTGCATTAACGACGCGACCAAGCAAACCACGGCCGATTGGCACTTCAAGGATTTTGCCAGTACAAGATACTTTGTCACCTTCATTGAGGTGCTCATAGCTACCAAGAATAACCACACCGACGCTGTCGCGCTCAAGGTTGAGCGCCAGACCATATACGCCGCCCGGAAACTCAATCATTTCCCCAAGCATGACTTGGCGCAGACCCTCAACTTGGGCAATACCATCAAACAAGCTGATGATCGTACCTTCTGCTTTGGTTTCTACTTTATTTTCGTAATCAGCGATTTTATCTTTAATAAAGCCGCTGATTTCAGCAGGATTTAATTGCATGTTCGTTCCTCTAATCGTCGAGTTTTCGGGCAAATTGCTGCAAGCGGCCTTGCAGGGACTGGTTAATCACCTGCCCATCGTATTCAATCACAACCCCGGCCATCAATTCCGGTACTTCTTCAACTTCCAGCGTAACTGTCTTGCCAAGTTTCTGCTCAAGCATTCCGATCAAAGCTTGTTGCGCTTTATCGTCAAGTGCCTGCGCACTCTTTACGTGTGCGATACAGCTGTTGTGGCTGGCGGAGCAAAGCTCTACGAAAGTTTCCGCAATTTCGGGTAAAACAGCGAAGCGGCCGTGGGTTTCAAGCAGGAGCAAAAAGTTATGCTCCTGTTCGGTTACACCTTGTTCACGGGATTTTTCCAGCCATTCATTGAGCCACTGCTCTATTAGCGTACTGAATCCCGGTGTATGCATGTGCTGCATGACTTCAGGTTCATTGGCCAATTCTGCTGCTGCCGACAAAAACTGCTGCCAACGCTGCTGTTCAGCGTCATTCTCAGCCAAGTCGAAGACGGCTTTGGCATAAGGCCGGGCGATGGTTTGTGGTTGTGCCATGGTTTAGAGTTTCTCGCTCAGTTCTTGCAAAAGACGGGCGTGATCGTCGGCTTTGACTTCACGGCCAATAACCTGCTCTGCGCCCTCAATGACCAAATCAGCTAATTGCGCGCGCAACTGCTCACGAACCCGGCGCTTTTCCTGCTCAATTTCTTCACGTGCGTGATCGAGCTCACGGCGTCCGGTTTCCTGTGCTTCATTGCGTGCATCAGCGACAACTTGATCAGCCTGTTTATGTGCACGGCTGACAATTTCTGTCGCTTGGCTTTTCGCCTGAGCAATCATTGCCTTGGATTCTTCTTCTGCAGCCTGCATGGAATGCTTGGCTTGATCAGCCATGCTGAGTCCATCAGCAATCTTCTGCCGACGCTCTTCGGCCATTTTGGCGAAAACTGGCCACACATATGTGTAGACAAACCACCAAAACACCAAAAACGTGCCCATTTGGCCTATTAGCGTGAGATTAATGTCCATCGTTTAGGCGCCTCCTTCTGGGCAAGCGAAGTAATTAAACGTTGATCGAGCTCAAAAGCGGGTTAGCAAATACCATGATCAACGCGATAACAACACCGATCATAGCAACCGCATCAAGCAGACCTGCGATAATGAAGAACTTACCTTGCAGTGGGTTCATCATTTCAGGCTGACGAGCGCTGCTTTCAAGGAATTTACCGCCAAGAATACCGAAGCCGATGCCAGTACCTACAGCTGCCAAGCCAAGGATAATACCAACTGCGATCGCTGTAGGGCCTTGAATACCTGCAATCGCCATCAACGTTTCCAAACTTTCCATAATAGCCTCCTAAAATTAATAACAAATGGAATGGAAATTAATGTGCTTCTGCCATCGACAAATAGACGACAGTCAGAATCATAAATAGATATGCCTGAAGTGTCACGATCAGGATATGAAATATTGCCCATGCACCGCCAGGTATAAACTGCACGAAGAACGGCAGCAATGCGATGAGGACAAATACCAGCTCACCTGCAAACAAGTTACCGAATAAACGCAATGACAATGAAATGACTTTTGCGAAGTCTTCAATCAGGCGCAGAGCGAAGTTGATCGGGAACAAGATAACCTTGAGAACTGGAGATTGTGCGTCGAATGGGTGAGCTCCCATAGACTTAAACATACCTAATGCGCCGCCATTAGCCTTGAAGCCATAGATATACATCAAAGCGACAACGGTAATAGACAAAGCAAATGTGGCATTAACGTCAGTAGAAGGGACGACTTTCAAATACGGTACACCAACCAATGCAGCAGCGCCTGGCAACAGGTCAACTGGCACGAGGTCCATCGTATTCCACAGCAGAATCCAGCAGAAGATAGTCATAGCCAGTGAGCCAATATCGCGGCGCGACTCACCAAAGAAGTCTTTGACTGTACCATCGACAAAGTCAAACACCATTTCGGCCAAGTTTAAAGACCATGAAGGAACGCCACTATGCGCTTTAAGCGCCATACGATGCAAAAAGTAGCAAAAAGCCACGCCCAATAAAATTGAAAAGAGCAGTGTATCTATATGTACTGCCCAAAAGCCTTCTCCAACCACAAGGTTGGTCATGTGGTGCTGAATAAATTCCGCGCTGGTTTGTTCGCCGCCGTGTGCTGCCATTGTGATCCTCTTCAATCCACCAAAATCAGCCAAAAATAAGCAAGGTAAGTCACGACAAAGCCGATGATTAGCGCGAATGGAGCAACATGCTGTACCAGCAATACTGTCAATACCGCAACCAGCAGCCATTTCATGACTTCATTTAATATCATGGCTCCGTAAAACATTTTTGCCGGCACGACCTTTGGCAGGCGGCGAAATATAATCATTGCCATGATGGTTGTTGATATTGCGATCAAACTACCTGCAACAAGGCCAGGAAGCCAATTTTGATAACCTGACAGCCATCCTATTATTAGAATGACCAGCATCAGGAGTGTCTGAATCCGCAATAACTTTTTTAATTTTCTTTGCATATATGCAAAATTCTCAGCGATTATAGAAGTTCGTTACTAATAGGTCAAATGAAAAACGCTATTTTTATTGACGAAATCCCCATAAGCTGAGAATGCGCTCTAGCTCATCGACATTATCGTACTTAAGAACTAGTTTCCCGTGACCTTTTTTCTTATGTGTGATAGCGATCTTTGCACCTAAAAATTCCGTCAATTGAGATTCAAGTGCTGAGATATCTTCTTTACCTGCACTGAGGTCTGTCGTTGCTTCAGGCTCGGCACCAGACATGATCTGCTTAACGCGCTGCTCAGTCTGACGGACAGTTAAATGCTTGCGGATAATTTCATTGACCAAGGCATTCTGCTCACCCTCGCTCAAAGCAAGCATAGCCCGGGCATGCCCCATTTCTATAGAACCTTCACCAAGTGCTTTTTTGGCAGTACTACCTAGATCTAGTAGACGTAGTGTATTAGTAACTGAAGAGCGAGACCGACCAACCAACTGCGCAACCCTGTCGTGCGTCAAGGTAAAGTCTTCTACCAATTGTTGTAAGCCCTCTGCGACTTCGAGCACATTCAGGTCGCTGCGCTGAAGGTTTTCAATCAGTGCTACTGCAAGTGCCTGACGGTCATCGTAGTTTTTTACCACGCAAGGCACACGACTCAGCCCAGCCTGTTGCCCGGCACGAAAACGGCGCTCACCGGCGATAATCTCATAGCGCTCACCACCAATTGGACGCACTACAAGTGGCTGTAATACCCCATGCTCAGCGATCGAGTGGGCGAGCTCATGTAAGGCCTCTTCATCAAAGCGCTTGCGCGGTTGATAGCGCCCAGGCTCAATACGAGATACATCTATTTGCTTGAGTGCCTCGAATTCAGGCTGCTCCAGTACTGATTGGCCAATATCGCCAATCAATGCATCCAGACTTCGACCCAATCCTCGTTTTTTCTGAACTGACACTTAAGCATTCCCTCCATCAATACGTTTACGCAGCTCTTTGGCCGCTTTACGATATTCTTTTGCACCTTTCGAGTGGCGATCGTAAATAGTAATTGGCATACCATAGCCTGGTGCTTCGGCAAGGCGCACATTGCGTGAAATAACGCTTGGGAAGACCAAATCTTTTAAATGTTTGAATAAGCTCGCCGAAACTTCTCGGGTCAGCCGTGACCGAGAATCATACATGGTGCGTAAAAAACCGGCAATGCGCAGATCCGGATTAACGCTCTGCCGAATTTGCCCGACAGTATCAAGTAAGCTGCTTACCCCTTCAAGAGCAAAATACTCACACTGAATTGGTACCAAAATATATTGCGAAGCAACCATCGCATTAACCGTCAATAAGTTAAGCGTTGGCGGGCAATCAATGATCACGTAGTCAAAGCGCTCAATCCAGCCAGCTGTATGCTGTTTCAGCAATGAATGGCGCTGAGGATGATCATGCAAGCTACTCTCCAATGCACTCAACTCATCATTAGCTGGCAACAGCCAAAAGGCATTATCCGCTACTGGCAAGCAAACGTCTTCGGCCGCAGCATCGCCAAGGATGACGTCCATCACCGTATGCGACATTTCATTTTTACGCTGCCCACAAGCAACACTTGCATTCCCTTGGGGATCAAGATCAATCAGCAATACACTGGCGTTATTCTCAGCAAGTGCAGCTGCAATACTGACCGCAGAGGTTGTTTTGCCTACACCACCTTTTTGGTTAGTGACCGCAATCAGCTTAGTCATCATCATCCTCCTTGACCATCACCAACAATGAGCGTGTGGCATCAAGCATCGGCACCTTGACTGATATTTTTTTCTTAACCACAAATCGTTTGGTTTCCGCGTCTTGTGGCATATGACCACACATCATTAACCACTGCGTTTGTGCGTCGCCTAAATGAGCAGTCAAATCAAGCAGCATTTGTGGTGCAGCCATTGCACGACTGATAACGCAGTTAATGGCTTGTTCAGGCAACCATGATTCCACTCTCTCACTAACAACCTTCACATTAGACAGGTGCAACGCCGTAGCCACCTGACGAATAAATGCTGATTTTTTATTGTTCGACTCAACAGCATAAACAATCATTTCAGGGCGCATAATCGCAATAATCAATGCCGGCAATCCTGCGCCGCTGCCAATATCGGCCAGTGTTTTCACGTCAGGCAAATGCGGTAATACCGCTAAACAGTCCAGCAAGTGCACAATAACTTGCTCACGAGGATCACGCACAGAAGTCAAATTATGTACGGTGTTCCAACGATTGAGCAATTGCAAATAGGCGCGGAATTGCTCAATTTGCTCATCAGTAATGGCAAAGGGCAAGGCTGCAATACCTTGCCCTAAAGCCTGCTCAGCGGCAGAAGGTAACATCATTTCTCAGCCAGTTTGCGGAAGTATTCCAGCAGCAAACCAACAGGACGCCCAGTACCACCTTTATTCTTTCCTGAGTGCCAAGCAACACCAGCAATATCAAGGTGCGCCCAAGAATACTTCTCGGCAAAGGCACTCAAAAATGCAGCAGCAGTAATTGTGCCAGCTTCACGCCCACCAATATTTTGCAAATCTGCAAATGGGCTCTTGAGTTGATCTTTGTATTCCTGATCAATAGGCAAACGCCAGACAGGATCATGCGCACGCTCACCAGCATCGAACAGCGCCTGAGTAAGATTATCGTCATTACCCAACAATCCTGCACGGTGCGAACCAAGCGCAACCACACAAGCACCTGTCAAAGTTGCCATATCAATAACTGCTTGTGGCTTATAGCGCTCGGCATAAGTCAGTGCGTCACACAAAATCAGGCGACCTTCCGCATCGGTATTAAGTACTTCAATGGTCTTGCCAGACATACTGGTGAGAATATCACCCGGACGTGTTGCGCCACCATCAGGCATGTTCTCCACGGAAGGAATCAATGCAACAACATGCACCGGTAATTCACATTCACACAGTGCTTTGATTGCACCAAACACAGCAGCAGCACCGCCCATATCGTATTTCATCAAGTCCATATCAGCACCCGGCTTGAGTGAGATACCGCCACTATCGAAGGTAACACCCTTACCGACCAGTACGACTGGCTTGCTGTTCACGACATTTTTCGGCTTGTATTCCATAATGATGAAACGCGGATGCGCAACCGCCCCTTGTGCAACGCCCATCAAAGCACCCATACCCAAATCAATGATGGCTTTCTTTTTCAGCACTTCAACTTTCAGTGAGTCGTATTCTTTGCCAAGTTTTTCAGCCTGCTTGCCAAGATAGCGAGGGTTACACACATTCGGTGGCATATTGCCAAGATCACGAGTCAGCGCCGTACCTGCGGCCCATGCATCAACCAAAACCAAATCGCGTTCCAGATCTTTAATATCTTTTCGTTCTACGCTAAACAGCCATGTTACTGCCTTTACGGCTTTTTTCTTATCTGATTTGAATTGATCAAAGCGATACGATGAACAGGCTAGCTTACGTGCAACGATGGTTTGCTCGGCCAAATCTTGAGTCAAAGCAACAACAACATTTTGCCACTCTCGAGAGACCGCATATTCAGCTGCTTTTTCTGCCGCTTTTTCCAAACCTTTGTGACCACCGACGCGAATCACCATCAAGCGGGCAGCTTTAACTGCAGATACTTCATAAAAAACCGTGTAATCGCCATTATTAGACGGCAAGTTGCCCTGCTCTGACTGTTTGGCAATATAAGCATCAGCTTCTTCACCAAGGCTGGCAAGCAACTCGCCTTGTTCATTGATCGCACAAACCAGCAAATCGGCTTCAATATTTTGCAAAGCCGCAGATTTTACTTTAAAAGTCATTTATTTCTCCTGGTTCGACACCATCCAATACCATAATCAGGATGCTGTCACTTCAAAATCAAATCAAAATATTAGAATACCATATAGTCGCTGTGATAATCACCACGCAGGGTGCTCTGTAATCGCTTATGGACGTTGGGAATTAGGCAAAGCCAGTTTATACTGATCCGCATAAATTTTTATGGGCAAACCCTATACTCACCGCAGCTATGCCAATTTTCTACCGCTATATCACGCGTGAAACGCTGGGCATTTTCTCAGCAACATGCCTGATTCTGCTTGCCATCATCATCAGCTTCCGCCTGACCAATCTATTGGGCAGCGCGGCAACGGGCGATCTATCCCTGTCTGCGGTATGGCAGTTAATCGGCTTGCAATCAGTGCGTTTTTTGATCGTTCTAATGCCGGTCTCGCTGATTCTTGCCTTTGCCATGAGCATGGGGCGTCTCTACAGCGAACAAGAAATGCCCGCAGCACTTGCATGCGGCATCAGTCAGCAGCAAATCTGTAAAGCAAACCTTCTACTCAGTATTCCGGTTGCTGCGATTATCGCTGCCAGCAATCTATTTCTTCTTCCTGAAGTATATGAGCGCCAGGATACATTGCGCAGCCAGGCTGAGCAGGAAGCAGCCATGATTCTGTTTCGGGCCAATGAATTTCGCCGACTAGATGATGGAACAGTCGTTTTTACCGGCGATGCAAGTGGCGACCAACTATCGCAGTTTTTTGTCTATCGCAGCCAAAATGATGAACAAAGTATTATCGTTGCACCTCAAGGCCATTTCAGCAGCAATGATCAAGGAAAATACCTCGAGCTTGATGATGGTATGCGCACCAGTTGGCGCTCATCTTTTCAACCACAGCACAGTCAGCTCAGCTACTTCGCCCACGGCGTTTTGCGCCTACCGGACAATCGGGCCACAGCCAGTGATCGGTTACGTAATTTACCCTTAAGCCTTCTGCCGAACAATGCCGAGGGTAACGCCGAACTGCAAAATCGCATAAATCCGGCTTTAGCTCTGGTTCTGTTTTCCGCACTATTGCCCTTTTTAGCGCGCACCCGGCCACGTAGCAGTCGCTACCAAAAATTGATTCCGATTTTCGTCCTGTTCGCCATCTACTTGAACGTTTTAGGCATGACCACCACAGCGATCAGAAACGAATCTCTTGCGCCATGGCCAGGCAGCCTATGGGTTCATATTCCAATTATCCTGCTATTACTGATCATTTGGCGGCCGCAATCATGGAGGCGCAAAGCATGACCCGTTTTGACCGCTACTTGATACGCACATTATTCATGACGACCCTGATCTCCGTGACTTTCTTGTTGATCATTGATTTTCTCCTGCAAAGTGCTGATCAAGCGAGTGACATAGGACAAAACAACTACACCGTAGCAATCATGGTAGTGAGCCAAATTTATCAGTTACCAGAAAAACTGCTGCTTTTTGCACCCGCAGCCACGCTAATCGGCGCGATTATGGGGCTCGGCCAACTTGCCAGCCAAAATGAAATAGCCATCGTACTCGCTAGCGGCGTTTCCCGCTTGCGCCTAGTCCGTGGCGGCCTAATATTGGCAACCATTATTGGCCTTTGCCTGTTACTACTTGGTGAGTCCACTGCGCCACGCCTCGCGGCAAAAGGGGAATTACTGCGCAGTCAGGCACTTGGGCAATCAGCAACCTTAACAGCCCAAGAAGGCATGTGGCTCAATGACCATGGCACGATGACACGCATCGGCAACGTCAACCCTGACGGCAGCATCAGCGACTTACTACGCATCACCCCAGAAAAAAATCAGACCACCATTCAGCAAGCAAACAAAGCCACTTATGAAAATGGGCGTTGGCTTTTAACAGACAGTCGCTCTTTAACTATAGATAAGGACAATGCATCGCCTAAGCCAGGTGCCACAGAATGGTCGAATAATATCGCGCCGCAAGATATCTCCTATCTATTCCAGCAAAATAGCCACCCCGGGCTCATTGAGCGCTATCGACAAATTCAATTTCTCAAGAACAACGGCCTCAATTATCAAGAGCACAGCCTCGCCTTTTGGCAAAAACTCTTTTTACCACTGACCATCCTCACCATGGTTCTGCTCGCACTGCCTCTTGCATTTAGTCGTGGACGCAGTGCACATCAAGGCACAAGACTGGTCATCGGTATTTTGCTCGGTGTTGCTTTTTATATATGTCAGGGCATCCTGACAAACTTCGCACTTATTCTCGGTTGGCCTCCCTTCCTTGGCGCATTGTTACCAATCATCATTTTTGCCATTCCGGCACTGATCGTGCTCAAAGGATAGAACTATCCCTTTGAAAAAAATCAAATTTAGCATTATTTTTTTATAAATTTTTCAAAATAACCCATTCAGCCTTGCTTATATAGAACAAAATTGGTTCTCATAACATTCTGTGCTTACAGGAAAAATCCAAAAAACTGATTTAGAAAAATACTTTGAGAACTCCTTATCTGGATGTTAATATTAATGCCCCAAGGTGCGGTCACAGCACTAAATCATCATAAGTAAGAGGCATTAATTATGACAGCGGATACGACGTATAATTACCGCATCGTCAAACAGTTTACCTGGGCGGCGATCATCTTTGGCGTCATCGGCATGCTGGTCGGCGTAATCATCGCCGCGCAGCTTTATTGGCCGGATATGACAGAAGGCATTCCATGGCTTGCATACGGTCGCATACGCCCACTGCACACCAGTGCGGTAATCTTCGCCTTTGGCGGTAATGCGTTGTTTGCGACTTCTTATTACGTCGTACAGCGTTGCTGTGGGGTACGCCTGATTTCAGACAAACTCGCAGCCTTCACCTTCTACGGCTACAACGCCGTTATCCTCGGTGCAGTACTCACCTACCCGTTTGGCTTCACTCAAGGCAAAGAATACGCTGAGCTGATTTGGCCTTTGGATTTACTCCTGACCGTGGTTTGGGTGGCTTACGCGATCGTCTTCTTTTTCACCATCGGCAAGCGTAAAGAAAAGCATATTTACGTTGGCCTGTGGTTCTTTGGCGCATACATCATCGCCGTTGCCCTGCTGCACATCTTCAACAACCTGGAAATCCCGGTCGCCAACTATCAGGCGGAAAGTACCGGCGCATTCTTTGCCTCAATCGACTGGCTGCACTCTTACCCGGTCGTCTCTGGTGCAACTGGTGCGATGACCCAGTGGTGGTACGGTCACAACGCGGTAGGCTTCTTCCTCACTGCGGCCTTCCTCGGCATGATGTACTACTTCGTACCTAAGCAGGCTGAGCGCCCAATCTACTCTTATCGCCTGTCGATCATGCACTTCTGGGCACTGATCTCAATCTACATGTGGGCTGGCCCGCACCACTTGCACTACACTGCACTGCCAAACTGGACTCAGTCTCTTGGTATGGCATTCTCGGTTGTCCTTTGGGTTCCATCATGGGGTGGTATGGTTAACGGTATGATGACACTCTCCGGTGCATGGCATAAGCTGATCACTGACCCAATCATCCGCTTCATGTTCGTCGCGCTGTCGTTCTACGGTATGTCGACCTTTGAAGGCCCAATGATGGCAATCAAAGACGTCAACGCCCTGTCGCACTACACTGAATGGACTGTTGGCCACGTACACTCTGGTGCGCTCGGCTGGGTAGCTATGATCACCATGGGCTCAATCTACCACATGCTGCCACGCCTCTACGGCAAAACCGAAATGTACAGCCGCAACCTGATCTTCGTACACTTCTGGCTCGCAACCATCGGTATCATTCTCTACGTTACCTCAATGTGGGTTGCCGGTATCATGGAAGGCTTGATGTGGCGTGAAACCTTCGAAGACGGCACTTTGGTTTACACCTTCGTGCAGATCCTCGAGCGTAAGTACATCTTCTACTTCGTGCGCTTCCTTGGCGGTGCATTCTTCCTCAGTGGCATGGTTCTAATGGCATATAACTGCCTGCGTACCGTCCTCAGCAGCCGGTCTAAAGAGACTGCGCCTGTTGCCGGACAAACTGCTCAAACTGCTTGATCACTGTAGAGGAACATCATCATGAAATTACTCAGTCACGCATACGTTGAAAAAAGCGTCGTCCTGCTCGGTATCCTCACTTTCCTTGCCGTCATTTGGGGCGGCATGGTGCAGATCCTGCCGTTGCCGTTCGACAAATCACTCACGACGTCCGAATACGTCAAACCTTATGATCCATTGCGTCTTGCCGGGTTTAACGTCTTCATCAGCGAGGGCTGCTACGGCTGCCACTCGCAGATGATCCGCCCATTCCGCTGGGAAACAGAGCGCTACGGCCACTACTCAGTCGCGGAAGAGTCAATCTATGACCGTCCGTTCCAGTGGGGCTCAAAGCGTACCGGTCCTGACCTCGCACGCGTTGGCGGCAAGTACTCAGATGACTGGCACTACCTGCACCTACTGAACCCGCGCAACGTTGTACCGCAATCAAATATGCCAGCTTATCCATGGCTTGCTGAGCGCGAAATTGACGTCGAACGCACCGTTAAGAGCATGCGTACCAAAATGGCGCTTGGCGAACCTTACACGGAAGAAGACATCGCAGCAGCTCCTGCAGCCATTGAAGGTAAGACCGAGATGGAAGCATTAATTGCTTACCTGCAAGGCCTTGGCGTTGCCTTCCAGCAGAACCGCTAAGCCATGAACTGGCAAAGCATCACTACGGCGGTCCTGTTCACAGCATTTATCCTGATGGGTATATTGCTGTACTGGCCACGCCGTGGTGACAAACCCTATAAAGATGCCGAAAAACTGGCGCTAAAAGATGATGATGAAATCATCACGCCACGGCAAGACAAAAAATCATGAGAGGTAAACAATGACGACGATTGCATGGATTATCGGCATCATCACGGTCGGACACCTGATTGCCTACGCGGTATTCGTCCTATGGACAACCAACATCCGCCCCGACGACAACACACCCCCGGGTGAAATCATCAACCACACTTGGGATGGTGATCTGCGAGAAATCAATAACCCTTCACCACGTTGGATACTGGTTCTCTTTTACGGCATGATCGGCGTGGCTGTGGTGTATTTGATCCTGTTCCCGGGCGTTTGGCGTGGCGTACTCGGCTGGACACAGGTCGGCCAATACGAAGAGCAAAGCCTAAAAGCTGACATGCAGGAAGCTGAATACTTTGCTTTCTACGACACCAAAGGCGTCGAAGAACTGGCTGAAAACCCGCAAGCCGTTGCTTCTGGTCGCCGTATTTTCTTGCAGAACTGCGCTGTTTGTCACGGCTCTGATGCAGCAGGCACCCCGGGCAGCTACCCGAACCTGACTGACAACGATTGGCTGTGGGGCGGTGAAGCGGACAAGATCGTCCAAACCATCACCAACGGCCGTATTGGCAACATGCCGGCAAACGGGGCACTTGCAGATCCTTCAGAAGAAAACCTGCTTGCGGTGGCTAACTATGTGCATGAGCTTGGCGGACGTGACTACGACAAAGCACTCGCTGAGAAAGGCAAAGCACTTTATAACCAAAGCTGTATCGCCTGCCACGGCGCAGACGGCACCGGTAACCAGCTCCTCGGCGCACCGAATCTGACCGATGATATTTGGCTCTATAGTCAAGACGGCACTATCGACGACATCATCAGCCAGATAGTACATCCGAAAAACCACGTCATGCCTGCATGGAGTGAAAACCTTGGCCCACAAAAAATCAAGGTTGTTGCGGCTTATATCTACTCACTCAGCCACGACCCGGCAAGCGCATCTAACAACTAAACCAACCGGCGCGGCATTAAGCCGCGCCAGTTTCTTTTACGGCTGGCACGGCCGCTTTATACATAATGACTATATCAGTGCCACTCATCCATTTTCATCATGAAACTTAAATACCATGGCAAACGTTTCCGCACCGGCTTACGACAAACACGTCAAAATCCGTCCGCGACCAGTTAAAGGCCGCTTTCAAAATCTGCGCAAAATAGCAGTTCTCGCCCTACTCGGTATCTTTCATATTTTGCCTTTCATCCAGTGGGATGGCCGTCAAGCAATCTGGTTTGACCTCGCACACCGCCGCTTCTACATCTTCAGCCTCAACATCTGGCCACAAGACTTCATCCTGCTTACCTTCATTCTGCTCGGCCTTGCGCTTGTCCTGTTCTTCTTCACCTCTTTGCTCGGGCGCGTCTGGTGTGGCTATGCCTGCCCGCAAACTGTCTATACCGAAGTTTTCCTGTGGATTGAGCAAAAGATCGAAGGTAACCGCTCCGAGCAGCTCAAGCTGACCCGCTCACCATGGAATGCTAAAAAAATCAGCAAGCGCTTCGGTAAATACAGCGCCTGGATGCTGGTGTGCATCTTCACCGGCATTGGCTTCGTTGGCTATTTCTACCCTATCCGCCAACTGATCCCGGACTTTTTCACCGCAAACCTCGGCATCATCACTTATTTCTGGGTACTGTTTTACGGTGGCTTCTGCTACCTTCAAGCGGGTATCGTGCGTGAGAAATTCTGTAAATTCATGTGCCCGTATGCGCGCTTTCAGGGTGCAATGTTTGATCAGGACACCCTGATCATCGCCTACGACGAAAACCGCGGTGAACCACGTCGCCGCCTGAAAAGAAAAGACCGCGATAACCCTGAAAATCTCGGCTTCTGCGTCGATTGCACCATGTGCGTACAAGTGTGCCCGACCGGTATCGACATCCGTGATGGTCTGCAACTTGAGTGTATCGCTTGTGCCGCCTGTATCGATGCTTGCGACAACATGATGGATCAAATCAACGCTCCACGCGGCCTGATCCGCTACACTTCGACCAAGGCACTGGCCGGCAAGCCGACCCGCTTCCTGCGCCCAAAAACTTTCGCTTATGGATTTGTATTATCGATTGCCTTCGTCCTGTTTGTGGTTGCACTGATTAACAAAAGTAACGTCGACATCAGCGTCTTGCGTGACCGTAACGTCCTCTCGCGTGCCATTTCCGGCGATCGCATTCAGAATATTTATACCGTCCAAATCATGAACAAAACTGAGCGTGTCCGCGATTACACCTTAAGTATTGATGGTATAACTGGCGCAGAGATTGACGGCAAAACCACCTTCACGATTGCCCCCGCACAGGTGTATGATGAGACAGTTCGCGTCAACGTACCATCGCATGACTTGACCGTGCCAAGCCAACCCATTCGTTTCATCGTCACGCCAAGCGATGACCAGAGTGACAGCGCTGAAACCGAAAGTAAATTTTTAAGGCCATTGCATTGAGTAACGAATCAACGCCACACATCCCGTGGTATAAAAACTATATTCTTATCCTGATTATCGTCGTGCCATTTCTCACTGTATGTGGCAGTGCAGTGACGATTTACCTCGCCTTATCGAGCAAGGAATCAGCAGTAATGGAAAGCTATCAAAAGCAAGGCTTGGCGCCGGGTAAACACAGCATCTATGCCAACGATATCGCTATCAGCGCCACGCTCGATCCGGCACAAGTCGCGATTGTGCTCGACACCGACCCGCCGATCAGCGAGCCGCTAACCTTCGTACTTGAGCACGCCACGCGTGCTGATGCCGACCAAAGCCATACCCTCAAAGCTTTTGCGCCCAATACCTACCCTCTGACTGATACCCTTATCAATACCTTGGTTGGGCAAAAATGGTACGTGCGCCTACGGCCAGCCGAAAATCCAACTTGGGAACTACAGGGCATCAGTGATGTCCGCCACCAAAAGAACGCCAAGGCCATACCGCTAACCCTGCATGAGTGACGCCACCACCTGCTACCACTGCCGCTTGCCTATCCCTACCGGCATCGACGTCCACGCAGACCTCAACGGCGCAGAACGCCACTTCTGCTGCCACGCCTGCCTCGGTGTTGCCAGCCTCATTCATCAGCAAGACCTTGGCGCATATTACCAAGCACGCGACAACGCCGCCCCACGTCCCGACAACATCACTGACGAGCAGCACTGGCGCGCCTACGGCCTACCCGCCGTCGCCGAACAATACGTCTATACCGATGAAAGCGGCAGCCACGAGCTACACCTCTATATCGACGGCATCCACTGTGCCGCCTGTAGCTGGCTAATCCGCAGCGCCCTTGAGCGCGCCGAACTGGTCGACGACGTACGCGTCAACACCACCAACGGCCGCGCCGAAATCCGCTGGCACGACAGCCAACTCAGCGATATCCTCATCACCATCGCCCGCCTTGGCTACACCCCCAATCTCTTTACCCCATCACAAGACGAATCGCACCAGCACCGCATCCGCAACCAAAGCCTATTGCGCCTCATCGTCGCCGGCCTCGGCATGATGCAAGTCATGATGTTCGCCACCGGCCTCTACAGCGGCGACTTCCTCGGTATCGAACGCGAATACAGCGAACTGCTGCGCTGGGTCAGCATGGCACTCACCACGCCCGTCATGTTCTACAGCGGCTGGCCATTCCTCGCTGGTGCATGGCAAGGGCTGCGCGTACGCCGCATCAACATGGATCTACCCATCGCCATCGCTACCCTCGGCGCATACCTCGCCAGCGTTTACCACACCCTTATCGGCAGCGGCGAAGTCTATTTTGACTCCGTCACTATGTTCATCTTTTTCCTCTCGATCAGCCGCTTCCTCGAATTTCTCGCCCGCCGCCGCGCCCGCCTCAACGACATCCGCTTTGCCAAATTGCTACCCGATGCCGTCAGCCGCCGCGAAGCCGACGGCAGCCACACCCTCATTCCACTCACCACCGTCCAGCACGGCGACACCATCACCGTCCACGCCGGACACACCATCCCCGTTGATGGCACCATCGCCAGCGGCAGCACGCGTATTGACGAAGCCATGCTCAGCGGTGAAAGCACCCCGCTCACGCGCAGCATCGGCGATCCCGTCCTCGCCGGCAGCACCAACCTGCAAAGCCCGATCGACATCCACGTCGAACAAACCGGCCAACAAACCACCCTCGCCGCCATCCGCCGCCTTATCGACCGCGCCGCGCAACACCGCTCGCCCATCATCGACCGCAACGAACGCATCGCACGCCACACCATCGCCCTCGTCCTCGTTCTTGCCGCTGCGGGCTACCTCGTGTGGCAATTCATCGCCCCCGAACGCGCCTTCGACATCGCCCTCGCCGTCCTCGTCGCCACCTGCCCTTGTGCCCTGTCGCTCGCCACCCCCACCGCACTGACCAGCGCACTCAACCACGCCAACCGCCTCGGCATCCTGATCAAAGACAGCAACACCATCGACCGCCTCGGCGACATAAACAACATCCTGTTCGACAAAACCGGCACCCTCACCGGTGGGCAACTCACCCTCACCCACGAACACATTAGCCACCCCAACCCAGCCCGCATCTGGCAAATCGCCAAAGCCCTCGAACAAAACAGCAGCCACCCCATCGCGTGGTACTTTATCCGTCAGCCCATCGAAGCAGCTAACGCAACCAACATCGAACAACACGAAAGCATGGGCATCAGCGGCAACATCGACGGCGAAACGTGGTACATCGGCAGCGCCACACTCATGCAGCAGCACGGTCACCAACCGCTCTCTGACCCGACGCACGACCAACCGTGCATAGATGTATATCTCGCCAATGCCGACGGCATACAGGCACACTTCACCTTTGCCGACCCGCTACGCCCCGACCTCGCACGCACCCTCGCACAACTGCGCCGCTACCAACTGCACATCGCCAGCGGCGACCGCAGCGACAACGTACGCAGTATTGCCAATGCCCTACACATCAACGATGCACATGGCGACCTCACCCCCGCCGCCAAACTCGACTACCTCAACAGCCTGCAAGGCTCGACGCTAATGATTGGTGACGGCATCAACGATGCGCCCGTCCTCGCTGCCGCCGACGTATCCGTCGCGGTTGGCAAAGCCAACCCGCTATCGCAAACCCACGCCGACATCGTATTTTTACACCACGGCCCCGAAGCATTGCCCTTTCTGTTCGACCTCGCGGCGAACAGCAAACGCCTGATCAAGCAAAACCTCGTGTGGTCAGCCGTCTATAACCTCACCGTACTGCCACTCGCCATCTTCGGCCTGCTCACCCCGTGGATTGCCGCGCTCGGCATGTCTGCCAGCTCGCTGCTCGTCGTCCTCAACGCCCTGCGCGTGCACCGCACCCCGCCACCACCCACCGCACACAACCCAACGGACAGCTAAACATGACCATCCTCTACCTGCTCATTCCCCTATCGATCATGATGGTCGTCATCGCCATCATTGCCTTCCGCTGGGCGATCAAAAACCGACAATTCGACGACCTCGACGCACCCAGCATGATTCCCTTGCTTGATGACAGCGACGCCGAACGCGAGCGCCAACGCAGAAATAGCGAACAAGAAAAACAGTCATAAGTACGCGGTATCCATTTGCTCACCACAGACCTATCTACACTACTGCTCAGCGCTTTTGCTACCGGACTCGCAGGGAGCGCCCACTGCATGGGCATGTGTGGCGGCATCGGCGCCAGCCTTGGTTTAAACGCCAGCCACAAGCGCTTTATCCCCGCTTATCACGGCGGCCGTTTGTTGAGTTACACGCTGCTCGGCATCGTACTCGGTATCGTCTTGCCGCTGCTCGGTATTCACGCGCAAATGCCGCGCTGGAGTGCTGCTTTACGCTGGTTCAGCGCCATCATTATTATTCTCACCGGCATTTTTATGCTGCTGCCCGCCACACCATTACGCCGCCTCGAACGCTATGGCTACACACTGTGGCAACCGATTGCCAGGCTCACCCGCGCCTTTATCCCTGTGCGCAGCCACAGTGACGGTTTTATTCTTGGTCTTTTGTGGGGACTATTGCCTTGCGGCCTTATTTATTCCGCACTCGGGCTTGCCATCAGTAGTGCCAATCCACTCACCGCTGCCCTGATTATGCTCTGCTTCGGTATCGGCACATTGCCGTCCATGCTCTCGGTCACTTTCTTCTCAGCCGCAATCATCAAACCCCTCACCTCGGATGCCGGTAAAATTACCCTCGCCCTGACCATCATCGCCCTCGGCTGCTGGTCAGCATGGCAAGCCCTGCACATGCATTAAAAGACCATGACACCAGCATTATGCAGCCGCTGTGTCCAGCCGCGCTGTTCCCATTCTTGGAAGAAGCGAATGAGGGTTGCAGCGCGGTGGTTGCCGATGCCTGAATAGCTTTGCCAATCATGTACAGTTAGGACTGCAAGATCGCTGATGCTGTCAGGTAGTCCGGCTTGCTGCCAGTATTGCCATTCGTCGCGATTGGCGGGTAGACCAAGCGCGATTAGCCAATCTGTTTGCGAGCGAGCTTTGGCAACGGTAAATTGCGAGGCCCATTTGCCCGCACGCTTTCTGCCGAAGCCGTCAAATTGCTGTATGTCAGCGGCTGTCCAGTCCAGCCAGTCGAGGATATGGTGAATTGCACCTTGATGCGCCAAGTCTTGCCAGCGAGCAGTGCCGATGCCGTGCAAATCCAGTCCGTCTTTGCCGGATAGCCACACCAGTCGCGCGGTGAATTGGTCGGCACAATCCGGGCTGTAGTTGAGGCACGTCCAAGCGTTATATTGCTTGCTATCGGGTACGTCCACATCTACACGTTGCGGTGCACGCCACACAACATCTTTAAGATAAGGGATAACGCTGCCATTCAAAGCAATATTGACTTGATCATTAGGGCGCACATCCTGACGCTGCCAATTCGCCACGCTGCCCATACTGACGCGGCTGATTTTGCGACCATTGATGGTAACCGGATGCAGATGCAGTAGTGGCGTTATTTCGCCACGTCTGCCAACCGTAAAATCGACCCAATCCACCGCAGTTACTGCACTACGCGGGGTGAATTTCCACGCGATGGCATCGTGGCGCTCACCGTTGTAACGGAAATTGCTTTCCTGCTGAATATCGCTTTTAAGGACAATACCATCAGCAGCAAATGGCAATTCAGCCGCAGCCCAACGCTTACGCAACTGCGCAATTTCTGCGCGGCTGTTAACGGTAATGCTCCAATCTGCAACATCAAATCCGGCTGCTGTTAGTGCCGCCAAGCGCGCCTGCATGGTCGTAGCACCTTGCGGATAGTCCCATGGAAAGAAGCCGATATGATTAAGATCATCACTGTCCGGGGCTTCACTTTGTAATGCTGCCATCACCGCCGAGCGTTGTGCACGATCACCATCGTTATAGGTAAACGGTGCACGCCAATACAGTTCACCTTGCAATACGGTTTCCGCATCACTTGGCCATGTTTGTGGCACATTAGGCATCTCTTGTACGGCCTGCGTCCAATCCTGCCCTTGTATCCCATCGCCTCGACTGATCGCGGCGGCGAGTTTGCCGTTGCGATAAATCAGCGTCGCCGCAATACCATCTACTTTTGGCTGAGCATATACCTGCCCTTGTTGGCGGGAAAACCACTGCCCGACACTATCGGCATCACCTTTGGGCAAGCGACGGTGTGGGTAAGGATGAGTGAGTAATGGGCGGTGATCCGGGAGCGGTAAAGCATCAGCCTGCACCAACTCTCCGGCACAAATTTGCCAGCGCTGCCACTGCGCTTTGAGTGCGTCGTAACTGGCATCATCGACTGATGAAGCGCCGGTCAAGCGGTAGGTTTGATTCCACTCTGCAAGCTGACGACCGAGGGCAATACGGGTTGCGTCATCCGCGCACTCTGCACTAACGGCCCAACTGCTAAAGAGAGACAAACACAATAAATACAAGCGCATCATTTCTTTATCCTCGCAGACGTTCACAATCACCTTAGCAGAAAATAAGTAAGGCATGACATATTTACCAGCTTTGTCTATCATCGTGCTTTTGCACAAAACTTTTACACGGAAAAATATATGCCGCAGTGGATTAAAGATACTCGCCTCTCATGCGTGGTTGCAGGCTGGATTGTAGTGCTGGTCGGCTTTACCAGCAGTGTTGCGCTGATTTTTCAAGCCGCACAGGCTGCTGGCGCAGATCAGGCACAAATCGCTAGTTGGATCACTGCGCTGACCATCGGCACAGGGTTGAGCTCACTTGGCCTGTCTTGGTATTACAAAATGCCGGTAATCACTGCGTGGTCAACGCCTGGTGCGGCACTGCTGATTACTGCCCTAACACCATTCACACTGAACGAGGCAATTGGCGCATTTATCATCAGCTCTCTTTTGATTTTCCTCAGTGGCATTACCGGTTTATTCGCGCGGTTTATGGATAAAATTCCGCAGGCGCTCAGCTCGGCAATGCTCGCCGGTATTCTGATCGGCTTTGGCATGGATGTATTTCGAACCCCATTGGCGCTGGACGGATTACCGCTACTGCTTTGTGCTGTATGGCTAGTCACACGCCGTCTTGTGCCCAAATACAGCATTTTATTGGTGATGCTTGCCGGTCTAGGCTGGGTCGCATGGCAACAAGGCCTGCCTCTCGACGATATCAGCACCACCATTGCCATACCGATTGCGGTTATGCCTGAGTTTAGCTGGCAAGCAATCATCAGCGCGGCATTGCCGCTTTATATCGTCACCATGACCTCGCAAAACTTACCCGGCGTGACGGTCATGCGTGCCGCGGGTTATCCACCGCCAACTTCTGCCGCATTATCAACCACGGGCGGACTGGGCATATTGCTCGCACCTTTTGGTGGGTTTGCCATTAACCTCGCAGCAATCACCGCAGCACTAGCTATGAGTGAAGACGTCCACCCAGACAAAAACAAGCGCTACACAGCCGGTATTTGGACGGGCATTTTCTATTTGCTGGTCGCATTGTTTGGCGCAACGGTTACCGCACTTTTTGCCGCTTTTCCTAGCATTTTCGTCGCTGTTCTTGCCGGATTGGCACTGATTCCGACCATTGCCAACAGTTTGTGGTTCGCAAGCAAGGACGCAGAATATCGCGAAGCGGCCATGATCACTTTCCTCGTCACAGCATCCGGTGTGAATTTATGTGGAATTGGCTCTGCATTCTGGGGTATTATCTTTGGTACAGTTTTTGTTTTATTTTATAAAACAAAAAGATAATTACATATATTGTAAGGAGACGTTATGGATGACGTTCTAGGCATATATGGCGGACAGGGAGTCTCTGCTGTAGATATGCGCTATTTTGACGGCGCACAAAAAACCGTCTATCCAACCCAAAAATTGCACAACTTCCGACCTGGAGTCATTCTCGTCTCACGGACAGACGCCAAAGGCGTGATTACTCACGCCAATCGCGCCTTCATCGAAGTTAGTGGCTACAGTAAGGAAGAGTTGGTTGGTGCGCCGCACCATATTGTTCGCCACCCGGATTTGCCCAGCTCTATTTTCAAAGATATGTGGCAGACTATTCAAGCTGGTGAAGAATGGCATGGCTATGTAAAAAATTTACGCAAAAATGGCGATCACTATTGGGTCTATGCCACAGTAGTTCCAATCATCCGTGACAGCAAAATCATCGGCTATACATCAGTACGAAGAACCATGGATACTGATGCAATCAATCGCTGCGAAAAAGCCTATGCTGGCCTGCGCCGCCAAGCCGCTGGCAAGAGCCTACCCGACGATCATAAAATCATTGCCGATATGCCATCGACAGACCCGCAGGCCGTCTGTAAAGAATTGCACTATTACCACAAGCAAAAACGCACGGTCTATATTACCGGAGAACGCTACAACATCCGCAGTGGCGTTATTTTGGTGAGCCAAACCGATCTGGAAGGCGTCATTACCTACGCTAACCATTCATTCATTGATATTAGTGGCTACAGTGAGGATGAGCTTGTCGGTATGCCGCACTGTATCATGCGCCATCCAGACATGCCCGCACGCGTATATCGCGATATGTGGCAAACAATCACCAAAGGCAAAGAATGGCATGGTTTCGTTAAGAATCTACGTAAGGACGGCAAGTTTTATTGGGTTTACGCCACCGTCGAGCCTGAATTCGAGAAAGGTAAAATCACAGGCTACACATCCGTACGACGTACCGTCGATCAAGATAAAAGCGATATGTTTGAGCAACGTTATTTAGCCATGCGGCAAAAAGAACTGGGAGATTAAGCTGCTGGTAGCACTTAGCCGACAGTGACGTAGCTTATTTATTGTATTAACTTTATTGCGCCACGGTAGAAAATCGCTACAATATCTCTGTTTCCACAATACAATTTATTTCATGAACGAAGACCCTCCAGAATCGAAGTCGAGTTGGCTGGATCGCCTAAGCTCTTTATGGGGCGAATCCAGCGAATCCTCCGATAGCCGCGATGCCGTCCGTATCGCCGTTCAATCTGCTCAAGAAGCACAAACCATCAGCGCAGATACTGCCAATATGATGGAATCTCTCCTAACCATCCATGAAACCCAAGTTCGTGACATCATGATTCCACGGGGGCAGATGGTTGTCCTGCAAGAAAACTGGTCTATGGACAAAGTTCTTTCTGTGATTCTTGATTCAGGCCATTCACGCTATCCTGTCGTGGATGAAGAGCATGAGAAACTGCTTGGTCTACTGCTAAGCAAAGACCTACTGCCACTACTGACATCAGCCGATACCCAAGAAGGCTTTATGCACCTCTTGCGCGAAGCAACTGTAGTGCCAGAAAGTAAGCCTCTCGATACCATGCTGCACGATTTCCGCACCCAGCGCACACATATGGCACTTGTCATGGATGAATACGGCAATCTATCCGGCCTTGTGACCATTGAAGATGTCATTGAAGAGATTGTTGGCGAGATCGACGATGAGCACGATGAAATTGAAGATGCAGACATCATCACCCTTCAGGATGGTAGCTTCCTGGTCAAAGCTCTGACGCCAATCGAAGATTTCAACGAAGCATTTGGTTCAGCACTCAATGAAGAAGACGCAGATACCATTGGTGGCTACGTTTTGGCCGCACTCGGGCGTATGCCGGTAAGTGGCGATGCCATTCATGTAGATAACCTGCAGATCACGGTTTCCAAAGCAAATCAGCGTCGTATCTTAACCTTAAGCGTTCGTACGGTCAGCCCTCCAGAAGAAGAATCCTACGAATAGTGATCATTGAATACACTCAAACTATAAAAATAAAAAGCCGGAGATTCCGGCTTTTTATTTAGTTCTTTTTACCTATCATTCATCCGTTATTTACTGAGGCGTAAAATGACGATAAAAGCCATCCTGTGCCTGAGCAATAACATCAACCTTGGTCTTGGCCAAAGCAACATCACCAGTATCTAACGCTGCATTCAATTCAACCAACAGACCACGCAATTGCTTAATATCAGCCATAATCTGCTCGGGGTCACTCAATTGCATCTGATCTTGATCTTGTGCAAGCAAGGCTTGCGCCTGACCAGCATATTCCGTCAGCGTATTTGCTTGAGCCTGCATCGCAGAAGTGGAAGAAGCACCTTGTAGCGCTTTGAAGGCCGATTGCATTTTGTCGATGGTTTGCTGTAAGTCCATCTGATTATTGATGATCTGACCTTCAGGCAAAATCAACTCGGAAGCAGACTCTTCAGCCACGGCCAACTGACCAGCTTCACTGTTATCAATCGATACTGCTCTAGTCGAGTTGATTTCGGTACCCTGTTCACTTTCTACTACCGTTGTTTGCTCAGTTACCGCTTGCGTTGTCACACTCGCATTAGGTGTCGGCTGAACATGATCTTTCGCACGTTCTTGTGCTTCGTTATCTGCATAAGCACTGCCCATCACTAACACCAAAGTTAATAAAAGTTGTTTTCTCATATAGCCTCCATGTTTTAGGCTGAATAACCAAACGATTCAAGCCCAAATGATTCAAAGACGAATACTTTCAAACGTGTATTAGCCAGAATCTCACACTTAAACCATAACAACAAGCAGCATTATCTTTAGCTTACTATTTTGTCAGCTTGAGCATCATCCTTTTGCTGGCTCACGTAAAACAGCGTCTATTGCTTGAGCAAAGGCCATGCTTGAAGATTCACGATGTAGCCCGGCCAAATTAATACGACCAGCGCCGACGACGTAAATGCCGTACTGCTCCCGCAACCGCTCCACCCGTTCATGCCCTAACGGCAGCAGGGAAAACATGCCACGTTGGCGAGTAATGAATGACCATTCGTCACCAGTCACATCAAATAGTGCATCTGCAAGTTCACGTCGATAGCGCTTAATATTTGCAACCATTTCCGAGAGCTCTTCCTGCCATTGCTGATACAGCTCAGCATCATTCAATATTTCTGCAACGACCACTGCACCATGGTCAGCCGGCATAGACACCATTGTACGGCTGGCTGCTTCAAGATGGGATTGCAATGCGCCAGCGATACGGTCATTCGCCGCAATCGTAATCGCGACGCCGGCACGATCACGATAAAGACCAAAATTTTTCGAGCACGAGACGCCAATAAACATGGTTTCAACCTGCTTTGCCAACAGACGCAACCCATACGCATCCTCTTCTATGCCGTCACCAAAGCCGAGGTAGGCAAGATCAATAACTGGCAAAAAGCCACGCTCCAATGCAATATCAGCCAAAGTCTGCCAGTCTTCGCGATTAAGGTCTTCACCAGAGGGATTATGGCAACAGCCGTGCAGCACAACGACATCATCCGGGCCCAGCGCCCGCATTGCCTCAAAGAAATCACTACGACGCAAAGCAGCAGCTTCATAGTCATAATAAGGATAGGTCTTAACCTCAAAGCCAGCTGCCTCAAAAATGGGAATATGGTTGCCCCAAGTTGGGTCAGGTACCCATACGCACGCTTGTGGCTTAACCGATGCCAATGTCTCGGCAATCAAGCGTAAAGCGCCAGTGCCGGCAATACTTTGATTAACCCGGTAACGCGAAGATGGCACTGCGCCATCCAGTACCAATTTGCCCATGGCTTCATTGAAAGCTACGTTACCCGCCAAACCAAAATATTTTTTACTGTTTTGGCTCAACCATACTCGCTGTTCTGCTTCCTTTACAGCACGCATGACTGGCGTTTCACCTTGTGCATTCTGATAAACACCAACCCCGACATCAATTTTGTCTACGCGGATATCTTCGTTATACAAGCGCGACAAATTGAGAATTGGATCATTGGCAATAGGTTCTATTTTGCTAAACATGGCGACTCCTCAACTAACGGTAGGGATTACGGGCAAGCACGAACATTCGGGTGCCGGATAAGCGATCATATAGGCTACGCCGGTCAGCGTCCAGCCATCGCCACCACAAGCCAATTCCAGCGGGCAATAACGTCAATAGCGCCATCAGCCAGCGCAGTAGTGCACGAGCAAAGGTAGGCGAATGGCCGTTATTGTCCGTCACTACCAGCCGCCATGCGCGCATACCCAACGTTTGGCTTTGCCGAGACCAAAAATAAGCGAAGAACCCTGCCCAGATACACACCATGCCAATTTGCAACGCATAGCCCATCGCGCTGCCACGCTCAATAACCTCACCACGATTAAAAGCAAACATGATGAAACCAAACACCATAATGCACGCAATAACCAAAAGTGCATCGTAAAGCATCGCGCAAAGAATGCGCCATATAGCTGGAGGTGTGGCTGAGGTGGAAGAATCGGAAAGAGTCATAACGTAAAGACACCTGATTTTTGTGTAAAGGCAAACTAGAGGACGAATTGTATAACATGATACAAATTCAATGTGCCCCTTTTAATACGGCTAAAGTTTAGTTGTTGCAAACAAGCAACATTAAGGTTTGAGGTTAGATACTGGTATCTTGTGTATTTTAGACGTAAAATGCCGTATATGCTTTAATTTTGAGGACTTTGGTCATGCTTCAATTTTGGGTGCGTTGCGCCATTACAACACTAGCCACTTGGGCTGGCAGCTCGGCTGTTGCGCAAGAACAACAAACCCCATTCGAAAATACTGTTTTTGATGATGCAGCGCCAACCTTAGAAGATAACCTCCCTCCTGGTGCCACCGCTGACAGTATTGAAGACACCAGCCACACATTCGAGCTTCAAGATAAAGCAGCACTCATGGCTCAGGCCGGGCGTACCATCAGCTCGACCATGCAGCCTTTCAACAGTATGCGTATCAAGCTGATTCAAGCACTACAAGAAACCCCTAATATCGTCACTATCGGGGGGCGGCAGATCGCACTAAACCACCCTGAGCGGGTCGCGCATTTTTACCGCGAGCAGCAATATCCTACTATTTGGACGCTTGAGCATCATTTCAATGAGCGCCTGCAAGTACTTCAGCAGCTTGTGACCAGTGCCGAAGAAGATGCCCTAAACCCTCAGCACTACCACGCCCAGCAACTCATCAGCCTACTACCAAATACAGATTACAATGACATCATTGCTTATGAGTTACTCGCCAGTGATGCCTACCTATCCTTGCTTGGTGATTTGGCAAACGGCCTTGTTGATCCAACCGTCACTCATCGAGAGTGGAATGCACCACCACTTGATGACCAGCTGCTTAGCGAGCTCTTTGCTCAAGGCGTCCTCGATGACGATCTGACCCAGCCCATCCAACGCTTAAATGCTAAAGATGTTCGTTATCAAACATTGAAGAGAACTTACAACCGCCTCCGCCAATCAGCTCCGGGGATCAATAACAGCGCCCAAACGCTACACACTACCCTTAAGCCGGGCATGACCAGCTCGGAAGTTGCCGTGCTGCGCAATAAGCTTGGGCTGGCTGGAGACAGCCATTTCTACGATGCTGAACTCAAGCAAGCTGTGATCGATTACCAAAGCAGCTTCGGCCTTGCCGCAGATGGCGTGGTTGGCCCTAGCACACGTGAGCTACTCAACCAGTCACAACAAGACAAGCTCGACAAAATCATGATCAATATGGAGCGCCTACGCTGGCTACCACAATCATTGGGTATGCCTTATGTCTTGGTCAATATTCCCAGCTTCCGCGTCATTATGTACGGTGAAAATGGCCCAATTTACGAAACAAAATCTGTTGTTGGCCGCCCAGACCGCCCAACACCGGCATTTATCGATCGCCTGCGCCATATAGTCATGAGCCCAACTTGGACGGTACCACCAACCATTATGCGTAAAGACAAGCTACCACGCCTACGCAGTAACCCCGGTGCATTTGATGGCGTTTATGAAGTCATTACTCCTAGTGGCAAAGTTGTCGCACCCAGCTCTGTAAACTGGGCCAATGGTGGAAATGGCTATACGCTGCGCCAAAAGCCCGGCGCGCACAACGCACTCGGCCGAGTGAAATTCCTGTTCCCGAACAAGCACGCGATCTACCTGCACGATACCCCGAGCAAGAATTTGTTCAATCGCCCAAACCGCGCATACAGCTCTGGCTGCGTACGCCTGCAAGACCCTCTAGACTTCGCCAACGTTCTGCTCCAAGGAACACAATGGACGCCGGAGAGTATCCGCAGTGCCACACATCAATCGCGTGAACGCTGGGTAGATCCACCACAAGAAACACCAATCTATCTCGTCTATTGGACGATGTGGGCAACCCCTGATGGCAATATCCTCCAAGCACCAGATATCTATAATTTGGATAAAAAGCTGCTCAGGCAATACAATAACGCTTTGACCAATCCATAAGAGACGAGAATGACTGAGAACGCCAAAGCACAAAACGCCTACACCAAAGAAGAATTACTAGAGTGCGGCCACGCACGCTTGTTCGGCCCTGGCAATGCGCAATTACCACTGCCAAACATGCTGATGATTGATCGCATCATCGAAATCAATGATCACGGCGGTGCCAACGGCAAAGGCGAAATCATTGCCGAGCTTGATATCAATCCTGACCTGTGGTTTTTTGATTGCCATTTTGAAGGCGACCCCGTCATGCCGGGCTGTCTCGGCCTTGATGCCATGTGGCAGCTGGTTGGCTTTTACCTCGGCTGGAGCGGCGGCAAAGGCCGCGGACGTGCACTAGGTTGTGGCGAAGTCAAGTTCAGCGGACAAGTACTACCAACACACAAAAAAATCACCTACCACATTCATATTAAACGGGTCATCATGCGTAAGCTTGTCCTCGGTATTGCCGATGCAACCATGTCCGTTGACGGTAAAGAAATTTACCATGGCAAAGATCTGCGCGTCGGCCTGTTCACCAGTACCAGCGACTTTTAATTGCACGAGGAAATCATTATGAGAAGAGTCGTAATTACCGGGATGGGCATCGTGTCCAGCCTAGGCAATAACGCCAAAGAAGTATTGCACGCACTACAAAACCTCAAATCTGGCATCCGCTTTTCACCCGAATACAAAGAACTTGGCTTACGCTCGCACGTACACGGCGATATCAACATCGACTTGAAGCCACTCATTGACCGTAAAGCCTTGCGTTTCATGGGTAATACCGCAGCCTACTGCTATATTGCCATGCAACAAGCCATCGAACAGGCAAAACTCAGCAAAGAACTCATCTCGAATCCCCGTACCGGACTCGTCGTTGGTAGTGGCGGTGCTACACCATCGGCACAAGTCGAAGCCGCCGATATCCTGCGCGAAAAAGGCGTCAGACGTATCGGTCCTTATGGCGTGACCAAAACAATGGCATCCACCACATCCGCGTGCCTCGCCACACCATTTGGCATCAAAGGCGTCAACTACTCGATGAGTTCTGCCTGCTCGACCAGTGCGCACTGCATCGGCAACGCGGCTGAACTGATTCAAATGGGTAAACAAGATATCGTCTTTGCTGGTGGCGGTGAAGAAGTCCACTGGACCATGACCATGCTCTTTGATGCCATGGGCGCACTCTCCACTCAATACAACGACACCCCAGAAAAAGCTTCTCGCGCTTATGACGCGGATCGCGACGGCTTCGTAATTTCAGGTGGTGGAAGTATTCTTGTGCTCGAAGAGTATGAGCATGCCAAAGCGCGTGGTGCTGAAATTATTGCTGAAGTCACCGGCTATGGAGCAACATCAGACGGCTACGATATGGTGCAGCCATCTGGTGAAGGTGCTGTTCGCTGCATGCAAATGGCCATGGAAACCCATCAGGGTGACATTGATTATATCAATGCACACGGCACCTCGACGCCAATTGGTGATACCCGTGAGCTCGAAGCAATCAAAAAGACCTTTGAAGGCAAAGATGTGCCACTGATCAGCTCAACCAAATCGCTTTCTGGCCATGCACTTGGCGCAGCTGGCTCTAACGAAGCCATTTACGCATTGCTGATGATGCAAAATGATTTCGTCTGTGCCTCAGCCAATATCGATAATCTTGATGAAAAAGCACAAGAGCTAGAGCTGCCAATCGTGCGCGAGAACGTTAAAAAGCGCCTCAATGCCATTATGTCCAACAGCTTTGGCTTTGGTGGCACCAATGCAACGCTGATCTTCAGCCGAGTATAAGCTGGTGCTTCGTTACGCCGCAACATCTGCTTCTGTGCTGTTTTTTGTATATAGCGTAGTTGGCAGTGCTGCGGCGCAACATATAAGCAACGTTGAATCAGTGGATCAACAAAATGCTCTCTCAGCCGGTGTACAAGCTGAGATCATGCCACCGGCTCCAGAAGCAGCCACTCTATCCGGTGATGATATGGGCATATCCCCCGCACTGCTCAACGATCCAAACGATGATATACGCGCCACAAGCGGGGAGCTCTCAGAAAGTGATGCTAACAACGTCGAAATGAGGCTGGTCACGCGCGGTATTTATCAATGCCAAGACGGTAACCGCTCGGTATTTGTCGATGAAGAAAATCGCGTGAAATACCGCCAATGTACGCAAATCCGCGCGCCCTACTACGAACAAGTTATCACAAATAATCCCGCTGAATCAGAACGTTCACCATGCTCTGGCGCTATTGTTTATAAGGGCAGCACTTATGTGTTCAACGATCAAGAACCATGCCCCATTCTAGAAGAAATCTTCGAAGCACGTAAGCCTATCGAAGCAAACCCAGAATATTACAGCCAACCAACATCATGATTGAACTCTCAGAACGCGATAAGCTCGTCCCACCAGATGGGCAGAAAAAAGTCCTCTTGCACTCTTGCTGTGCGCCCTGCTCAGGTGAAGTCATGGAAGCCATGCTCGCCTCGGGCATCGACTACACCATATTTTTCTACAATCCCAATATTCATCCGCGCAAGGAATACCTGCTGCGCAAAGATGAAAACATCGCTTTCGCCGAAAAGTACAACGTGCCTTTTGTCGATTGCGACTACGATACAGATAACTGGTTCGCCCGTGCCAAAGGTATGGAAATGGAGCCAGAGCGCGGTATCCGCTGCACTATGTGCTTTGATATGCGCTTTGAGCGCACCGCACTGTACGCTCATGAAAACGGCTTTCCAATCATTACCAGCTCGCTTGGCATTTCTCGCTGGAAGAACATGAAGCAGATCAATGACTGCGGTGAACGTGCAGCAGCGCCATATCCAGATGTCCAATACTGGACGTATAACTGGCGTAAAAAAGGTGGCTCACAGCGTATGATCGAAATCAGCAAACGCGAAGAATTCTATATGCAGGAGTACTGCGGCTGCGTTTACTCATTACGCGACACCAATGAACACCGCCTATCCAACGGGCGCGAGCGCATCAAAATCGGGGTTAAATTCTACGGTCGAGAAGACTAAAGCCCAACCAGATACAAAAAAGCCCGCACAAAATGCAGGCTTTTTCATCAATTGAATAAATTGAATTGATTATTTCTGTTCAGCAGTAGCTTCACCATCTGCCGGCGCTGCCTCTGCGCCATCATCATTGACGCCGAGTAGCTCTACATCAAATACCAAAGTTGAGTTGGGACCAATTGCAGGGCCCGCGCCTTGCTCGCCATAAGCCAGCTCAGCAGGGATGAAGAAAGTAGACTTGCCGCCTTCTTTCATCAGCTGTAAACCTTCTGTCCAACCCGGGATCACTTCATTGAGTTTGAAGGTGATTGGCTCACCGCGATCATAAGAGCTGTCAAAGACGGTACCATCGAGCAAGCGGCCTTCGTAATTGACGGTCACGCTGTCACCTTCTTGTGGCTGTGTACCCTCACCTTCTTCCAAGACGAGATACTGCAGGCCAGAATCCGTGGTTTTTACACCATCTTTGCTCTTATTCTCTTCGAGGAAAGTCTTACCTTTTTCAGCATTCTCATTAGCCACTTTTTCCATTTCAGCCTGCATTTCTTTCATGCGAGATTCGGCAAATGATTTCATTGCGGCTTCCATCTCTTCCTGGCTCAATTCCAAATCGTCACCAGCATAAGCCTGCTTGAGGCCTTCAATCAATGCATCAAGGTCGAGGCTCTTATTCTGATCGATCTGAGCAATCGACTGCCCCATATCAACACCGATTGTATAGCTGACTTTCTGCTCATCACTGCCAAGATCAGCAGCATTTGCCTGAGCAAACAGGGCGGCCATTGCCGCAGCCAGTGCTGTACATGTCATCATTTTCATAAATACTCCTTGTGAAGTCGATTATTAAAGTTAATGTTGTTACTTCTGTGGCGCAGTATGCCATAGCATACAAATACGGGTTTTTAAGGTTGCTTAATGCGCTGGCCATACTTATTGGCCAATCCATGCTCAACCAACCACGCCAAAGCGTCAATGGCGTCGCCTGAGAGCCATGCACGAACATTACCTTCACGATAAGAGTAACCCCATTCGGTCATATCATCGAGCATACGTTCCCGCCCAACATCAGGCAGTGCATCAGCAAGCAGGATCTGCAAGTAGTTCACTGCACACTCTTCCTCTACCGTGCCACCCGCATCTGTATGCAGCCGTGCACGGCGCTGCTCATCCATACAAATCCAGTGCCCCGCTTCATGTAATGCTGAGTGAACAGGTGTATCTGGGCGTAGATAAAGCGTATTACCGATCAGCCCCGCTTCCGGTTCACCCCAAAAAGTGCCCGGAATAGCCTCACCTTCTGCAACGTAGCTGACGCTAAGCCCATACTCGCCAAGCAATTGTGCAAGGCGAGCACGCTCTATCTCATTGACTGTCTGTACACTCAAGCAGCATCACCCAAATAAACCACCAAAACATCGCAATTCACGCCGGGCAAGATGTCATCTGCGGTTGCACCGAGCAATGATGCAAGCCCGGTGCGCTTGTGACGCCCAATCACGACCAAATCTGGCGCATTGTTTTCTACATAATCAAGAATACCGCGACGAGTTGACAATGCCGTCTCGATGTTGATGTCAGCTGACTCGATACCATGGCGATCAAGTAGTGCTTTGACTTGCTCGCGTGCTTCGCGAACCATCTCGACTTCATTACTGACCGGCACAATCGGTACAATTTCATAACCCGCAGTCAATACGGTTTCTTCCACGATATGCAAAACACTGATTTTAGCGCTATCTGCTGCACGGATAACCGCTTTAGCACGCTCTGCGACCCGATCACAATCTTCCCGCAAATCCGTAACCAATAGAACATGCTGATATTTACTCATTACTCGCCTCCATTTTGCTTGGCCGTGTGCCTTTCTATCTGAAAAGCTTTCCCTTATTATACCCCCTGTTTTGTGCACTGCGTAGATCGTCAAAATCCGTAAAAAAGATGAATAATCACCTTTTACTACCTGTATTAGGTGGTACTGCAGTGTTTTTCTAACACAAATATATAAAGTGAGTACACATGTCCGGTATCGACAATACATGGCAAAAATGGTGGAAGGCACGCGGCCCACAATCGTGGCGGTGGGCAAAATTTTATCCATTTGCACTCTTCCGCGCATATATGAAAGAACGACTGCCCGAAGATGCGCAAGCGCTGGTTTATGTCACGATCCTGACTTTGGTTCCTCTTTTAGCCGTTGCCTTCTCCTTATTGCGGGGCTTTGGTGTTCAGGGCGTTATTGAGCCTTGGCTGCACGATATTTTTGCACCAATGGGGAAAGCTGGTGATGAAGTCGTCAATTATTTGGTGCAGTTTGTCAGCCAAACCAATGCCAGTGGTCTTGGTATTGTCGGGGTTGTCGTGCTGTTCGTCTCCGTCATCAATATGGCGCAAAAAATTGAACTGACTTTAAACCGCATTTGGAGAGTTGAAACCGAACGCTCATTAAAATCACGCATCAGCGGCTACATTAGCGCAATCATCCTTGCCCCGCTGCTTATCGGTGCCATTATGTCAATGATGCTGGGCATGAAGGACGCAGCATGGTTACAACCCTTTTTACACTATCCCGGCATCGGCATTTTATTTAACCTTCTAACGAGCCTACTGCCATTGGGCATCGTATTTCTACTCATTGCTTGCACTTATGCATGGATACCTAACCGTAAAGTACATTGGAAAGCAGCCCTAGGTGGTGCAGCATTCTTCTTGTTACTGTGGTACCCAGTATCGTGGATATTCAGCCGCTTCATTGCCGGATCAGCAAAATACTCTGTCATTTACTCTAGTTTTGCCAGTGTCATCATCATGCTGTTCTGGCTGTATTTCTTGTGGTTGCTGTTTCTGATGGGTGCAAAAGTGGCAAGCCTGCTACAAATGCCGTATGGCCTTTCGCCGCACGATGAAAACGAGTGGTATGCGGATGAGCAAATGCTGCTAGGCATCGGCGTCATGACCCATATTGACCAAGCATTTGCCAATGCCGAAACTGCTCCATCAATCATAGAGCTGAGCAGCGCACTACACAGCTCACCTGCCAAAATTGGCTTTATCTTAAACCGCCTTCATCAGGCTGAGTTAATCGTCATTGCTGATGACGTACCAGCGCGCTACTTGCCAAGTAAAGCGCGTAAGTACTATACCCTGCTTGAAATCTATCAGGCATTAGCAATGCCCAAAGATACCATTACGCTTGATGTCGGCCAATTCCAAGTACTCGAGGAGAGGCTCGAAGCACAGCTTGATATACCGCTGCATGTATGGAGTGAGCAGCAGCCAAGCTTGCCAGAAAAAGCCAAAGTGGAATCAGAAGAATAGTACTTTGTTCGAGCGCTATCTCGCTTGATATAAAAATGCCACCTCACGGTGGCATTTTTTTGCAACGGCTAAGTGTGGCTAATAGCCCAGCCCATCGCGATCACACTGGGAACTCTATAACTAGTGCTTCGCTGTTTTACGGTCAGGATGCGTTTCTTCCCAAATCACCTCAACCGGATTGCGGCGGTGTTCGTAATGGGTGACGAATGCCACTGATGCAATAATCATCGCAGAGCCAACCCACAGTGCGCCAGGCGGCACCCAGCCAAAGACGAGATAACCGGCCAGTACATTGAGCGGCAGTTTAACGTGGTCAAACGGCTGCACAAATGACGCATCTGCCGTCGCATAGGCTTTGGCAATTGCCCACTGCGCCAGCGCAGTCAACGCACCAATCACTACCAACATCAGCCATGGCTCCCAACCCTGTGGCATGACCAGATTTGGCAAGCCAAACATCAAATCAAATGGCAACATCAATACCAGCAGATAAAACACAATGGTCGTCGGGCTGTCTTTGCTGACGGTGAATTTGGTCAAAAGTGAAGCACTTGCCCAGAAAAATGCCGCACCAAGTGGCAATAGGCTCGCCCACATAAATGCATCTGACCACGGCTGCAAAATCAACATTGCACCAGCAAAGCCAACTAATGTCGCAATCCAGCGCGCCAAGCTCACAGACTCGCGCAAAATCAGCCCGGAGCCAACTGTCGCAAACAGTGGAGAAGTCATCAGCAAGGCAATGCCCTGCCAAATTGGCACCGGATAGGCCAGTGCCCACGTCCACAGCTGAATACCAATTACTGATACGCCAACGCGCACAATGTGTAATAAGCGAAAATCAGAACGAACGGCGCGCCGAATCGAGCCGGTTTTCATCAGCGGCAAGAAGATCAACAGTGCAATACCGTATTGAAATAGCACCGATGAACCAGAGTTGATTGAATAATGTATGCCGAGATATTGCAGTGTGGTGTTGATGATCGCGAATGTGACGCCGGCGGCGACCATCCATAATGCGCCCAGCAAAGGGCGGTGTTGTTGACTCATAAAGAACTGCCAATAATGAAATTGGCGCGAATCATATCAAAAAAATACCATTACCATAGTGTATTCATGCAGTTTTTTCGTATTGACAGCAATCCTTCACTGTTTGTTTTATAAAAAATTTACTTAAATATTGAGTACTTAAACCATTTTGTTCAAAATACGCTTCTTTGATTTATAAAACTCAACAAAATCTGTTTTTCAATTTGTATTGCAAAATACAAAAAGGTTTTGTATCTTATTGCGCAACGGGAGACACTCTGCATCATGAGGCAAACTATTGAGGCAATGTTTTCCCGTTTTGGCAAGCGTCAATGAACCATAACCTACCATTTTTAAAACGGTCGTCCGTATTAAATATTTAAATGACTCCGTTTTGCAGTGGTCTTTAAAGTGGTATCGCAAAACCGGGCTACCCATTGCAGCAATGCAGGGGTAACCGCACTATGCAGGTTTGATGGCGCTCATATAACGATACAGTCCTTGGAGGCAATCATGAGTCAATCAGGCAAATGTCCGGTATCACACGGCGAACACAATACAGACAACACCCAACCGCGCGCAGGCGGTTGCCCGGTCATGCACGGTGCCAATACCGAAGCAGGCAATTCAGTGATGGAATGGTGGCCAAATGCGCTTAACCTCGACATCCTCGCTCAGCATGACCACAAAACTGATCCGATGGATGAGGACTTCGACTACAAGAAGGCATTCAACGAACTCGACCTCGAAGCCGTCAAGCAAGATCTCCATGCGCTAATGACCGACAGCCAGGAATGGTGGCCGGCAGACTGGGGGCACTACGGTGGCTTTATGATCCGTATGGCTTGGCACTCAGCTGGCACCTACCGCAAAGATGATGGCCGTGGTGGCGCCAACACTGGCAACCAGCGCTTTGCACCACTCAACAGCTGGCCAGACAACGTCAGCCTCGATAAAGCACGTCGCTTGCTGTGGCCAATCAAAAAGAAATACGGCAACAAACTGTCATGGGCTGACCTGATGATTCTTGCCGGCAACATTGCTTACGAAAGCATGGGGCTGAAGACGTTTGGTTTTGCTGGTGGCCGTGAAGATATTTGGCATCCGGAAAAAGACGTCTACTGGGGTTCAGAAAAAGAATGGTTAGCGCCAACTGAAAACCGCTATAGCGATGATGACAACCGTGAATCGTTAGAAAACCCACTTGCTGCAGTACAAATGGGTCTGATCTACGTCAACCCGGAAGGCGTTGACGGCAATCCTGATCCGCTTAGAACAGCTCAAGACATCCGCACCACATTTGGGCGCATGGCAATGAACGACGAAGAAACAGTCGCGCTTGCTGCAGGTGGCCACACCGTTGGTAAATGCCACGGCAATGGCAAAGCAGAACTGCTTGGCGCAGAACCTGAAGCGGCTGATATTGCCGACCAGGGATTTGGCTGGAAAAACCCTAAAGGGAATGGTGCAAATACTGTTAGTAGCGGGCTTGAAGGCGCATGGACGACTGAGCCAACCAAGTGGGATAACGGCTACTTCTACCTGCTGTTCAACTACGACTGGGAACTAAAAAAGAGCCCGGCCGGTGCGTGGCAATGGGAGCCTATCGACATCAAGGAAGAAGACAAGCCATTCGATGCGCACGTTCCCGGTGTCCGCCGCAACCCAATCATGACCGATGCCGACATGGCAATGATCAAGGACCCTATCTATCGTGAAATTTCGAAGCGCTTCTATGAGGACTTTGACTATTTCAGTGAAGTCTTTGCCCGTGCATGGTTTAAGCTCACCCACCGTGACCTTGGCCCGAAGAGTCGCTACCTTGGCCCTGACGTCCCTGCAGAAGACCTCATCTGGCAAGACCCGATTCCTGCGGTTGATTACACCCTGAGTGACGCAGAAATTGCTGAACTTAAAGATAAGCTGCTGAACAGCGGGCTTTCGGCTACTGACCTGATCAACACTGCATGGGATAGCGCGCGTACTTACCGTGGCTCAGATTACCGCGGTGGCGCAAATGGCGCACGCATTCGCCTTGCACCACAAAAAGACTGGGCTGGCAATGAACCTGAGCGCCTGCAGCGCGTACTCGCCAAGCTGGAAGAAATTCAGGCTGGACTGGACAAAAAAGTCAGCATTGCCGACCTGATTGTCCTTGGTGGTAGTGCCGCGGTCGAACAAGCAGCCAAGGCTGCCGGTGTCGATATTGAAGTACCATTTGCCCCAGGCCGTGGCGATGCAACCGATGAGCAAACTGACGTCGATTCATTTGCTGATCTTGAGCCAATCCACGACGGCTACCGCAACTGGCAAAAGCAGGCATACGCTGTTGCTCCGGAAGAGCTGCTGCTCGACCGCACCCAATTGATGGGGCTGACTGCACCGGAAATGACTGTATTGATTGGTGGTATGCGTGTACTTGGAACCAACCACGGTGGCACCAAGCACGGCGTCTTTACTGACCGCGAAGGCGTACTCAGTAACGACTTCTTCGTTAACCTCACCGACATGAACAACACATGGAATCCGGTTGGCGATAACCTGTACGAAATCCGCGACCGCCAAAGTGGCGAAAGCAAATGGACGGCGACGCGCGTTGACCTCGTGTTCGGCTCGAACTCAATTCTGCGCTCATACGCAGAAGTCTACGCACAGGACGACAATAAAGAGAAGTTCGTGCGCGATTTCGTCAAGGCATGGGTCAAGGTCATGAATGCAGACCGCTACGACCTGAAATAACATCAGCCATCCGCTTTGGTACTGAAAGCGGATCAGATATAAATAAAAAAATCATCATGAGGTTTTGGCACGCTGGCAACAGCGTGCTTTTTTCTGCCACATCAAATTACATAAACTAATAATCATTATCATTTATGAGGTAGAATGCTACTCGCAGCGTGTGCTGTTCACTTAAATGGAACGATTATGAAAAAGTTATATGGACTACTGGTGTGCTCTCTGATGGCCGCAACAGCCTCAGCACACAATCTTTTCCCTGCGCAAACAGACAATGGCTATACGATTCGCTTCTGGGCGGATGACCACTGGGAAGAACCCGACCCACAGAATGTTATTGGTCTCACTGCGTATGATGTCGATAAGCGCGTCAAAGTTGGTTATGACTACACTTCCGGCACGGTTATTGCTGAAGATGGTAGTGTCGGCCTCATGACGGCCGAATATGATTTTGGCTACTTCACTTTTACTGCTGACAAGCATTTCCACAAGCCACGCACCGAAGTTGAAGGGGTTATTTTTGATACCCGCCATATTTACAAACTTGGCAAAGGCATCTTCCAGTGGGACGAAGCATACAGTAAGCCAGTTGGTATGAAAATTGAGGTCACTCCACTGCATAACCCTCTGAAACTGAAAGAAGGTGACAAACTGAAAGTCTTGGTTACACTTGATGGTAAACCATACGCCGGTGCGGAATTTGAAGATCAGGTCGGCGATATTGATGGCCTCACCACTGATAAAGATGGCATTGCCGAGATCACCCTGCGCACTCCTCAAGATGGTTATGAAATCATCGGCGCCTCAGTTAAGCTGCCGTACCAGCTAGAAAACACTCAGGCGCAAACCTTGCAATTGACCGGTACATTGGGCTTTAAGCCACACTAAGCCCCTAGCTATCATTTGTAATAAAAAAGGCCAACGTCCTGCGTTGGCCTTTTTGTCATCCATATCGCTTAATTTTGGTCAATCACACCTTATCCAAGGCCTGCGCGATATCAGCAATGATGTCGTCAACGTCTTCAATGCCGACTGAGATCCGCACTAAGCCTTCACTGACGCCCGCACTTGCCAATTCTTCACCATTAAGCTGACGGTGCGTGGTTGAGACTGGATGGCATGCGAGGGTTTTAGTATCACCGATATTGACGAGGCGGAAAATCAGTTGCAGTGCGTCAATAAAGCGGCCACCGGCTTCGCGACCACCTTTTAGCTCAAAGCTCAAAATGCCCGACGCTTTACCGCCACAAATTTTCTGCGCTGTTTCACGGTAAGGGCTGCTCGCCAACGTTGCGTAATTAACCTTGCTGACTTTATCGTGTTGCTCAAGCCATGCCGCAATCTTTTCCGCATTTGCGCAATGGCGCTCCATGCGCAGTGATAAAGTTTCCAAGCCCTGCATCAATTGGAAAGCGTTAAACGGCGACAACGCTGCACCGGTATTGCGCAACGGAATCACCCGGCAACGCCCAATATATGCCGCCTCACCCAGCGCCTCGGTATAAACCACACCGTGATAAGAAGGATCAGGCTCATTGAGCATCGGAAAGCGCTTGGCGTGCTTTTTCCAGTCAAACTTGCCCGAATCGACAATCATGCCGCCAATCGTCGTACCATGACCACCAATGTATTTGGTCAGTGAATGCACCACGATATGTGCACCGTGCTCAAATGGGCGACACAAATACGGCGACGCGACGGTATTATCGACAATCAGCGGCACACCATATTTGTCGGCAATCGCTGCCCAGCGCGCAATATCAACCACATTACCTGCCGGATTACCAATCGACTCGCAATACAGCGCACGGGTATTGTCGTCAATGGATGCTTCGAGTTTGTCGTAATCATCGTGCGCCACCATGCGCGTCTCAATCCCTTGATTGGGAAAGGTATGCGCGAACAGATTATAAGTGCCGCCGTATAGCTGACTGGTCGAAACAATATTGCAGCCCTGCGATGCAATCGCTTGAATCGCATAGCTAATTGCGGCCATACCGGAAGCAACTGCCAGCGCTCCAACGCCACCTTCAAGTGCATTGACCCGTGCTTCGAGCACGGCATTGGTCGGGTTCATGATGCGCGTGTAAATATTGCCTTCGACCTTAAGGTCGAACAAATCCGCACCATGCTGCGTATTGTCAAAGGTATAAGAAGTAGTCTGGTAGATCGGCACTGCTGCTGATTTAGTCGTCTCTTCCGGGCGATAGCCAGCGTGAATAGCAAGGGTTGAGAATTTCATGACAACTCCATTATTTATAATGAAAATTCAGTATATACCCACAGCTGCACAGCATAACCTCAAAATTTAAATAAAAGTGACAATTTAATTAGAATGATGCGTATAATTGAGAAAGATTCTTTATTTCATAAAACACGGAGGGTATATGAATCGTACATTATGGCTAGTTGTTGGTATCATCAGTGTGCTTGGCGGTATTTTCGCCTTGTGGAATCCACTTCAAGCGACGCTTGCCGCTGAGATGCTTGCCGGTTGGATGTTCTTACTGGTTGGTATTCTGCAATTTATTGCCATGTTCCGCGCACCGACTACGGGCGGCAAGATTTTTGGCGCGATTGGTGGCGTAATCGGCGTATTGGTTGGCTTTGAGCTGTTGCAGCAGCCTCTCAAAGGCGTTCTTGCCTTGACCATGGTTATCGCTATCCTGTTTATGGCGACCGGTATCGTCAAAATCGTTACGTCATTTAGCTTACGCAACACCATTGCTTTCTGGCCAGTACTGCTTTCAGGGCTGATTTCTGTCATCCTTGCAGTAATGATCTTCTCTGATTATCCAGAATCAGCAACCGTTATTCTTGGCGTTCTGCTTGCTGTTGAGCTGATTTCCAACGGTATTACCATGATCATGCTGTCGCGTAACAACGTCTAATCAGACTATAAACGCGAAATAAAAAAGCCCGCATCACGCGGGCTTTTTTATTTATTCACTATTTTAAAATAGTTATTTGCCTCGACAAAAGTACATTTTTTCATAAATAATATGTAATTTTATTGTAGGAAAAGCCATGCTGTGGACGAATGAAGTCATTATTTCTATCATCGTACTGCTTGCGCTCAGCTTGCTGCGCATCAACGTCGTTATCGCACTGATTTTTGCCGCTCTCACCGCCGGCTTAGTTGGTGGATTGAGCCTTGATAACACCATATCCACCTTTACTGACGGCCTCGGTGGCGGTGCAGCCGTAGCGATGAACTACGCCATCCTCGGTGCATTTGCCGTCGCAATTTCAAAATCCGGCATCACAGATTTGCTTGCGTACAAAGTTATTAGCCGGCTCGGTGCGACGCCAAGCGTCAAAGCAGTCTTTTGGTTTAAGTATCTGCTCCTCGCTATTTTGCTGCTGTTTGCCATGTCATCGCAGAACATCCTGCCGGTACACATCGCCTTTATTCCAATTGTCGTGCCGCCACTGCTCGGAATTTTTAACCAGCTCCAGCTCGACCGCCGTGCAGCAGCTTGCGCACTGACCTTTGGTCTCACCGCTACCTATATGCTACTGCCAGTTGGCTTCGGGAAAATCTTTATCGAGAGTATTTTGGTCAAGAACATTAACGAAGCTGGTGCCGCATTAAACCTGCAAACATCAGTCGCTGAAATCTCACTGGCGATGCTGATTCCTGTCAGTGGCATGATCCTTGGTTTACTAACTGCGGTATTTTTTACCTACCGCAAGCCACGCATTTACGTTGCAGCCAGTGATGAACCCACAACCAACGACCTTGCCGAACGTGTTGCGGCGATCAAACCGCACCACATTGCAATCAGTATCATCGCGATTGTTGCCGCCTTTGCCGTGCAGCTATTCACCGAATCCACCATCATCGGTGGATTGGTCGGCCTGGTTATCTTCGCCTTGGGCGGTATTTTCCACATCAAGGAAAGCAACGATATTTTCCAGCAAGGCCTGCGCCTGATGGCAATGATCGGCTTTGTACTGATTGCCGCCTCCGGCTTTGCCAAAGTGATTAACGCTACTGGTGGCGTCACTGAACTGGTGCAAACCTTCAGCACCACCGTCGGTACCGACAACAAAGGGCTGGCTGCGTTTCTCATGCTGTTGATCGGGCTGTTCATCACCATGGGCATCGGCTCATCATTCTCAACCGTACCAATCATCGCCTCAATTTACGTACCACTGTGCCTGACCTTTGGCTTCTCACCATTGGCAACCGCAGCTATCGTCGGCGTATCCGCAGCACTTGGTGACGCAGGTTCACCGGCATCAGACTCAACCCTCGGCCCGACGTCCGGTCTTAACATGGACGGCAAACACGACCATATTTGGGACTCAGTCGTGCCCACCTTCCTGCATTTCAATATTCCGCTGTTGGCGTTTGGATGGATTGCGGCAATGGTGCTTTAACCCTTCAGAATCTCAACAACATCAATCAAGCGGTCAGCAACATAGCTGACCGCGCCATCTGGCAAAGCCGCATTATCACCGTAGCCATAGCGCATCCAGCAGCAATCAATCGCGCAGTTTTCAGCAAAAGCCACATCGGTCATGGTATCGCCAACCATCAGTACTTGCTCGCGAGCAATCTCGGGGTAATTAGTGCTAAAAAATTGCTCAAAACCGCTTGGGTTAGGCTTGCGCGGCGTCATACCATCATCAGCGACAATACCCTCTATCAATGCAGTTAAGTTGAAATGATCCAATGTTTTACTAATTGCAACAGTACTTTTATTGCTAAAAATGAACGCTAAAACCCCGTTATCACGGCAATACTCAAGCAAAGCCTGCGCCCCTTCGTAAAACTGCGTACGGCTGATCGCCTCCTCACTGAAATAAATCTTGCGGTACAGCACAACCATCTCAGCAATATCATCGTCATTTGGCTTAAGCCCCAACGCAGCCATCAACGCATGTAACGTTCCTTCAAGTGGCAATCCTTTTCCCATTACCGTACGCATGGTTTGCTCGCTTGGTACGCCATAGCCACTCTCGGCAAAAGCCTGTGCCACTGCATAAGCAAACGGCGCACTGGTATCGGCAAGCGTGCCGTCGAAATCGAGTAATACTGCCTGATACTTTGTCATTTCAAGTCCCTGTAAATACATCAATCACATTTAAACATAACTGCTGTAAGAGGCGACCGGAAAACGGTTACAGCATATAAAAACACGGCGTTGTTTTTATTTTTTGGTTACCCTGTAATCGTTTTGGAATGAGACTGTCATTTCCACGCGAAAAAAGAAATATCCATGCAACACAATCCATTTATCATGCGGCAAGATTGTCACTTGAACAAAACACATGATTGTCGAAATCCTTGTTTTCCTCTGCGTTAATCTCGCTGCGCTGGCTTATCTTTACCGCGGTACCCTCGCGCCGTTGCACCATCGCCGCTTGCAAGTTGTGCAGCAAAATCTCGTTATTAGCCATCATGTTTGCGGTATACGCCTGCCCTTTGCCAAGCGTATTCGTAATGTCAGCGGTTTTCGCAGTCAATCAACACAGATTGGCGGCAACTACGCTTACGGCACAATACTCTGCCAGCGCACAAATAAAAAACCGCACAAAATCCACCATAACCTACCTTCTGAACAAGATTTACACCATGTGGTAAACCGGCTTAATAGCGCCCTCGGCAGTAATCAGCCCGTTACCGTAGCGCTCAATAATCCGGGTCACACCGTTATGCGCCTGTTTATTGCTGCAATAGTCACTGCCATCGCACTGGGTACAGCAATCAGCCTGCCGCCACTCGACGAGACACAACAGCAGCTTGCACACGTGCTCACCACCACAGTGGCCTGCTTCGCTACCTTTGCCATGCTCTCCATTGCTACACGCTGGACACGCCTGACCCTCAAGCGCCAACCCAATGGCAAAGTGCACGCCACCATCCAAGACGTCATCTTCGGCTTTATTCCCCTACGCCGTTGGCAAATAGATGGTGTTACTGGCGCGCAAACCCTCGTCTTGCCACGGCCAAGCAATCCGACCTCTTTACTGATTTTGAATGATGGCAGTGGTCATCCATACCCGCTTGCCGATGCCGCTTACGCTATCGAGAGCAGCCAGCATACCGCTGCAACCATTCGCCAGTTCATTGCTGAACCACACGGCCGTCGCGTCTTACATATCTATCGTCCATCGCTATTACGATTCCTACTTTCAGCTGTTATTGCGGTTGCCTCTCTCAGTGCCGTTCTACTCGCTATCTACCAGCCAACCACGCTGCTCCAATTTTTAACTGGCAACATCGTTGTTTCTGTACTAAAAGCCGTTTTGCTCATCGCACTAATATTTGCCACACAACTGCTGGTGCGTATTTACCTGATCGAGCCACAAACGCATCAACTACTTACCCTTGATGCCCGCAATCCAACAGCAACATTCACCCTACAAACCTGGCTCTACCGCAAACCACTTGGCACACCCGTTCATATCGATAATATTACCGCGCTCACCAGCAATACCGGCGAGCACAGCTTGGCCATTACCCGGCAAAATGGGCATACGCAGGAACAGGATATTCCAGCAGAAAATAATGAGGAATTTCGTCGTATTGCCAACCTTTTACGACGCACATTGGATAACCGCAGCAATCTCACCTTACGCCTCAACCTGCCCAACGACAACATCCTGCCCGCTGTCGCCGCATTGGTTATTAGCAGTGCGCTGCTCGCGGCGCTCAGCCAATTCCACTTCGCCGCAATCAAATACAGCCTTGGTACCTATCTCGCTGTGCCGCTTATTCTGATGACGGTCGCATTTATCATTTATAACTGCACTACTCGTCGCATAATTATCCTCAAGCGCCATACAGCACAACGCGCTGACGCGCACATCCTCACCACGGCACTTTTCAATACTACGCTTGACCATTGGCAACTAAGCGACATAAGCAAAGCGAGTACACACACCACCATCAACAGCACATCCGACATTCAAGACAGCGAAACTATCACCACCCACCTCTACTTGCACCAGCACAACGGCAACATCACCCGCGTACAAAGCAACCACGAAGGCACACCCGGCAGCCCCAACCACACCGAACAACTCGCCGCCCGTCTCAACGCATGGCTACAACAAGCCGATAATGCCAAACCATTTATCATCAACAATCCGCAAAGCCGCCTGATCCCGTGTATCGCGCTGCTTACGACTTATTTATTACTCTGCACATTGATATTGTGGCTGCTGATATAAAGCGGATCATTTTTCAGCTACAATCGTTCATTAATATTTCTATTTATATAATTTGGAGAGCCGACATAAAAAAAATCACCATCAGCCTGATGCTTATCCTTACAGCGATGAGCACTGCACAAGCCGAAGAGAATAACTGCTTCACCCTATTGGAAAAAATGAAAGAATATGCTGCTGCCTCAGGTGACCAAGATGCTGCAGATGAAGTTGATATTGACGGTTTCAGAGAAGAATGGAACAACATGAGCACAGAAGAACACCAGAAAGCCAATGCCGAATGCGCAGAACTCATGAAATTAATGCGGTTAAATTGATGCGACCATATCGCTCAAAAATTCATTGACAGAAAAAGCCGCCAGCTCTGTTCAAACTGGCGGCTTTTTCTTGGCTAAATCCAACGTAGTTAAATCAGCCAATCATATCCAAAAACAGGCGCATCACCCGACCATCATCGCTCAATTCAGGGTGAAATGAGCAGGCGAGGATATTGCCTTGGCGTACCAGTACCGGATTGTTTTTTTCCACTTCGGCGAGCACCTCCACATCATCAGCGAGCAACTCACTGACATACGGCGCACGAATAAACACCGCAGGAAATGGTGCATCCATATCCTTGATTGCCAAGTCCGCCTGATAGCTACTCACTTGCCGACCCGATGCATTGCGGCGTACGCGAATAGCGATTAAATCAAGGTGCGGTTGGCTTTGCCCCTCGATTTCCGAGGCAAGCAAAATCATGCCCGCGCAAGTGCCGAATAGCGCTTTGCCACTGGCAGCAAAAGTGCGAATCGCGTCGATAAAGCCGTATTCAACCATCAGCTTGCCGATGGCGGTGCTTTCACCGCCCGGCAGCACCAGCGCGTCAAGGTCGGCGAGTTGTGCAACCTGCTTGACCGCTACCGCCTGCGCACCGAGCGCAGTGATCTGCGCCATGTGCTCGCTAACCGCACCTTGCAGCGCAAGAACACCAATGCGGTATTGTGCGTAATCAGACATTACCAACCGCGCTCTTGCATACGTTCTTCCGTGCGCAACGTGGCAATATCAATACCGCGCATCGGTTCACCGAGGTCGGCAGAGAGGCGACCAATCAAGTCGTAGTCCTGATAATGCGTGGTTGCTTCGACAATCGCACGCGCAAATTTTTCCGGTGTATCGGATTTGAACACGCCCGAACCGACAAACACGCCATCTGCGCCCAGTTCCATCATCAGCGCTGCATCAGCTGGCGTTGCAACACCGCCGGCGGCAAAATTGACCACTGGCAGCTTGCCCAGTCGTTTGATTTCACGCAGCAGTTCGAACGGTGCGCCGAGGTTCTTGGCTTCGGTCATCAGTTCGTCGTCGAGCATCCCGACCACTTTGCGGATTTGTGCGTTAACCTTACGGATGTGGCGTACGGCTTCAACGATGTTGCCTGTGCCCGGCTCACCCTTGGTACGCAACATCGCCGCACCTTCACCGATGCGGCGCAGCGCCTCGCCCAAATCACGACAACCGCAAACAAACGGCACGGTAAACTCGCTTTTAAGCAGGTGAAATTCTTCATCAGCCGGGGTCAGTACTTCGCTTTCGTCGATGTAGTCCACGCCCATCGCTTCCAGCACGCGTGCCTCGGTAATATGGCCGATACGCGCTTTTGCCATCACCGGAATCGATACCGCGTCCATCACTTCTTTAACGATATTCGGGTTCGCCATCCGCGCCACGCCACCGGCAGCACGAATGTCCGACGGCACGCGTTCCAGCGCCATTACTGCCACGGCGCCTGCCGCTTCGGCAATCCGCGCCTGCTCGGCATTGACCACGTCCATAATCACGCCGCCCTTTTGCATCTGCGCCATACCGCGCTTGACCGTATCGTTACCGGTTTGCTTTTCCATTTAAATATCCTTTGGGGTTGTTTGTTTTGAGAAGCGGCATTGTCCGCTAAACAGGTATCATTAAAAGCACCAATTTTGCTAAACTTGATGGGGTCAGATTGCCGCCACCACTAACCAACCGTGAAACACCTCATTCTCAAGCTCGACAAGACTCAAGCCACACCGCTTTATTTGCAGCTTTACCAGCAAATAAAGCAGGAAATTTATGCCGGTACATTGCGCGTCGGGCAACGCTTGCCGTCCAAGCGCTATATGGCGGATTACCTCGCCATCAGCCGCAACACGGTCGAATCCGCCTACGCTCAGCTACTCGCCGAAGGCTACATTGAAGCCAAACCGCGCAGCGGCTTTTTCGTCTGCTTTGACGGCGAACAAGTCTTCGCGCAAAGCCAACCCATACCCGCACCACAGCCAGCGGCCAACACAAAACCCGCATACCGCTACGACCTCAATCCCAACCTGATCGACACCAGCCTGTTTCCGTTCAGTGCATGGAAAAAAGGACTGAAAAACCTGCTCAACCAACGCCACCGCGACCTGCTCTGCCTTGGCGACAAACAAGGCGAAGCGGTATTGCGCGAGCAAATCCGCCAATACCTGCACACCTCGCGCGGTGTTCATTGCAGCGCCGAACAAATCATCATCACTGCCGGTGTCGAAAGCGGCATGAGCCAGCTCATCCTACTCTTTGCCCACCATCATCCACATGCGCAACTCACTTACGCGATGGAAGAACACGGCTACCCCGTCGTCGAACACTTGCTTAGCGCCTCGGGCAAAAGCGTGGTCAAACTGCCGCTGCTCGACGCGCACCAGAAAATCGACTTTTCTCTGCTCGGGCAAAGCAACGCTGACATCCTTTACGTTACCCCGTCGCACCAATACCCTTACGCCACCGTGCTGCCAATCAAAGAGCGTCACCAATTGCTCGACTGGGCGCACGCCAAAGCCGGACGTTACATTATCGAGGACGACTACGACAGTGAATTCCGCTATCAGGGCAAGCCGGTACCATCCCTGCAACATCTCGACCAGCACGGCCACGTAATCTACCTCGGCTCGTTTTCCAAACTGCTGATGCCGTCGCTGCGCATCACCTTTATGGTCTTGCCACCCGCGTTGTTGCCCACCTACCAACGTGTGTGCAGCGTGTTTAACTGCAACGTCTCGCGCATCGACCAGCATCTCATCGCCGACTTCATGCACAGCGGCGAATTTGAAAAACACATCTACCGTATGCGCGCCGCCTACCGCAAAAAAATGGAACAACTGTGCCTGCTTTTGCAGCCATACAGCGAGCACCTGCGCTACCACGGCGAAGCCTCGGGCTTTTACCTGCTCATCGAACTGCGCAACGAATCACGCAGCACCCACGAACTCGAAGCCCTTGCCGCTCAAGCATCAATCAAGCTCTATCCGGTCAAAAACCACCGCGGCCTGCCGCTGTTCTCGCTCGGCTTCGGTCATCTCACCAGCGAGGAATTACACGATGCCGTGCTACTATTAATGCAGGCGTGGAACTATCAAAAAAATACAGCGCCATAAAAATGGCGCTGTATTCCCCAAAGTATGTCATAAAGCTACCAACGATATTTGGCGCCTAACCAGAATTGCCGCCCGGGCAAATAGGTTTGGTAATAGGTATTGCCATAGTCGTAGCTTTCTTTTTGTACTTTGATGACTGTGTTAAATACATTCAGTGCAGTCAAGTTCACGGATAACTCATGTTCGTTGGTAAACTTTTTCTTCCATTCAAACAGCCAATCAACGGTAAAGTGGTTGGGGTATTTCACTTCCTCATATTTGGCAACTATGCCGTTATATCCGCCGCATGCCGCAATTTTTGCCGAGCAACGTATACCCGAGAGAGAGGTCTCGCGATAACCGGATTGGTAATTCAGTCGCTGTGACCAATTTAATCCGATGCTTGGGAAATGCGTATCCAAACGTGCATAAGCCAACCACGGTTGATTGAATCGGGTTGCCGGCGTTTCTTCAATCGGTTTCAGTTCATCCTTGACGATGACTTTTTGAACGTCGTAATCGCCCCAAGTGCGCTGGGTATAATCACTGCCGGTCTGATTAGTAGTGGTTTTCTGATAGCTTGCACCAATAGACCAATTTAAATCCACCCATTTCATCTTTATTGGCTCAATATTATTGAGCTTCAAACTAAAATTATTAGAGCGATGCTCACCTTCATTCACCAACCAGCGTTCTTGTGGGTTCGCCTGATAGTCTATTTTACTCATCAGCTGTTTTTTGCTATGCCTGTTTATCCATTCAAAACGCCACAGGGTATTTGCCATTTCATGTGATAGCCCGAGTGCAATTTCATCGCTATAAGGCGTGGTTAGGCCTTTATTTTTGTAAGCAACATATTGTGTTGGGGTACCTAAACTCCAGCCATCTGCATATTCCCAGCGAGAAAAATTATCATGAAATGTGTAGGCAGAGCGCAATTTATAATCAATGAGACCACTTGCATAATAGCGGTTTAATCCCAAGCTAAAATGGGTACGGTCTTTAGCTTGCAAATCGTAATCCATATAAAATCTTGGTGCGATATTCACTTCTTTGGTGAACTGCGCATAATCAAGACGTACACCCGGGCGGAAAGTAAAACCATGCCATTTAATATTATCCTCAAGGTACAACGCTGTACGATTGTGCGAAACTTGGGCATTAACAGGATAATAAAGGGACTTTGAAGTAAAAAACTGCTCTCCGGGTATGCAGTCTTCACAATCTCTCAAATCAAATGGTTTAAAGGAATAACCATATGGGCTAGAAGGGTCTTCATAATAAGAACCAGTTTTCGCCCCTGAGTATTGCTGAGCAAGCTTTCCCTGCTTTACTTTCGAGGTATTACGCTCAAAAGACCATCCAACTTTAAAGGTATGCGCTGAGCTAGCAAAAGTGCGGGGTTCAAACTCGATATTTTGCCGAATACCAATGCTTTTCTGCTCCGTGGTACGTTTACCGATTCCACCTTTGGTTGCTTCATCTGTACCGGGGTCTGAAACCCAGTCAATACTTGGTGTTTTGGTATAGCGATAAAGAGTATCTGCATCATATTTGGTCTGGTTTTTATCATTGCGATAGTGCAAAGTTGTCGTACTGTCGCCCCATGGCGTAAAAGACTCCCACGTCAATTCACCCAGCAAACCACCGCCACTTTCGACAAAGCGTCCATCTTTGGCATTATCCAAAAAATACGAGCCAGCATGCGGTGCATAGAGAAGGTTGGCGGAAACAATATTGGCGTCATTTATTACATTTTCATAGCTCAATAAAATATTTTTCGATTTCCTCTCTTGCGTTACCCATCTATCTAAATAGCGTTGTTGCAATGGAATATCGGATTGCTGCCGGTCATAGGAAAATAGCAACGCAGAATGGTCATTAATCGGCTGGTTTAAGGTCAGATTATATTCGTGCTTGATAAATTCGGGCTGGGCAAGCGGTAAATACGCCTGTTCGAAAGCTTCTTGATAATCTCCGTCTAAATGGAACTTCGTCCAGGCAGCACGCGTGGTACGGTAGGAAAGTGAGCCGTAAGCTTTGTCAGCAGTCGGTTTTTTCAATTTGGCATTAACAGCACCACCTGTAAACCCACCAAATTCACTCGACACATTACTCGCATGCACATCTACCTCTTCCAACAGAGAAGGACTCACCCAAAAGGATTGGGCATGCCCACGCGGTAACTCAGAGGGTAAAATTGTCGCTGTATGATCGAAAGGCAGCCTGCCATTCTCACCCATACCAACGGGATTGATGTTGTTATTAATACTTACGCCATTAAGCATCAAATTGTTGTTGTAATATCGCTCACCATAAAAGGACACATTAGCAGGTGCAATTTCCCCCAGCATCTGGCTATTTTTACCATTACTTGAATAGCGTATAGCATTATTTTCTTTCAACAAATCAGTAATATTACGATCAGCACCAACACTAGATTCAATATCTTGCGTGGTTATTTTTTCATTATCATCTGATCTCGTACCAAAAACATCAATCGTATCAAGTTGGATGTCTTGTGCGTAGCCACATGGTGTTGAGCAGTAAAGTACAATAAAAACAGACAGTTTATTGAGTTTCATTCAGTAAGTTTCCCATATTTTATATTATTTTCGAAACGTTATACCATAACATAAAATACATTCTCTACTTCTATTAGAAGTTGCCTGCCTGCAAGGCTACATCAACACACTCTAACTCATCTTATTACTCATCATCACAAGCTCGCGAAAATACACCTCAAATCACACTTACACAAAGCGGAACTGCAATTCCCTGCCATTGTTCATCTGTGCGAGCAGGCTACGGCTCGCTTCGGTGAGTACGCCGATTTTCGGGTAGCCGCCAATGGATTGGGCATCTTTTTGCAGCACAATAGGCTGGCCTTCGCGGGTAATCTGGATTGCGCCAGGTACCAACCCTTCGGAGAGTAATTCACCGTGGTCATAGCTAATCGCGCTGTCGCCTTGCAGGCGTGTGCCCATGCGGTCGCCAGTGCTGACGCGATAGGTTTGTGTGCTGAACAGCTCACGCATTTCCGCGCTAAATTGCTCATATTGGCAAGCGGGAATCACCTCAAGCGTATCGCATTGGTAATCGGGGATGTCTTTTCGCGGCCAGCCTTGCGCTTCGGCCAGCACTTCACCACTGCCGCGCAAAACAGTGCCGGACTGCACTTGTTGTGCGTGTAAATTGAGGCGTGCGGTGCTGCTGCGGCTGCCGAGGATTGGCGCAGCAGCAAAGCCGCCTTTGACCGCAAGATAGGCATAAATGCCACGCTTGGCAAAGCCGAAATCAAGGCGGTCGCCCTGCTTGAGCTGGTGTGCGCAGAAGTTAACCAGCGGTTTGCCGTTCAACATCGGCTGCATGTATGCACCACTGAGCGCAATGGTGACGTCGGCAAGCACTTCGAGCATCAGGCCACCGGGGGCAAATTCGAGTTGCGCGCTGCTGCCGTCGTCACCGAGTAATTGCTGGTTGATGGCAAAAGCGCTTTCATCCATCGGCCCGCTGTGGCTAAAGCCAAGGTGCAGATGGCCGAATCGTCCGGCATCTTGCAGTTGGGTCAGTGGTGCGGTGCGAATCACGCGGAATAGTGCTTTGCTCATTCGTCTGTCCAGTTGGCAAATTCGTCGGCGCTAATGGCACTAAAGCGGACTTTGTCGCCAATATTAAAGCGTGAATACAGGCCACGTTCAGGTGCGTATAGCGTTACCGGTGTACGGCCGATAATCTGCCAGCCGCCGGGTGAGTCAGCAGGGTAAATACCGGTCTGGCGGCCGGCAATGCCAACGCTGCCTTTGGCGACTTTACTGCGCGGGTTGTGATGGCGCGGCGTGGCAATGCGTTCATCCACATAGCCGAGAAACGCAAAGCCGGGGATGAAGCCGAGGCAGCAGACGCTATAACTGTCGGCGGTGTGCTGCGCGATGACCTCATCCACGCTCAGGCCGTGGCTGGCAGCGAGGTCGGCGAGGTCAGGTGCGTATTCAGCGGCGTAGCACACGGGAATGGTGTGGGTCGTGACGCCTTGCTGTGCCTGCACGGGATTGTAGGCGGTGAGGAAATCGTTGCCGCTGTCGCAAATGGCTTGCGCGGGGATGTCACTATCGGCAAAGACCAGCAGCAGGCTACGGTAAGCGGGTACCATATCAATGATGGTCGCAAACTGCGCACGATAATGCCCCATCAACGCGCGCAAAAGCAACGGGTAGTCGTCCTGCGGCGGTTCGGGCAGATACAGCATCACGGCGCGCTCGCCTGCGGCCGTCCAGCTTAATGTGGTCTTTGCGCTACTCACTACGATTCACGCTCTGCTGCGGTTTTCCACTGGCGTATCGCGGCAACCGAGGCAGCGTGATCGCCGTGGATACAGATGGTGCGGGCATTGCTGACGTCGAGTGCAGCGCCATCGATGGCGGTAATACGTGCGTGGCGGGTGATTTCATCGAGTTGTGCGATGATGCGTTCCGCACTGCCATGCAGCGCATCGTCGTACTTGCGGCTGCGCAGCAACCCGCTTGGCTCGTAGCCGCGGTCGGCAAAGACTTCCCACCAAATGCTCAAGCCGTACTCGTCGGCAATGGCTTGCTGTACGTCGTGGCGAGCATTGGTCGGTACCATCAGCGCGAGGTCGGGGCTGTCCGCAACCACGGCACGACAAATGGCGCGAAAAACATCGTCTTTTTGCAACATGTCGTGGTTGAGTGCGCCGTGTGGCTTCACGTAGTAAAGCGGATAAGCAAGCGACAGCGCCATCTCGCTCAATGCGGCAATTTGTGCACTGACCGTCGCTTCAACGCTGTCTGCGTCCATATCGAGTGACAAGCGTCCGAAATTGGCCGGATCAGGATAGCCCGGATGCGCACCGGGCGTGACTTGATGCTGCTTCGCCAGTTCCAGGGTGCGAAGCATGGTATCGCTGTCGCCAGCGTGTGCGCCGCAAGCGATATTGGCGCAGTCGATAAACGGCATGACGAGGCTGTCGTCGCAGCCTTCGCCAACGTCTGCATTGAGTAACCACTTTTTCATTATCTTGCCTCCGTCATGGTCGTCGGTAGCCACGTTACGATTTCAGGGAATAGCCAGATGAGGACGATTGCCAGCATCATCAGGAAGAAAAACGGCATGGTGTAGCGCGCAATCAGCATCAGGTCTTTACCGGTGAGGCTTTGCAGGACGAACAGGTTAAAGCCGACCGGCGGTGTGATTTGCGACATTTCCACGACGATCACCAGATAAATGCCGAACCACAGCGGATCGATGCCCGCGGCCTGTACCATTGGCAGGATGGTCGCCGTGGTGAGCAGGATGACCGAAATACCGTCGAGGAAGCAGCCGAGCAGAATGAACAGCAGAGTCAGCATGACAATCAGCAATCCGACCGATAAATCCATTGCCGCTACGGCTTGTGCCAGCTCGCGCGGCAGGCCGATGAAGCCCATTGCATTGGTGAGTACGGTCGCCGCGACGATGATAAACAGCAACATTGCCGTGGTCTTCACTGCCGCCATCAGGCCATCGCAAAACGTCCGCCACGTCAGGCTGCCTTCGAGCAGGGTCAGTATCAGTGCGCCGACCACACCCAGACCGGATGCCTCGATCGGCGACGCAATACCGGCGTAAATCGAGCCAAGTACCGCGACAATCAGCAAAACAACCGGCAGTAATTTGAATGTGGCGCGCAATTTGTTGTTCTGCGCAGCTTCGGGCGGGTTATCCGGCACGGCATCGGGGTTCAACCAGCAATAAATCATGGTGTAGCCCATGAACAGCACTATCAGCAAAATGCCCGGCAATACCCCCGCCATAAACAGGCGCGATACCGAGACTTCGGCTGCCACGCCGTAAATAATCATCATGATCGACGGCGGAATCAGCAAGCCAAGCGTACCCGAGCCGCCCAATCCGCCGATGGCGTACGATTCGCGGTACCCGAGGCGCTTGAGTTGCGGCAAAGTGATGTTGCCGACTGTAGCGACCGTCGCCGCCGACGAACCTGACACCGCAGCAAAAATGCCGCAGCTCAAAGTATTGACGTGAAACAATTTGCCGGGCAGACGGTTCAGCCATACCGACAGGCCATCAAACAGGTTTTTCGACAGGCCCGAGCGGAACAGTATTTCCCCCATCCAGATGAACATCGGCAGCGGCGCAAGCTTCCAGTCAGCAATCGAACCCCAGGCAATGGTTGCGGTGATATTGCCCCACTGGCTGTTGTCTATCAGCCAATAGCCGCTTACTGCGACCATCAGCAAAGACAACGAAACCCACAAACCCAGCGCCAGAGAGCCAAACAACACAGCGAGTAAAATCAGAGCGATGGTGAGTTGATCCATTAGCAATCCATTATGAAATATCCACGGGGTGCGGCTTTGCCAGCCAGTCTTCTACCGTGGTTGTCAGCATCGACAGGGTGAACAATACGCAGCCAATTGCCATCGGCAATTGCACCAGCCACAGTGGCAGCGGGATTTCGCCGTCGGTGACATCCTGATACTCCCACGACTCGTAAATCAGCATAATGACGAAGTACGACAGCACCGCAAGCATCACCGTCGCAAACAGGCCGATGAGCAATGCCAATGGGCGACGGTACTGGCGCGGCAGGCGGCTGGTAACCAGCTCAACGCGAATATGTCCGCGCGCCTGCATGGTGTAAGGCAGGCCGAGGAAAGTTGCCCATACCACGGCATAACCCATCACATCGCCAGACGAGGGAATGTGGGTATCAAATTGTCGCGCAACGATTTGCGCGACAATCAGGCCGAGAATCAGCAGCATGCTTAATGCTGCTGCAATGCCCGCTGCCGAATATACGCCGTGTAGCGCACGTTTCAGCATACACAGGCGCATTATTTACTGCTGCGGTAGGCTTCGAGAATCGCTGCGCCATCTTCACCCGCAGCCTGCGTCCATTCATCAGCCATATTGTGGCCAACTTCGGTCAAGGCTTCGGTCAGCGCTTCATTGGCATCAGCAACGTTCATCCCATTTTCAGCCAAAATCTGCTCGCTGGCGGCGTTTTTCTCGGCAGACATTTCCCAGCCACGCGCTTCGGCAGCAGCCGCGGCGTCAAGAATTGCCTGCTGTGTCGCTTCATCAAGGCGACGCCAGGTGCGCTCGTTGATAAAAATCATGTTTTTCGGCAACCACGCATTGACGCGGGTGTAGTTATTGACGAAATCCCACGCCTGTGAAGATGCGCCAGTCGCGCTTGAGGTAATCATCGCGTCGATTTGTCCGGTCGAGAATGCCTGTGGAATATCTGAAACTTCGATCGTGGTCGGTGCAGCGTCGAGCTGCGCAGCAATGCCGGAAGTCATCGCGTTATAAGCGCGCATCTTCTTGCCTTTTAGGTCGTCGGCGCTATTGAGTGGCTCTTTAGTGTAGAAGTTCTGCCCCGGCCACGGCGTGGTGTAGAGCAAAATCGCGCCTTTTTCTTTCAGTGCTTCCGTAATATAAGGCTTTGATGCAGCCCACAGCTTTTTCGCATCGTCGTAATTGGTGGCGAGGAACGGCAGGGTATCAACCTGAAAAACCGGATCATCATTGCCGAGGCTGGATACCAGCAATTCACCGAGCTGCACCTGATTCGAGCGTACTGCTTTGAAAATTTCCGGCGCTTTGTATAAAGACGCACCAGAATGCAGGGTGATGTCGATTTCACCATCGGTCGCCTTGTTCACATCATCAATAAACTGCTTGATGTTTTGGGTATGGAATTCCCCGTCCGCATAAGGGGTCGCCATGTTCCATGAAGTGGCGGCAGCAGCGCTACCTGTAGCGAGTGCAACAGCAAGAGCGAGTAATTTCATAATAACCATCCATTATTGACAATAGGGGGTAGTTATTATTCACAAAGTCAAATGCTATGCAAGGCATAATATTAATGATTTATATGCAAATACATACCAAAAATGGATTTTTACACAAAAAAATCATGGTGTTATTTTATAACCGACTCATGCGAATACTTGCCCTGCTGACAATTCCCTCTTGCTTTGACCTTGGGCAACAGCCACGCTGGTATTTTGTAACGGTGACGAGCAATAAGCAGATACAACTACCCACTAACTTGGTGCACGATTGGTAAACCCAAAAATGTTGCCAACCATCGCCAGCCATTTTCACGGTAAATAATACGGAAAGCCGCTATGCCCGCATAAATTTTGCCGTCGTCATCGACGAGATGCAAAATCATCATTGCTTCATCCGTATCAATACCGTATTCAGCCAATAAATCAGGGTGATCCTGTAGTGCTAACGAATGCAAATTGCCTTTGATATTACACGCGCGGATATGCGCCATCCCGCAGCGGCAAATAGGGCATTCAGCATCGTAAAAAATACGATAATTCATGGCCTCACCATTTTGCGAGTAAAGCGGCGTGTTGTTCTTCAATCACAACTTTATTGCACGTCGTGCAGTACGTCTTGCCTTCAACGCGATATTTCAGGCAACAACTGCGCCGCCGTGCATACGCTGCATTTTGCCCATTTTGATGCAATACATGCCATTCAAGCATCGCTCCAAGCTCCGGGCATAAACGCGCAAAAAATTGCTCTGCCGAAGCCATCACTGCCTCACCGTCATGGCGAAAACCTGCCAGTTTTGACCACGGCACCGCCAGCGTCATCGCTGCATTACCAAAAGCAATATCCGGCGACAAGCGATGAATATCGTACATATGGCGTACAAACTGTGTTGCCAGTTCCGAGAGAAAATCATAAGGATCAACGTTTTGATTGGTGTCTTTCGACCAGTGCAGCCGGTGCGGTGCAGCGACCTCAAGCGCCAATCCATTACTTGCGGGCTGCTCACCGAGCAAATACGCCGCCAGCCATGTAGTCAGGGTCGCTTTCATCAGCTTTTTGTGCATCAACGACGCGGCAATCATGCGCCGATTTGTGCCCAATGTGCGCATTTCTGCCATCAGCCATTCGCTGCTGTAGCGCGGTACCGTCATCACATCATTCAGCGCTACTACTGATGCACTATCATCCCTGTACGCAAGCTTGCGCAACTGCGCGATAATTTCATCGCGTTCAGCAGAGAAATAATGATCGACCAAATCAAAAAACATCGCGCTACACATTAAAAACGAACGCGCATTATAACCTTGCGCCGATATAAATAATGAAAGTCCAATTTTAAACGCAAACCGTGTACAGTACGCTTATATGCAAATCCCGCCTCGACCATGACCGCAAGAAACATCTTTGGAAAAACACTTATCCCCTGCTGCTTCGCGCCTGTCACCGGATTCTACCGCGATGGCTATTGCCACACCGCAGGTAGCGACCCCGGCAACCACAGCGTCTGCGCGCAAATGACTGCCGAATTTTTACGCTTCAGTAAGCGCCAAGGCAACGACCTCATGACGCCACGCCCGGAGTGGGGCTTCCCCGGCCTGCAACCTGGCGATCGCTGGTGCTTATGCGCTGAACGCTGGTACGAAGCTTACCAAGTCGGCGTTGCACCGCCAGTATTACTCGATGCCTGCGACGAACGTGCACTAGAGGTTATTCCTCTGGCCGCCTTGATTGCTTACGGCATTCCCGAGGAAGAACGCTAATGAAGAGTATCTGGCAACGCATCCTCGACGAACTGCAACATATCGCGCCTGCTATTCACCAAAGTATCAATCCCGCTGCCAGTACAGCTGAGATCGCCTACCTCGAAAATACCCTTGATGTATCCTTACCCGACGACTTCAAAGCCTATCTTGCTACCTGCAACGGCCAGCAACACAACCACTACGAACACCTCGCCATCGGCTACAACGCACTGCTTCCGATAGACGACATCATTGCAAACTGGCAAATGATGAACGAGCTTTTTGCCAATGAAGAACCCATCGACCACCTAATCGAAAACAAAATAAAACCGCTGTACTGGAGTCCGCGCTGGATACCCTTTTCCGACTACGAAGCCAGTACCCGCCTGATTCTTGACCTTGACCCCGGCAAAAACGGCACACACGGGCAAATCTTCCGGCTTTCACCCGCTACAGACCTCGCAAACGACGACACCATTATTGCTACTTCTTTTGCTGGATTCAGCCAACGCATCCTCAACACCCTGCGCGAACGGCAATACACGCTTGAAGACGGCGTACTCGAAACAGACTGGCTTCTCTAATGATCCAAATATTCCACTTCGATAACAGCTACCGTAACCTGCCAAGCGCACTTTACAGTGAGCAGAAACCGACGCCGGTCAATAATCCGCAACTCCTGATGTGGAACGACGAGCTTGCGCAAACACTCAATCTCGGCAATACACCTGATACAACTACCCTCGCCAATCTCTTTGCCGGTAACACCTTGCCCGACGATGCACAGCCCATCGCCCAAGCGTACGCCGGACACCAGTTTGGCAACTTCACCATTCTCGGTGATGGCCGCGCTATCCTGCTCGGCGAACACGTCAACAACGGCAACCACCACGACATCGTCCTCAAAGGTGCTGGCCGCACCCCGTACTCACGCCACGGAGATGGTCGCGCAGCACTGGCGCCCGTGCTGCGTGAATACCTCGTCAGTGAAGCCATGCACGCACTGAACATCCCGACCAGCCGCGCCCTTGCCGCCGTCAGTACTGGTGAAGCCGTATACCGCGAACAGGCAGAAAAAGGGGCAATTCTCACTCGCGTCGCGCGCTCGCATCTGCGCGTTGGTACCTTTGAATACGCCGCGGCCAAAGGCGGCAGCGAACTGGTGCAAACCCTGCTTGACTACGCCATTGCCCGCCACTATCCCGACTGCGTACAAGCCGATAACCCCACACTCGCCTTTCTGCACTGCGTTGGCAACGCACAGGCCGAACTGGTCAGTGAATGGATGCGCGTCGGCTTTATTCACGGCGTGATGAATACCGATAACTGTGCGATCAGTGGCGACACCCTTGATTATGGACCATGCGCATTTATGGACAACTACGACCCCGCCACCGTATTCAGCTACATCGACCGCCACGGCCGCTACGCCTACGCCAACCAGCCACACATAGCGCAGTGGAACATTGCCCGCCTCGCCGAAACCCTGCTACCGCTCATCAACAGCGACAGCAAACGTGCCATCAGCCACGCCGAACAAGCCATTCACGACATGGGCGACTACTACCAAGACACATGGCTGAACATGATGCGCCGCAAACTCGGTCTGCTTAACGCACAAAAAGACGACGAAATTCTGATTAACGATTTGCTGGCATTAATGAATAACCAGCACGCCGACTACACCAACACCTTTGCCGACCTGACCAGAATCGCCAACAGCGACCACGAAATAACCGGTGATAATGATGCCCTGAGACACTGGCAACAGTGCTGGCGCACACGCTTGAACGATGAACCCGACCAACAAGCAAGCCTTGCGGCAATGCGCCACGCCAACCCCGTCATCATCCCGCGCAATCACCAAGTCGCACGCGCGTTGGAAGCAGCGGAAAACGGCGATCTGCAACCCTTCCACGACCTACACCACGCACTCGCAACCCCATATCAGGACAGCCCCGACAAACAACCCTATAGCGCACCACCACAGCCACATGAGCAAATCAAAAATACCTTTTGTGGTACGTAATATTCAATATACCTAGCTAGAGAAAATTTATGTTAAAGAAAATATCATATTTAATTTTTATATTTATTGTTTGCGGTATATTATTTTGCATTTATGCATATATGACTATAAAAAATAGCAATCTAAATAATTTAGAAATAATATTAACAGGAATTTTTTACCTATTTATACCTTATTTATTATTAAAAATAATATCTAGTTTAAAAAGCGATATTTGTTTTAAAGATAAGAATATTTTTTTTAATCCTGAAAAAAGTTTTTTCGAACTGCCTATCGTTATAAATACTGGACTAACAATAATACTTATATCTTTAATATCATCATTTATTATTACTATAAATAGTAAAAAAATATACATTGATTTTAGTTACAATGGATTCAATAGTTTTATAGAAATATATAGATTCTCTTTAGGAATATTGGCGCTATTAATACCTCTTGTAGCTTTACTTGCTGCAAATCACCGCTCAGAACAAACAAAAAAACAGATAGAAGTTGCAAATTCACAAAACAATTTTACAAATTATTTTAAACATCTAGAAGAATTTGAAAAATATATTGAAAAATCCGACTATAAACATGAAGTAAACATAACAAAACTACACATTGAGATATTCCCTCAATCTAAATTAGGGGATTTCTCCATTGATTATAATATAATTGAATTAATTTCGCAAGAAATAGAAAATAATATTTTACATATTAAAGAATTAATCTTTGAGCACAATAACCAAATAGAATATATTGATAGCTGCACTAATGAAATTACTAGTTTTTTTTCTATTATTGGCAGTAATGACAAAAATATTATCTTTAACGAGGAAGATAATTTTATCTATTTTTCAAATAAAAATAGAGAAAAAATATCCTCGAAAGATTTTTTGTATTTTTACGATGAAGCTCTAGAAAAATATAATATAGCTAGAAATTACAGAAATCATTTGTCAAATACAGAAGAATTTAACGAACTAATAAATACTATCCGGACAACATATGAAACACTAATATTTGCAGAAGATAACAAAAAGGAAAAAATTATTAAAGAACTTGAAAACAAAATAAATAAAATTGAATTAGGAAATAAAGTTAAAAATCTGTTTAAAAAAATACACGTTATTCCTATTGAAATAATAATAGAAATACCGGGCAATCTAAACAATGCTCTTAAAAGCATTATTACTGACAGAGAAGTTTATATTAACAATGATTATATGTACGAAAGCAGATTGAATAGAATTTCTTCCATATTAAATAAATATACTGCAATTTTAGAATATTTAATCTACTCTTATGAATTTAGCGACCAATATGATATTGAACGTATTGATAATATTCTTATCAAGCATATTGGAGAAAAAAATAGAACAGGAAAAAGTATATATATACACATCGAAAGAAAATTAAAAAAATAATCTATTATCAGATCTAATTAATTCAAGTTACTTTAAGTAAATTTTTATAAGCTCTTTCCAACCGTGCAACACCTTCTCTAATCTGTGCTTCATTGAGATACGAGAAATTGATACGCAGGGTGTTACTCGCATCCGCTTCAATGGCAAAGACTTCACCCGGTACAAAGATAACGTTCTCCGCAAATGCATATTCGAGGAAATCCTTGCTTGATTGGCCGTGCGGCATTTCTGCCCATAGGAACATGCCGCCTGCTGGTGTATTGAATTTGATCGCTTTGAGTGTTTCGCTGCTCTGCAATGCAGCCATGAGGATGTCACGCTGGTTTTTATAGTGCTGCGAGATGGTGCGGATATGCGCATCAAGGTCGTTGTTTTGCAAGTATTTGACCAATAATGCCTGGCTCAAATAACTGCTGTGCAGGTCAGCAGCTTGTTTAGCAACGGCTATTGCTTGAATGACAGGTGTTGGTGCAGCAATCCAGCCGATACGCAAGCTTGGTGCGACAATTTTCGAGAATGAGCCGAGTAGGATGGTGTTGTCCGGTATCAGAGCGTAGTAGTTGCTGTCGTGCGTACCTTCAAAAGTCAGGTTGCCGTAAGGGTCGTCTTCAACGATATACGTGCCGCTGTTTTTGATGATCGCAGCAATATCCTGCTTTTGTGCGTCATCAATGACGAAGCCGGTCGGGTTTTGATAGGTCGGTACGGAATAGAAGAATTTGGCGCCTTTGCAGACGTTTTCCAATACCGCCAAATCCAGCCGGTTATCCTTGAATGGCACGCCTCTAATTTCCGGTTCGTACATGGAAAAAGCCTGAATCGCGCCGAGATAGCCCGGGTCTTCCATGACGATTTTATCGCCGGTATTGATAAACACTTTACCAAGCAGGTCGAGCGCCTGCTGTGAACCGGTCGTGATGATGATGTTGCTTGGATCAACGTCGATATTGAATTGCTTTTTATAGCGGTTCGCTATGTATTGCCGCAGTACGGGGCTGCCTTCAGTGGTGCTGTATTGCAGGATGCTGCGGTCTTGCTCGGCAAACAAGGCTTCAGCGGCACGTGCAATGTCATCATAAGGAAATAATGCAGGCTGTGGTAAGCCACCGGCAAAGCTGATGAAATCAGGGTTGGCAGTGACTTTAAGAATTTCACGGATAAAAGACGGTTTGGTTTTTTTGATTCGATCTGAGAAGAGGTTGTCCATGGTTTGCCTGCATCAATGAATTAAGCAGGATAGATTATTGCTACTGCTAAAGGATTGCAATTGCCACTCTGATATTTATTCGAAATCCGATGAGCGTGCCTGATCGCTGATCGCTTTGGGAATGACTTTTTTACTGCGGATACCAACGTCGCGAAAACGCTCGACTGTACTGACGAGATTGCCGTTACCGCTGGTCAGGCCGTGCCATGTTTCTTCATAGGTATTCTTGGCGCTGTCGAGCTGCTTGCCGAGTTTTTCCATACGCTCGATCAGCAAAGCGAGTTTGTCATAGACTTTGCCCGCTTCATCGGCTAACTGTTCAGTGCTCTTATTACGCCGTTCCAGTGCCCAAATGCTGGCAACGGTGCGTAAAGTGGCGAGTAATGTGGTCGGGGTGACGACGGCAATTTTTTTGGCAAAGGCATCGTCAAACAAGCGTTCATCCGCAGCAAAGGCCGCCATAAAAGCAGGTTCAACAGGCACGAACATCAGTACAAAATCAGGTGAATGTAGGCCATCAAGCTGCTGGTAAGCTTTGTTGCCAAGGGTTGTTATATGCTGGCGAAGCGCAGCGATGTGTGCTTTGAGTGCGCGCTCGCGCGCGGCGTCATTATTGGCATTGACATAATCACTGTAGGCATTAAGCGAGACTTTGCTGTCGATAATCAAGTGGCGGCCTTCGGGCAAGTTAACGACCACATCAGGCCGCAAGCGCTGATTGCCATCACTGTACACGGCTTCGCGCTGATATTCTTCACCGGCGCGCAATCCGCTGCGCTCAAGTACGCGCTCAAGGATCAGCTCACCCCAATTACCTTGCGTCTTGTGCTCACCACGCAAAGCGGTGGCCAACGCATGCGCTTCGTTGGTCATTTCACGATTGAGCTTGTGCAGTTCACCGATCTGCGCTTTCAGCCCTGCTCTGTCCTTGCTGTCAGCAATGTGCAGCTGCTCTACTTTATGCTGCAAATGGTGCAATTGCTCTTTAAATGGTGAAAGCACTTCACCCAGACCACGGCGATTCTGCTCAGCTTTGCTGGTAAAGATACGTTCAGACAGCTGGCTGAATTCCTCGAGCAATTGACGCTTATTTTCTTCCAACAGCAGCAGCTTTTCTTCAAGATGCTGACGGTTCAGCTCAGCGGCTTCACGCGTTGTGGCTAGCAGGGTTTGCACATGCTGGTGCGTGGCTTGTAAGTTGTGGTGTTCTTCAAGTAACTGGCGGTACTCTTCCTGTTGGCGATTGTACAGGCGTTGCCAACCTTTATCACGCTCTTCTACTCGTGCAACCATCAGCCGCGCTTGTTCGAATTCCTTATTGTGCTGTTTATGCAGGGTTTCAGCTTCATTCAGGCGCCGACGCAGCCCGATATTGGCAAATAGCTCAAAGATACCCAGCAGTGCTAACGGAAAAGCGAACAACGCCGCCCACTTCAGTAATGGTGGCCACGGTAAAGTAATCCATTCGAATAATGCGTTCATGAATTCCATGATGTTGGCAATGATCAAGCTATTGTACAGAACTAAGGCATAAATTCAGGATCAGAGTTTGCTATAGTTTCCAGCAGTATTCTTACAAGGAAAACCAATGACTCAGGGCGTCACATTATTCATTATTGGCAATGAGATTTTGGCTGGACGACGACAAGACGTGCATTTTGCCAATACGTTGGCCGCATGTCAGGCACGCAGTATTCGCATTAATGGCGTGCATTTTTTGCGTGACGACGCAGATACGCTGCTTACAGCATTCCAGCAAGCCATTGCTACCAACCAAACGGTACTCAGCTTTGGCGGTATCGGCGCAACGCCGGACGATAAAACCCGTGCAACTGTTGCTGAAGCAATGGGCGTACCGCTTGCTTATCATCCGCAAGGGACACTCTTGCTCGAGGAAAAATTCGGCAAAGATTTTAACGATATGCGCCGTAATTTGGTGCTGTTTCCTGAAGGTGCAACGCTGATTCCCAATCCAGTTAATAACGTACCGGGCTTTTCTATCGGACAAATTTACTGCGTACCCGGTTTCCCGCAAATGGCTAAGCCAATGATTGAATGGGTACTTGATGAGTACGGCGCAACGATGAAACAACCATTGATATACCGCAGTATTCAGGCATTTCTTGCTGAAAGCCAGGCAATTGCATTACTGGAAAAGCTCGAAGGCGATTTTCCTGACGTGTCGGTATCGTGTTTACCGCAAATGCACCATGAGTTAGAGCTGGGTTTTGAGGGCAATGAAGCGCGCTGTGACGAAGCAATAACTGTCAGTAAAAAATGGTTAGAACAATACGGCTTTAAGTATTTCTGATATTTCTACACAACAGGTAGCGTAACAACTATAATATAAAATCAATAAATATCATATTGTTATGTAAACCCATTGTGTGTTCAGCGTTCTATTATTGATCTTGCTCTTTGTGGTGAATGCGTTCACTTTTTTTTAGGCCAATTGGCAACAAAAAGCGCAACGGATTACTGGCAAACTCACGCCATAAGGCTTGCAAAAAGCGCATAGGTTTGGGGAATTTGGCATCGTGCGCTCTGAGTGCAACGCGAATGGCCAGGGTAAAGCTCACCCATAAATTCACCATTCCAATCATCAGGACAAACAGCAGGTATTGCCAAAATACCGGCCACGTCATTGAGATACTGCTTGCAGCATAACCAAGATTTGCTGCAGAAAATGCAACGTGGCGAATATCGAGCGGTAAATGCAGCAGCTCACCGACAAACGGCGTCATGCCAAGTAGAACCCCAAAATAGAAATTCCCGTGCAATGCGCCATAGTGGTCGTGTACGTAATCAGCAAAGGCTCTACGCTTGCGGTCAGAGAGCCTGCGCCGCAGCCATGGGTGCTGATAAAGGCGATCACGCAGGCGCAGATATTCCGCGCGGTTGTCGTAATACCCGGCAATCAGGCCAGAGCAGAACAGCCACAGTGCAGCAATAGCGGCATACCACAAGGAAAGACCACTGATCGGATGGATGTTATTGAGTTCATAACTTGCCTTAGATGGTTCAATCAAAAATCCACCTTGCCAATAGCTAAAGCCATATGAAATCAGCCATGCCAAGCCCATTGCGATACTGACGTTACCGATCACGGCAATGGTTTGAGAGCGGTTCACATCGAGCAACAGACGTGCAATACGCCGAGCTATGCCACGCCCTTGACCATGAGTTTGAATGGTTTGTGCCATATAAGCAGCGGTCATCGCAGACTGTTTGGTGGCAATCGTACATCCGAACATATGTACGATTACAAATCCGATGCCGTAGTTAAGGCTTGAGAGTACAGCATAACCGAATGATGACAGATCAAGGCCGGCCAATTTGATTTTAATCAACGCCATGATGGCAATAAAGATACCTGCACCTGCGGCTGCGAAATACATTTTAAAATAATCACCTACGCCGGTTGTGACGTAGTGCTCACCGTGCTCACTTTTGTGCTGAGCAATGCTTTGGCTCAAGGTATTGACGCTGCGCTTAAACACCCCACTAAGGCTGCTTTGCAAAGCGCCTTGCTCGATCATTTGGTTGAGCAAAGCGAGCATATTTCGCCCGTATTGCTCACTGTCGCGGCTGCGCAATAAGGCCAATAATGCACTGATACGCAGGAGAATTTTTTCAAGGCGTACGAGTAAATGGGTGGTTGCCAATGAGCTGCCACTACTCAAGGCACGGCGACGCAATCGCTTTATCTGCGCATCGCACTGACTGATCATGACATCAATATCGCCATCGTCTTCACTATGGGTCAAATAGTGCTGAATGGCGCGCTGCAAACCAACAAAAGGTGAATCAATATCAAGCAGGCGACTGTCGAGGCGAACCAAATCAGGGTCAACATCCTCACTGGCAAGCCAAATAGCAAGCATTTCCACGCTGTAGCGGATTTCTTCATCAATAATCACCAAACTTTGCTGACGCTTGTCAGGGTCTGGAGTCAATAAGCTGTAGAGTTTAAGCCACTGGGTTGGACGTACAGCACGCAACCATGATTTATCCTTGCGCAAATCAAACACGCCAGCGAGCACATCATGCAAGTATTTACTCGAACGCGGCGGTGGATTAAGACGGTCATAAAGCAAGCGTGCACTTTGATTGATAAAGCCATCGCGAGCAAACATGCCGACGTGCGCAAAGCTGTAAAATAAATGCTGGTCATTGAGCCATTGATGAAAATAACCGGCAAAAACGGTGCTGACATTAGGACGACACTCCAAAGCCTCAATCAAATCGCTCATATGCTGCGAGGCTGATCCCCCTTCCCCGGCGCGAAACCACTGTACCAGCATCGCCAGCCCATGCACAAAATCCTCTGCCTTAACCAGAGCAAGCAGTAATTCATCAGCATTATAATTGGCGATGGCTTTGCGTTCGGCAGAGCTGAATTGGGGAATCACATGATACTCCGGTCCATTAAAAAAGCGCGCTATTCTAAAACAAACACCTCTACGAGTAAGGATAATTTTCTGTCATATCAACAAGAAATCATTCTTTTACTGGTTTTTTCAGACTCGGATATTCTTCCAATTGTTCCTTGAGCATACCTGCAATGGTTTCTTGCATCTGTGCGGCACTGGTTTCAGCCGGTAGTGGCTTGCCAATCGTCAGTGGAATAATCGATAACCAGCGCCCAGGCTTACCTTTGCAAATACCATTTTTATGGCTGAAAAAGCTGCCCCACATGTTACCGAGTGCCATTGGCACAATTGGGACAGGATTTTGTTCAAGCATCCGCACAATGCCTTCGCGGAAAGTCTGCAAAGTGCCATCCAAGGTAATTTTTCCTTCGGGGAAAATTCCAACCAGCTCACCATTTTTCAGCGCTTCATTGACCGCTTGCATGGCGCGCTCATAGGTCTCATTACATTCGTGGCGTGGTGCAATAGGAATAGCGCCAGCCATGCGGAAAAACCAGTTCAGCGCTTTAACATTGTAGATTTTGTGATACATCACGAAGCGAATCGGGCGACGACAGATAGCTGTGATCATTAGTGGATCCATATAGCTGACGTGGTTGCAAATGATAAATGCCGCGCCTTGTTCGGGAATATGCTCACGACCAGTAACGCGCATACGGTAATTGAGGCCGGTAATCGCAATAATGATGACTCGGAACACAAATTCCGGAACCGTGATAAAGATGTAAAAGCTGATGATGACGTGCAGAATCAACAGCAAAATAAAGAACATTTTGAATGTCCAGCCGAAGAAACTGAGCAAAGTCAAAGCGAGTAAACTGACAATGACGAGAAACAGTGAATTGATAATGTTGTTTGCAGCAATAACTTGCGATTTATGCCCTTTTTCTGCACGAGACTGAATCAGCGCATAAAGCGGTACAACGTAAATACCGCCAGCAAAGGCAAGACCAAAGAAGGCAAAGGTAGTGTGCCAGAATGGGCCTTGATCAAAAAATGCTGCAAAGTTGATCAAATCACTATGAGGCTGCTGGTCAACAGTGATGATTCCAATCAGGCCAATAGCGAGCAAAAAACCACCAAAAGGAACGAGCCCAGGTTCGATACGCCCACGCGACAACCAATGCGCAGCAAGTGAGCCCAGCCCAACTCCGGCCGAAAACAGAACCAGCAAATAAGTAACTACAGTACTATCACCACCGAGTACATCACGGCTGAACTGTGGAATTTGGGTCAATAATGCGCCACCAAGTAGCCAAAACCACGAAATAGATAAAATACATTGGAAAATAATTTTATTTTTTGCGGTATAGCGAAGCAAATCGACGGTTTGTTGCCACGGCTTAAACGGCGGCAGCGTTGTATGACTGCTTTGATGCTCATCACGGGGAATAAACCAGGCGCTGATCAAGCCAATCACTGCAGCAGCCATCATGGTTCCAAGCAAAATCCATTGCATGGTTTGCAAGCCAACTAAGTAAGCGCCAAGCAATGTGCCAATCAGTATGGCCAGAAATGTACCCGCTTCAACAAGCCCGTTACCAAGCATCAATTCATTTTCGTGTAACCGCTCTGGCAAGATGCCGTATTTCACTGGGCCAAAAAAAGTTGATTGCAAGCCAAGTAAGCACAGTACGATCAACATCAGCCATACTTGCCCCGTCATGAATGACGCCACACCGAGCACCATAATAATGACTTCAAACAACTTGATTTTGACGATCAGACCGTGCTTTTCAAAGCGATCAGCAAGCAGCCCTGACCATGCAGAAAACAGGAACATCGGTGCAATGAACAAGGCTGCTGATAAATTGGTATAAAGACTGAGGGTTTGGCTATCAGCAAGTGTAAAAGTAAGGTAAACCAGCAAGGCATTTTTGAATAAGTTGTCGTTAAATGCGCCGAGAAATTGAGTAATGAAAAACGGTAAAAAACGGCGTTTAAATAACAACATGGTAAATTCCTGCTGGTAGTTTACTTACTTGTGAAGCAATGGTTTGTTTACAAGCGCATTGGCATGATGACGTAGCGGATGTTGTTGTCTTCCTTGCTGGTCACCAAGCAAGGGCTTTCGCCATCTTCAAAGTGCATTTGGATATTTTCACCTTCAAGATTACTGACGGCATCAATCAGGTAATTGATGTTAAATCCTGCTTCAATCACATCATCACGGCTATTGATGATTTCAAGTGTTTCGTTAGCGGTTTCATTGTCCTGATTACGTGCTGCAAGTGAAAGCTGGTGGCTGTCAAATGTCAGGCGGATACCGTCGTGGCGGTCAATAAGCAATACTTTTGCACGTTGTAGTGCCTCAAGAAATGCTTGGCGAGCAATGATGACAGGATGTTGCTGATAATCAGGAATGACTTGCTCGTAGTTAGGAAATTGGCCATCAATGAGGTTGGTGGTGAAATTGTAGTTAGCGAGTTGCAAATTGAGGTGGCGGTCACTCAAGTGCAGCGTGAGTGATTGATCAAAGCGCCCAGTAAGCTTGATTAGCTCGTTAACGGCTTTTTTCGGCAGAATGATACCTCGGCTTTCCTCGCTGACGTTATCCATCTGAGTAAGCGCACAAGAGAGCCTGTGGCCATCTGTAGAGACAGCGTGCAGGCCATTGCCTTCACCAAGGGTACGCAAGTACATGCCATTGAGGAAATAGCGTACATCTTGCACAGCCATCGAGAATTTGACCTTTTGCATGGTTTGATTCAAACGGACGCTGTTGATCTGAATTGCATCGTTGGCGTCAATTTCTTCGAGCACTGGGAAATCTTCTGCAGGCAAAGTGGTCAACTTGAAGCGGCTATTGCCGGATTGAATGCAGAATTGCTCACCATCGAGATGGCAATTAACGAACATGCCGCTTGGCATGTGCTTGACGACATCGAGAAATTTACCAGCTGGTACGGTAATTTCACCTTCTTCTTCGATACTTGCTGGAACACTGGCGGCAAGGGTTACTTCAGTATCAGTGCCTCTGAGTAATAGTTGTCCGTTTTTAGCCGTAATATGAGCATGGCTGATGATTGGCGATGTTGTTTTTCGATCAACGATAGCGTTGATGTCGGTCAGGGTGTCTAGTAGTGATTCTTTCACAAGACTGAATTTCATATATACCTCTTTATCTATACTTCGTCGTCATCAGGGCTGTGACTAAGTGTAAAACTCTGCAAGCACATGATAGGTCAACTGAAATGGTTAAAACAAACTTTGATAGGTCTGTTCAAAAGCTGTGGGGTTAATGTGGATAAATAATGGCTTTAAGTTATTCATGGGTTATTCACAGGATATACAGGAGGTTTCAACCGCTTATACATGCATGCAACGCTCAGCTGATTATCCAGTTAGAGCCATCCGTAACCCTTTGTATTCTTCAAGAAAATCACGATCTTCCTTACGCAGTGATTCAATCTTACGACACGCGTGAATCACTGTTGTATGGTCGCGCCCGCCAAAGGCATGGCCAATTTCCGGGTAAGAATGGCGAGTGAGTTCTTTAGCCAAAGACATGGCAATTTGTCGTGGGCGGGTGATCGATGCTTTACGGCTTTTTGAGTGCAGATCAGCAACGCTGACGTGATAGAACTGAGCGACAACTTTTTGTATGTTATCAAGCGTGACTTGTTTGTTTTGTGCGTTGATCAGGTCGCTGAGGGCATTTTGCGCAAGCTCGACGGATGCCGGTAATTGCTTGAACTGGCAAAATGCATAGACTTTACGCAATGCACCTTCGAGTTCACGAACGTTTGATATGACTTTATTGGCGATGAAAAAGGCGACGTCGTCAGGTAGCTTAAAATCAAGTCGGCTGGCTTTTGATTGCAAGATAGCGACGCGAGTTTCAAGCTCTGGTGGAATCACTGAGACGTTTAATCCGGAGCCAAAGCGCGATTTGAGGCGATCTTCGAGCCCTTCAATTTCTTTTGGATAGCGGTCGCAAGTGAGGATAATTTGCCGCTTGTTATCAAATAAGCTGTTAAAGGTATGGAAAAATTCTGCTTGTGAACGGTCTTTACCGCCGAGGAACTGGATGTCGTCGATCAATAGCGCATCAACACTGCGGTATTGCTCGGCAAAATCGCGCATGGTTTTATTTTTATCGTTAATGGTGCGGATGTAGTCGTTGACAAAGGTTTCAGCGGTGAGATACATCACCCGAGTATTGCCGCGCGCGCGCAGGGCATTACCTGCAGCGTGCATTAGGTGTGATTTGCCGAGGCCGGTGCCACCGTAGATCAGCAGCGGGTTATAGTCGAGAAAGCCTTCGCCGACGTGTTGTGCTGCGGCATAAGCCTGATCGTTAGAGGGGCCAGGAACGAAATTATGGAATTGGTAGTCTGCATTGAGATTACTTTCAAAAGGCTTTTTCTGGCTTTTCTTTTTTCGGTGAGTGAATAAGTCTGGCTCTTCTATTTTCAGCTTGACGTCGTTGATGCCATGCTTTTTCAGTGCGAGCTTGATTGGCCCGAGATAGTCGCGTTCAACGGGTTCAAGGATAAATTTATTGGCTGCAATCAGGAACCAGCGTCCGTTCTGTTCTTGCAATTCGAGCGCGCCGAGCATGGTCAACGCTTCCTGATCGAGGATGGAGGAAAGGTTGTCGATGACATTTTCCCAGATGGATTGGCCGTTTTGGTTCATGAGCGATCAAGGTAGGTTGTCAGGGCTGAATGGAGTTGCTGATAGACGCGGGCAAAGCCTTCTTCCCCGCCGTAATATGGATCTGCGACGTTTTCGTCACTACCGCAGCCACTATCGAGCATTTTGATGATTTTACTACGTTGTTCGTTGTCGCCAGCCATAGCGCGGACATTTTCAGCATTGTGCTCGTCTGCAACCATGATGACATCAAATTCATGGAAATCTTCCTGACGAAAAGCCCGTGCGCGTAGATCACTGATATCAAGCCCGTGACGCTTCATTTCGGCTTGGGCACGTTCGTCGGGTGCTTCACCGATATGATAGGCGTGTGTCCCGGCTGAATCAAAATTTAGATCATCACGCCCGCTTTGGGCTGCAATATGGCGAGCAATGCCTTCCGCCATCGGCGAACGGCAGATATTGCCCATACATACCATCAGGATATTCATGGTAATTCTCCGCTGTTTTCATCGGTTTTCTCATTATTGCGCTCTTGTTGGCGCTTAGTCATTTTTTCAGCATGTTTTTCTTCAGAATACGGCTGTAAGGCGACGATTTTCCAGCCTTTTACAGGTGTAAAGTTTGCTTTGGAAGAAAACATGAACAATTTATTTGCGCTGTTTAAGGCAAATAGAGGAATGCTGTCCGGATTGTCCTGTTGGTACTGTTCAAAGGTGTAGTTATCGCTGATGTTGGTGGTGCGAATTTGCGCTTTATCGCTGTCGCTGGCCATCAGTTTGTTGTAGGTCATACCGTCATCAAACAGCCAACCACTGTGCCATTCTGAGTAGTCTTTTTCGCGTTCGCTACTGTTGACACGGTCATTGGTTTTAATGCGATACACATTGCGGCTACCAAATTCTGATTTGTAGCGCAAAATGGTAAGCATATTTTGCTCGTTGCGCGGGTGCAATGCGATCAAATGGCCGATACCGACCAGGCTCAGATGGCGGTCTGCATGTTCGGATACGAGGTTGCCGTAATAGACGTTGAGCCCTTCCATTCGTGCTTTAGCAGTGCGGTCATAGCTGGTGCTTGCAAGGATGACGTCAAAGCCGTTTTCTTTGATGGCTTTGCCGAGTTTGATCGTGAATGGATTAATACCGGAGATCAATACGCCATTCGGATTAGGATCAGCGACGCCGAGGAAATTGGCAAGAGGTTTGGCGGTTAGGCTTTGGATGATGACTGTGCCAATGATTATGGTAAAGACCAGTGGTACAAGTACATCACTGCCAGCCGAATCTTCAAGCTTAAGTACAAATAATGAAGAGACTGCAGCTGCGACGATACCGCGTGGAGCAATCCAGCTGATCAGCAGCTTTTCGTTGCGAGTGAGCTTGGAGCCGAGTGCTGAAACCCATACCGATAATGGGCGTGCAATAAACATGATGGCGAGTAGGACGAGAATGCCTTGGAAACCCATGCGGGCAAAGCCATCGAAACTGATGCGTGCTGAAAGTACGATAAATAGCATCGAAATGATGATCAGTGACAAACTTTCTTTGAAATCAAGGATGTCATCGGTCTGTAGGTTGCGAATATTGGCGAGTACCATACCCATTACCGTGACAGACAGCAGACCAGATTCTTCGATAAAGTAGTTGGATACAGAAAAGACGATCAGCACCAGCGCAAGGGTAAAGACATTGTGCAGGTATTCCGGTATCCAGTGGCGCTTGAGTAGCGTCGCGAGGAACAATGCGGAAATAGTGCCTAAAGAAAAACCTTCAATGATGGTTTTGGCAAAAATCAGCGGAGAATGCCCGGCAATGATATATTCATAGACGAGTACGACAAGCAATGCGCCGATTGGGTCAATGACTACGCCTTCCCAGCGCAGAATATTGCTGATGGTTTTATTCGGGCGCACACTACGCAACAGCGGCACAATAACGGTGGGGCCGGTAACTGAAACCAGCGCACCAAACAGTAGCGCCAGCTCAATACTCATATCCATAAACAACCATGCAGCGGTCATTGCTACAGCGATGGTAATAAGAACGCCGATGGTGACGAGGTTGGTGACTACCCGTCCGTGGCTTTTGATTTCCTGAAATTTCAGGGTCAATGCACCTTCAAACAGGATGATAGCAACGCCGAGCGAGACAAACGGAAACAGCAAATCGCCGAGCACTTCGTCGGGATTGAACCAATGTAAGGTTGGACCCAGCAGAATGCCGATTGCAAGCAGGTAAATAATAGCCGGTTTTTTGCTGAACCAGCCGAGCCACTGGGCACCAATACCCAATGCAAGCAGGCTTGATATCATCAAGCCAAGGTGTTCTGTCATATTGTGAAACTCAGGAATTAGTGAATATTTTGGGCGAGCAGTTTAGCATAAACACCGTTTTCACCCAGCAATTCATCGTGTGACCCAGACTCTACAATACGCCCTTGATTGAGCACAATGATGCGGTCTGCATGGCGTACAGTTGAGAGGCGGTGGGCAATGACGATTGCAGTGCGGCCATGGCGTAGCTCGTCGATGGCAGTCTGAACTTTGTGTTCGGATTCATTATCGAGTGCGGAAGTGGCTTCGTCGAGTATCAGTATTGGTGCATTTTTATACAATGCACGTGCGATCGCTATGCGCTGTTTTTGTCCACCGGACAGACGACCGCCCTGCTCGCCGAGATGACTATCGTATTTTTCCGGCAGGCGCTGAATGAAACCATCAGCATTAGCTCTTTTTGCTGCGGCAATGACGCGCTCACGGTCAGGCTCAGGATCGCCATAGGCAATGTTATCGATAATACCGGATGAAAAAACCACTGTTTGCTGAGTGACCAAGGCCAAGGCGCGGCGGCGATCTTGCATGGTCATTTCTGCAGTATCTATACCATCAAATAGAATGCGGCCATTGTCTGGCTGATAAAAACCGGCAATCAATGCGGCAATAGTTGATTTACCACTGCCGGATTCGCCGACCAGTGCGACGGTTTCGCCAGCGTCTATATGTAGTGAGAAATCATTTAGCACCTGATGTTCGCCGTAGCTGAATGAGACGTTTTCAAACGTCAGGCTACCGTGCTTGATTTGCTTGTGTGGTAAAGCTTTCTGTGGTTCTGTTGGGGTATCGAGAAAATCAAAAATGCTTTGCGTGGCTGCCATGCCTTTTTGGATGGGTTCAACGACTTTGCCAAGACGCTTAATTGGTGGAAATAGCAGTGCCATGGTACCGAGGAAGGCGACAAATGTCCCAGCGGTCATTTGTTCAGGCTGAGTTTGTGCAAGATTGGCTGCGATGATGATCACAACAGCAAGAGAGCCAATGATGATCATTTCAATGATCGGAGAGGCAATTTCAAGGTTTTTCTTTGACAGCAAGGCATGCTTAAGGACGGAGTAAGCTTGCTTGTCGAAGCGAGATTTTTCAAATTTTTCACCGTGATAAATACGCACAATCTCCCGACCGCGCAGACTTTCATCAACAACGTGATTCATGCCGCTCATGTCTTCCTGCATGGCCCGCGCGAGATTGCGCAGGCGGCGTGAAATGAAGGTAATGATAAAGGCGAGTAAAGGCGAAATACTCAATATCATCAGCGTCATTTTCCAATTGAGGTAGAAAAGATAGCTGAGCAAGGCAATGATAGTGATGATTTCGCGCACCAAAATCATCACTGCATCTGTCGATGCGCTCATCAGCTGTAAAACGTCATATGTAAAACGTGAAACGATTTCGCCATTGCTATGACGATTATGATAAGCCATAGGCAAGCGCAGTAGGTGTGCAAACATCTGTTTGCGCAAAGTATAGACGACGCGCTGAGCAAGCCAAGTTGATGCATAGGCACTGGTAAAGTTGGCAACACCACGGATTAAAAACCCTCCAATCAGTAGCGCAACCATGGCATAGACGGTCGTCATATCGCGCTCGGCAAAGCCACCATCAATCAGTGGCTTCAATACAAATGGCACAAGCGGTTCTGTCAATCCATAAACAATGGTAGCCAAAACAGTAAGAACTGCTATTTTCCAGTGTGGCTTGACGTAGCGGAGAAGCCTTATATAACGTACGCGGTCTTCTGTATTTAACATAAATTTAAGGGTGATTTTTATATGAAAGATATTTGTTGTTAGCGCTATTTACTGGCATTAGGCAAGATAAGAAAATGCACAGAGGAATAACAAAAAGCATAAAACCACTATTATGTGCATGAATAGAAACTTGGGTTAAACCAAAGCCCATGTGCAGAATAATGAGATAGTAACCTGCTTTTGCAATAGCATCATCAGCCCTATCTGCCAAGGAAACTTTTCCATTTAAATAGCGATGAAAAAGGGTCAGTGGCATAAGCAGCAGGGCAAGAAAAGCACCTAGACCAAGTAAACCTTGCTTTGCAAAAAGATCTAAATATTCATTATGAAAATGACCATAATATTCAATGGCATGACCTCGTCCATCGGCTACCCATGCCTTTTTGTCAGCTTCCATCTCATCTTTACTTGGTCCAAACAAGGGATAGTTCATGCCTTCATGGATAGCAAAGCGCCACATAGATAAGCGAGCACCTACAGATGTATTTTCTGTGCCGTGTTCAATATAAGCAGTAATTTCATTATTTGCTTTAATTAAACGTGATTGGATTGTATTTTTACCGAGTATACCAAGTATTGCTATACCCAATATGCTACTGAGTATTAGCCAATACCATTGTTGCCTACGAAGATGCTGGCGATTTTGCATGACAAAAATAATTGCGGCAATAAGTAAAGCTACCCATCCCCCCCGGCTTTGTGAGAGTAATGAAGCGGTCAGACCGAGGAAAAAACCAATCGGTAATGCAATAAGTAACCAGGATTGGCGTTGATGGCGAGCGTAGCTTATGCCGCACAAACACAATACGCCCAGTAGTGCTGATGCATTACCAAATTGAATTGCATTAAGATAACGCGATGCACGGGGGAATGTTAATGCTGGATTACCACCGTAGGTATAATACAGCGCACTAAGACCTGCACCTATTGCACCAACAGCAATACCCCACCATAGCCAATTTCTTCGTGGTGGGTAAACGCTGAGGTAAACCAAAAGCAGCATACAGGCAAGATAGCGGATAGGACGATTATAGTCGCCAGCGTCTGCGGACATTCTCCAAGCATACAAAATACCTACAATGGCATTAAGTGCCAATAATGCCAAAAGCCAGTAATGTATACGATTGAGTTGGATATGTTTTTTCCACCATGGTAAGCCAAATAAGGCCACAAGCAGTAATAGTCCGCTGCCATAGCTATAACCACTTTTGATGATTAGAGAAAGAGCAAAAAAAAGGAAAACGCAAAGGTTACTGGCTTGCTGGAACAGGCGTTCATGAGCGGTTTTTATGTGCATGGTGCTTTAGTCACTCTGCTTTAGATGATAGAGGATGATGTATTTATTGAGATTGTAAAAGCTCGCTGCGGCTGAGAGGAACAGTCCGTATGCCCCTCCAAGGAATGCGCCGCGTAAGATGTATTCACGAATAAAGGAAAAGCACGTACGGAAAGGAACGCTTGCGAGATTGGGCGATTTCTTTCCGGCACTGTATTTTTCTTGCGCCCAGATTTGGCTGTAGCGAATATTTTTAAGCAGAAAATGATAGAGGTTGTCGTTAGTGTAATGGCGCAAGTAGCCATTAAGCGTGATCACTTCTGCACCCTGCTCATCAACTGATTCGTGGACGTCAAATGGGTGATAGCTGAAGTGCTCACGAGCGTAAAGACGCACAATTTGGTCGTAATACCAGGCATTACCGTGTACAGCAGTGCCGCAGAAGATATTTTGCCGACGCAGGGCAAAAACTTTATCGGTTACGACTGGTTTGGCGAGTAGATCCTTAATTGCGGCAATTAACGCTTCGTTGGGTTGCTCATCGGCATCAAGGGCGAGGACGTAATCGCTACTGGCGTATTGTTGCGCTATTTGTCGCTGGCGGCCAAAGCCTGGCCAGTCAGTATTGATGTGCCATTTTGCACCGTAATGTTCAGCTATGCGTTTGGTTGCATCGCTACTGCCGGAATCAAGCAAGATTATTTCGTCAGCAAGATCGGCCAGGCTTGCAAGGCATGCAGGTAGATGCTTTTGTTCATTTTTAACGATCATCACCACACTTAACGTTGCTTTACGTGTATCAGCTGCTTTTTGTGGTGAGGGCATATTTTCTACGGTGATGTTGTGTGGCTGGAAGTCATTTTCGTAGCTTTGTGCGCGGTGGTTAAGGTCGTAGAGCAGCGCGTATTTGTTGAAGGTATATTCCGCAAATAGTGTCGCGTAAATAAAGCCATATTTTCCTTGCAGGAAGCGTCCATCAGCGAGATATTGCTTGAAAAATGCCCATACAGAGCGCAACCACACACCTGGTGGCGATACGTGTTTGCCACGTTGGTGGCGGTCTTTTGCCCAAGTCAGTGCGTATTCAAGTCGCTTGTGTAGCCAAAATGCCGGATCTGGTGCGGTGTGGTGCTCTAGATACCCATCGAGAACGGCGGTTTGTGCGCCGTCGAGGTTGACGGATTCATGAACTGGATTGTCGTTGTAGTGGAAATTCGCCGGATACAGTCGCCAATGTGCTTTGATCCGCCATTTTGGGTGGTCGATGCGTTTGCCAAAGACGTAGTCAAGACGTTTGATGCCGTAAACAGTCTTAGCGGGTGGCTGGGCGAGGATGGTGCGAATACTGTCAGCAAGTTCAGCTGTGACTACTTCATCGGCATCGAGCGCGAGAATCCACTTACCTTGGGCAAATGCTTGTGCGCGCTGGCGTTGCACACCAAAACCTTGCCAATCGCTATTTTCATGCCACTGCGCGCCATGGGCTACTGCGATTTGTTTGCTGTCGTCACTACTGCCGGAGTCGAGAATGATGATTTCATCTGCGAGTCCTTTGAGTGCAGGTAGGCTGAGCTTGAGGTTGTCAGCTTCATTTTTGACGATCATTACAACGCTGAGTTTCATGCATTCACCAGTAATTTTTGAGCCATGGTGCGGGTAGGATATGGCGATACCATTTACCGCCGCCACCTTTAATTGCGTCATGCGGGTTGACCTCACCGTGGAAAATCAGAATATCGCAGTCAGGCTGTTTGGGAGGCAAGATGAATGACAGTGGGAATGTGTGTAAAGCGTGGTATTTGTAGCTTTTGCACCACGATTTTGGCCAGTAGTGCAGCTCATTGCGCTGATCGACGTACCACGACAGATAAGCTTGCTCATTGCGGAATTGTTGACGAATCTCTACGAAGCGCTTGCGGAAATCGTCAAGCATGTCGGGATACGCACCAATCTTGAAGCGATATACCGAGCTGTTACCGGTAATGCGCCAAGGGCGTTTCCAGTCTTTGATGATAAAGACGCCATCTTGCTCTGCTTGGTGGGTGAAAAAATGATCAATATTACGGAAAATCACCACGTCGAGATCGAGGAATAATGCAGTACCGCTTAGCCCGTGCAAATTGCTACTGAACGTTGTCAGCTTGAGCCAGCCACGTTCGGGTAAGCCACTGGGTAAGTCCAATGAAGGGATTGGCAGACAACGCACAGCTTCATCAATACCTGAGCTGTCATCTGTCAGGCAGACCATTTCAAAAGGTATGGTCAGATTACGTTGTACCATGTGATACAAGCGATTGACGTATTCAGCGGGGTATTTGTTGCCCCATTTCATGCAGATAATGTAGTGTGGTGACATAAGCAGGCGTTGATTGAAAATCGCGTCATTATATACATAGATACTCTTATATGCCCGATGGCATGAATAGGTGCGTGGCGATATTGACGGAGGAAGAATGCACAGAATCACGATAGAAGATAGTACAGCGCTACTGATAGACATGCAGGAAAAGCTGCTGCCACACATTCATGAGCCGCAGCGGGTTATTGAACGAACAAAGATACTTTTGCAAGGTCTACAAGCGCTGGGAGTTCCTTTGATGCACAATCAGCAGTACAAAAAAGGACTCGGGGAGACTGCAGCGGATTTGCTACCACTACTCGATGATGTGCCGATATTTGAAAAGCGCAGCTTCAGCGTGTGTGACAACGAAGCCGCAATGGCGCATATCACCGCGCAGAAGCGCAAAATTTGTTTACTCTTTGGCGTAGAAAGCCACGTTTGCGTGATGCAAACGGCTTTAGATTTGCTTGATAAAGGCTACCAGCCTGTATTGATTACCGATGCTTGCTCATCACGTAACCCCCATGACCATGAAATTGCTATAGCACGGATGGTTGCTGCAGGTGTACGCATGGCAACGGTTGAGTCAATTTTGTTTGAGCTATTGCGCAGCAGTACCCATGCGCAATTTAAAACCATCAGTGCGTTAGTTAAATAATCAAGTAATAATAAATAATATCATTTAGATTGCTATTGAAGGTGGTATCAAAAATCAGTATAGTTCTGCGCTTACTTTGTCTGTAGAGAGCGCAAGCGTATTTGTTGCATATCGCTGGTTATCGCTTTCCGCATGTTTTGTGAGAGGCATTTGGCTATGAGCAAACTATAGTTATTGCTTGGAAACCAGATCATCACATCAGCGCATAATCAGCATGTTATTGCCAGTATGCAAAAGCCAGTTCAGCAAAGCTTCGAATAATTTTTTGTAAATCACGGGTACATCGAATGAGTGACTCTGCTGCGCAGGAACAGCCACGTCTGGCGGTGCACGATCTGGTCGTCGGTTATGGCGATAAAGTGATTATTGACGGCGTTAATCTTACCGTTGCCAACGGTGGCATTACGGCACTGGTTGGGCCAAATGGCTGTGGTAAATCAACTTTGGTCAAGGCAATGGCACGGGTACTTAAGCCTACAGCTGGCACAGTGATGCTTGATGGCGAAGATGTACACAAGGCCAATAGCAAGCTGATCGCAAAAAAAATGGCGCTGTTGCCACAAGGGCCTATTGCGCCAGAAGGCTTGACCGTGCGAGAGTTGGTTGCGCAGGGGCGCTTTCCGCATCAATCCCTGGTGCGCCAGTGGTCAAAAGCTGATCATGAGGCGATTGAGCAGGCGATGCTGGATGCTGATATTACCCAGTTTGCCGATCGCCCGGTCAGTGCGATGTCGGGTGGTCAGCGCCAACGGGTATGGATTGCAATGATCCTTGCACAACAGACCGATTTTTTACTGCTTGATGAGCCGACCACATTCCTCGATATGAAGGTGCAGATTGATGTACTGTCGCTACTTGCGAGGGCGACCCGCGATGTCGGGCGTACGTTGGTCATAGTGCTGCATGAGCTGAACATGGCGGCGGCATTTGCTGACCACATGGTGATGATGCGTGATGGGCAAATCATCACCAGCGGTGCACCGCGTGAGGTGTTTACTGAAGAAAATCTTGCCAAGGTATTTGATCTCGATGCGGCGGTCATGACTGATCCGACCCATGGGCATCCAGTGTGCCTGCCGCGCCTATACGCAGCCGGGAATGCATCATGAGTGGTGAGGCGGATGTGATGTCGCCAGCAGTTGGGCGTAAGCTGATTCCGCTGCCGTGGTTGTGGTGTATATTCGCATTGTTGTTGGCTTTTGCCCTGCATATTGCCGTCGGTGCGAAATCGATCCCACTTGGTGAGGTATTTAATGCCTTGCTCGATTTTGACGAGAAGAAATTTGACCATATTGTGATCTGGCAGTTGCGCCTGCCGCGTGCGGTGATTGCGCTAGTGGTCGGTGCGAGCCTTTCAGTTGCCGGGGCGCTGATGCAGGGTGTGACGCGTAACCCGCTCGCCGAACCGAGCATTCTTGGGCTGCTACACGGTGCATCGTTTTCGGTCGTGGTACTGGTGAGCTTTTTTGGTGTGCAAGACGCAGGCTGGTTACCACTGTTTGCGGCGATTGGTGCACTTGGTGCGGCGCTGCTGGTATGGGGGATTGCAGTATCGGCGCCTGGTGGTGCAACGCCCTTGACTCTGATTCTTTCCGGTGCGGCGGTGACGTCATTTTTGGCCTCGTTTATCGCAGTCATCAAGCTGATTGACCAAGATACTTTTGAAAACCTGCGCGTGTGGCTGACCGGCTCATTGGCGGGTCGTGATTTGAATGTACTGTGGTGGTGTAGTCCGTGGTTGATTGCCGGTATGGCAGTTGCACTGCTGGTTGCACGACAAGTGACAACTTTTGCCATGGGCGAAGAAACTGCAACTGGCCTCGGCGTCAAAGTTGGCCGCCTCAAGGTGATGGTGCTGTTTGCAGTGATCGCCCTGACAGCATCGAGCGTTGCGCTGGTTGGGCCGATGGGCTTTGTTGGGTTGGTTATCCCGCATGTCGTGCGCTTGTTTGTCGGCCATGATTATCGCCGCATTGTGCCGTATTCGATGATTGTTGGTGGCATATATTTGCTATTGGTTGATATTGTCGCGCGTGTGGCGCTCAGCCCAGTTGAGATTTCTACCGGCATTGTTACTTCAATTGTCGGTGCACCGTTGTTTGTGTGGTTGGTGAGGGTGAAGCTATGAATACAACCGCAACCAAACAGCATATTTTTTCTGCCTTTGACGGGCGCATTGCATTCAGTGTGCCGGTTCTGGCTTTGTGGATTCTGGTGCTGCTGATTGCCGCTATTGTCGCTGTGCTGGTTACCAGCCTGATGAGTGGTAGCTATCCGCTGGCAGTGCGTGAAGTATTGCAAACCTTGTTTGGCGAGCCGGTGTCAGGTAGTGCGGAAACCGTAGTATGGTCGTTCCGCTTTCCGCGTGCGCTGGTCGCAATACTGGTTGGCATGCTGCTCGCACTGTCGGGTGCTACGCTGCAAAATGTCACCCGTAATCCGCTTGCTGACCCGTCGCTGGTCGGGGTCAGTCAGGGAGCTGGTTTGGCAGTTGTAAGCATGATCGTCATCTTCCCTGATATCAGCTCGTATTATCGGCCACTGGCTGCATTTGGTGGCGCATTGGTCGTCGCAGCACTGATTCAATGGATGAGCATACACAAGCGCGGTGGGGATACCATGCGCTTTATTCTCACCGGCATTGGCGTGGCTGCTTTCATCTCGGCGCTAACTTCTGCAATGCTTACCTATGGTGATCTTGATCGGGCCCTTTCTGCATTGGCATGGCTGGCGGGCAGCGTCCATTCTGCTGGCTGGGACGAAGTTGCCTACCTCAGTATATGCACGATGTTACTGTTGCCCGTTCTATTTTGGGCGAGCCGCCCGATGATGGCACTGCGTATGGGCGATGAATTGGCGGTCAGCTTTGGTGTCCGTGTGCGCTTAATCCGCGTGGTCTTAATCACCCTTTCCGTGGCACTCGCTGCAGTGGCAGTCGCCGCTGTTGGGCCACTGGGCTTTGTCGGATTGGTTGCGCCACACGTCGCACGCCGGATTGCTCATGCAGGCGTCGGTTTGCATCTTGCTTTGAGCGCTGCGGTTGGCGCATTACTGGTCAGTGGTGCGGATTTAATCGGTCGTATTGCCTTTGCACCAGTACAAATTCCCGCCGGTCTGGTTACTGCCATGATCGGCGTTCCCATCTTTATCGCGCTGATTTTGCGCGGTCAAGCCAAGAGTGAATTGTAATTTTAACCACTAAAGGAGCTTTTGATGTTGAAAAAACTCATGACTAGCGCAGCGATGCTGCTTGTGGCTGCTCTGCAACCACTGTGTGCACAAGAAACTCGCCAAGTTACTGATGATCTTGGTCGTACTGTTGACGTACCGCTTCACCCTGAACGTGTTGCCAGCCTGCACGATACATCTATCACTGTGGCCTTACTTGAACTGGGGGTGATTCCAGTCGGCAGCCATGGCCGTACCACAAATGAGGGCGATGCACATATCCGTTCCGGCAAGCTGATGTCGGGTATGGATTTTGACAATTCAGATATCGCTTTTCTCGGTAATTCACCGGCAGATATTGAAAAAGTTGCTGCTGTTAAACCCGATTTAATTCTAACCACGACATGGCAGAATGCTGATGTTGATCAGCTCGCGGCTATCGCGCCGACCTATGTATTTGATCTTGGCAAAAGTGATGACTTTGAAATCTATGCCAAAATTGCTGAATTGATTGGTAAAGAAGATGTACTGAAATATCTCGATGCACGCTATCAAAGCCAATTACAGCAAATCCGCGATACCGTTGATGTCGAGAACACTAAAGTTGCGATTATTCAGGGCTACAAAGGTGAATTACTGGTGTGGAACACCTATGGTTCGCTGGGAAAAGTCTTGCGTGATGCCGGCTTTGAATTTCCTGAAATTGTGAACAACATCAGCGGCGGCGAGCGCCAGTCATTCAGTGGCGAATACCTGCCGCAATTTGATGCCGACATTATCTTCATCACCTATCGCCCGCAGCGTGGTGAAACCCCACAAAGTGCTGCCGACGAAATGGCAAAGATTCTGCCATCGTGGTGCGACGCCCTTACTGCGTGCAAAAACGGCAATATCGTTTACCTGCCACGTTCTGAAACCACCGCTGCAACCTACGACTCACTGGGCATGATGGCGTACACCATCATTGGGCAAACTGCAGGCCGTAGCGCACCTCAAAGCCAATAAGGTGGTCTACAGTAATCACATTGCTGAATTGGTATCTGCCCCTCGCTTTCATGAGGGGCAGATCATTACTTTTATAAATATAAATTTTTCAGTGGTTTGCAGGAATGTGGCAACCTGCACACCATTTTTTACTGCCACACCAAAATAAGGATAAATGATGAACTTAAAAAAAACCTTAACCGCTACTGCATGCGCCGCGTTGACGATAACCACCAGCCTAACTGCAGCCGCACTTGACTGTGAAGAAGGCATGCGTCCGTTCACCCACTTTGCCGGTGAAACTTGCATCCCCGAACACCCGCAACGCATTGTGTCGATGCGTGGTGAGCAGTTTACTGCACCACTATACGAGCTTGGCGCACCAATTATTGGCTCCAGCGGTCTGCAAAACGACAACATCAATGACGGCAAACCCTATCCACGCGGAGCATACGACCTCTTCGATCTCACTTTTGAAGACAGTGACATTGAATACATTGGCCACCCTAACCAGCCCGATCTGGAGAAAATCGCCAGCCTTCATCCTGACCTCATTTTTGCTCCCGACTGGCAAAGCGACCTCTACGAACAGCTTTCACAAATAGCCCCAACTGTGATTGTCGATATTTGGGGCAACCCAATGTTAGATCGCTATGAAATCATCGCTGATGCTGCAGGTAAGAAAGATGAGTTCAACAAACTCAAGCGCCGTTATGACCACAAGCTCGAACGCGCAAAAGTGGTCGTTGCTGATCGCTTTGAAGATCCGTCTAAAGTCAGTGTTTCATTGGCGCAGGCACGCAAGGACAAAATCCATGTGTACCGTATCTATGCAGCATTGTCGAAAGCAGTTGAGGACCTTGGCTTCTCTACGCCTGAATTGATTGCCAATATCGAAGAAGGCTATTTGCCGGTCAGCCCGGAAAAACTGCCGGAAATTGATGCAGATTTTATGGTTGGTACATACAGCCTTGCCTTGAATCAAAAGCCATCAACCATCGAAGCAGACTGGGAAAGCCTTATCCCCGGCTGGCAGCAGCAATTGCACCCGACACGCAGTAATCAGTACATCTTTATTGATCGTGAGCCGATGCGCGCCCTGTCGTTCCGTGCTGTTGAAGACACCATGGCTATCCTGCTCTCGAATATTGCAGGCCGTGGTTACACTCCCAAAGAACAATCACAAAACCAGTAAGGTATATTGATGAAACACCTGATGACATCATGGCATGTCACCATCGCGGCAACACTGCTTGCCGCGATGACACCGGCACAAGCGTTAGATTGCAGCGAAGGGATGCGCGCCTATCAGCACGCTGCTGGTGAAACTTGCATACCCGAGCATCCGCAGCGTATTGCTGCACTTGATGACCTACGCCTCAGCCTGCCGTTGATCGAACTCAACGCACCACTGATTGCTTCTCACGGGCGTATCAGTAAAGTCGATGGCAGCCAGTACATCCGCGCCGCTGAAAACCTGACTGGTGCGACCTTTGCCAACAGCGGACTGGCATTTCTCGGCAACGATCCGATCGACCTCGAAGCCATTGCTCAAGCCAACCCTGATTTAATCATCACATTGGTGAGCCGTAACGTCCCCGTGGCCAAACTGGAAGAAATCGCACCTGTGGTCGTCTTTGATGAAGACAATACCGACCGCTTTGCCATTTATCAGGCACTTGCTGATTTGACTGGTACGCAGGCACGCCTTGACCAACTCGAAAACCGCTACGCAGCGCAGCTCGCGCAACTCAAGCGGCTGGTTAACAGTAGTGACATTCGCGTATCAATCATCGAAGGCTCGGATGGTGAAATTTCCATTCAGCACACTTATGGTAGTTTGGGGCGCGTGTTGCGTGATGCCGGATTTGTCCTGCCGGAAATGGTCAACAATCTTGCACCGGGCAGCGCACAGAAAGTCAGCGCCGAATACCTGCCGCAGCTTGATGCGGACGTGATTTTTGACACTTTCCGCGGCGACCGCAACGAAACCCCGCAGGATGCCGATCAGCGTATGCGCGAAGTATTGGAAAATTATTGCGACGTACTTGAAGCGTGCAAAAACGGACGCTACTACCGCATCCCGCGCGATGAAGCCTACGCCATTTCCTACAACGCCCTGGCGCAAATGACCACCATGCTGCAAACCATTTTTTCTGCACCGAGTCTGAATCAAGCCGACTAAGTGATTGAACTTGATCGCTAAAAACCCCGCACCATATTTATGGCACGGGGTTTTTATTTTTTTGGTTAATCTGTGGCTATTTTCTGGAATTAGACTGCACATTAACCAGCAAAATCTTTCAAAACAGACGAGAAATCAAGGTATCGTTTACGCGCCTGTATTCACCGTTTCTATTCAAAGGAAGAAACGGGTTGCAATGGTAATACGATGGCGATGTGCAGGCCGCGCATGCCGTCGCTGCGGTTTTGCGCGCTGATGCTGCCTTGATGGGCTTCGATGATGGCTTTGGCGATGGCGAGTCCGAGGCCGTGACCGCCGGTTTTGCGCTGGCGCGTGTTATCGAGGCGCACAAAGGGTTGAAAGATGCGCTCGCAATCGGCGGCACTGGTGATGCCGTTGCCGCTGTCGCTGATGTCGATATGCAGATTATCGCCGTGGTTGGTGACGACGGCGCTGACCGCGCCGCCTGCTGCGGTGTGCATAAAGGCATTGCGGATGATGTTTTCCAGTGCGCTGTGCAGGCGCGGTTTGTCGCCAATGAGCGTGGCTTGTCCGGCGCGCTGGTGCGTCCAATTGATGTGCTTGTGCTGGAATTCAAAGCAAACATCTACGCCGATGCTGTCAATCAGGGCGTCAATGTCGCAGTTTTCGCTGTCGAGGATGGTGCTGCTGTTGTGTTGCAGGGACTGGATGGTGATGATGTCGGCAATCAAGGTGTTCATGCGCTGGATGTCGTGCTGGATACGGTCAAGGTAAGCGGTTGCTTGCGGTGCCTGATCACGAGTGAGTTCGGTCGCGACCTGCATGCGTGCTAGTGGCGAGCGCAGTTCGTGCGAGATGTCGCTCAGCATCTGGTTGCGTGCGTTTTCGCTGTCCTGCAAGCGTTGTCCGAGGGCGGCAATGTCGTGGTCGAGAGCGGCGAGTTCGTCGTGTTTGCGCTGCGGGGTTGTAGTTGCTGCTTGGTATTGTCCGCTGCCAATTTGATGGACGTTACGTTGCAAGCGACGAATACGGTTGCTCAGTGAGCGGCTGGGGGCATAACAAATGGCGGCACTGAGCAGCAGCAACAATACAAACCGGACGCCAAATGTGCCACGGCGCGCTTGCAACAGTTCTTGTATGGATAGGCGCGGCGTGATTTGGACAAACAGTTTGTCGCCGTCGGCGGTGGTGATGGCGGTAGCTGGCGGTGCAAAACTGTCCTGCCAGCTGCCAATCATGTCCAGCCAGTGGCGGCGCGGGTCGTCATCACCGACCGGAAAAGCGGTCAGTTCGTTCTTGCGTTGCGTGCGCAATTGGGCTTGGTCGGGGTAGCGGATTTGCCCTTGTGCGTCGATGATGCTGATTTGCCCTACGAGGTCGGGTTGTTGCTGGTAGAGGCGTTCAATGGCCTGAGGGTTGCCATCTTGCAGGTCGGCCATGATGCTGTTTTGTATGCGCGTAAGTTGTTCGATGCGCGCTTCCATGTGGGTGGTGACAGCACGTTCCGTCAGCCAACGCTCGGCAAACAGCGAGATGATGACGGTAAACACGACGGTGGCCAGCGTGGTGATAAAAAATTGCCAGAACAGAGTCAGTTTCATTAGATCACCAGTTGGTAGCCTTTGGCACGAACGGCTTTGATTGGCTCGTCATCATAGGGTTGTAATTTTTTGCGCAGGCGCGAAATGTGTACGTCGATGCTGCGGTCAAAAGGTTGTAATTCGCGTTGCAGCACGGTTTCGCTGAGCCAGTCTTTGCTCACAATTTCGCCTTTGTGCTTGAGCAATGCCAGCAGCAGGTCAAATTCGGTGCCGGTCAGGGCGAGTGCTTCGCCGTCAATCAGGCAACTGCGTTGTTGCGGGTTCATGGTTAGGCGGCTTTCGGGCAAAGTATCGCCGCTGTCATTGCTGCGCTGGCTGCGCTTGATGACAGCGTGAATCCGCGCCAGTAGTTCGCGCGGGTTGCAGGGCTTGGCGATGTAGTCGTCTGCACCGAGTTCGAGACCGACGATGCGGTCGATTTCGTCACCTTTGGCGGTGAGCATAATCACGGGTATCTCGCCGGATTGCGCCAGTTGTCTGAGGACGCCGAGGCCGTCGAGCTTCGGCATCATGATGTCGAGTACCAGCAGGTCGTAAGCGTGCTGCTTGAGCTGCGCCAAAACCGCTTCGCCGTCGTGTACGGCGTCGCAGTTGACCCCGTGGCCGCGCAGGTATTCGCACAGCAGCGCGGTCAGTTCTTCGTCGTCGTCACCCAGTAAGATATGCAGCATCATTGTCCTAATCTGTTATCGTGTACGGGCATTATCAACCACGCATCCATACGCGACAAGCGCCAATCATAGCCGTTACTTTTCTTTACTTTTCCTGAATGTTTGTAACCGGCGTTTTACCTAAGATAGCTCCTGTGAGATGAGCAAACGGTGCTGATCTCGCTGTTTTACAGTTAATTAAAAGGATAGAAAAATGAAAAAGTTTTTATTGGGTTCAGGTCTTGTGGTTTCAGCTATTTCGGCTTCGGTATTGTTCAGTGGCTTCGGCTACGCACAAGGCATGGGTGGTCCTTTTGGTGCAGACGGCAACAATAGAATGATGCAGTTTTTTGCTAAAAAGCTCGACCTCAGTGATGCGCAACAAGCCGAAATTCAAGCCATCATGGATAACGCTCGTGAGAACATCGACTTTGAGCAGAAAAAAGACGACTTTGCCGCCACGCAGGCCGAAGTGGAAAAGCTGGTCGAAGCCGATACGCTGGATACACAAGCACTTGACCAACTTGCACAAAGCGTCGGTGAGCGCGCACAGCAAGGCTTTACCCAGTTCGTGACCATCCGCCATGACATTAATCAGGTACTGACCGCAGAGCAGCGCAGCAAATTGCAGGAAATGCGCGAAAAAGGCGGCATGTGGGGCAGAGGCGGTAAAGGCTTTGGTGGATTCGGCGGGTTTGGTCGCTTTGGTGGCGGCTGGAACTCAGGCGAGTAATCAGAGGCAAACAGCAAGCCGGTAAAGGGATTTACCGGCTTTTTTATCTTTAAACGCTATAGCCACTTTATAAAGCGTTGTCTTACCATCCTGGTTGAACTACTTGCGCGAATGCACCTCATACAATATCTAATAATTACTGAGCGATAGTCACAAAAAAGCCGCCTTGATGGGCGGCTTTTTTGTGTTTATGGTCATTCATTATAAGAACATGGTTGCCAGTCCGAGCAGGACGAGGAAGCCGACCACATCCGTTACCGTGGTGAGGATGACCGAGCCAGCAAGCGCCGGGTCGATGTTGAGTTTTTTCAGCAGCAGCGGGATGCCAACACCCGATAGTGCCGCGCAAATCAGGTTGATAAAGATGGCGCAGACAACTATCACGGCGAGGTTGGCTTGCCCGAACCACACCAGCGCAATGGTCGCGGTGACCAGCCCCCACACGGCGCCATTAATCAGGCCGATAATCAGCTCGCGCCACAGCAGTGACCAGGCGTTCGAGCCTTCGATTTGCCCGAGGGCAATACCGCGGATGATGATGGTCAGTGATTGCGAACCGGCGATGCCACCCATACTTGCGACCAATGGGCTGAGCGCGGCAAGCGCGACGACTTTTTCAATCGTCGCGCCAAATGCGTTGATGACCGAGGCGGCGAGCAGCGCGGTAACGAGGTTGATACCGAGCCAGATGCCACGGCTGACCGCTGCTTTGCGAATTGGTGCGAAGGTATCGACCTCTTCGTCCATACCCGCGGTTTGCATGAGGATACGCTCTGCTTCTTCCTGCATGTAGTCGATGACGTCATCAACGGTGATACGGCCGACCAGCTGTTCGGCATCATTGAGAACCGCTGCGGAAATGAGGTCGTGCTCACGGAATTGCTGCGCGACGGTGTGCGCGTCGTCATGGACGTTGAACGAGACGAAGTCGCTGTTCATGACTTCGGCAATCAACGCGTCGTTATTGGCGGTGAGCAGGCGGGTGAGGATCAGCTCACCTTGAAGATGTCCATCGCGATCGACGACAAATACTTTGCTGGTCACATCCGGCAGGTCGTCCATGCGGCGCAGGTAGCGCACTACGGTTTCGATACGTACGTCGCTGCGTACGCTGATCGCGTCGGTATTCATCATACCGCCGGCACTTTCGTCGTCGTATTCGAGCATCTCGGCGAGGCGTTCGCGCTGTGCGATGTCGAATGAGCTGAGTAGTTGCAGGGCGGTGTCTTCAGGGATGTCTTGCAGGAAGTCAACGAGGTCATCGTCGTCCATGCTTTCGGCGGTCTGGCGTAGTTCTTCCGGCGACATATCCTCGACGATGTCTTCCAGCGCACTTTCACCGAGGTGCGCGAGGACGTCACCATTGTATTCTTCGTCAACCGCATCCCAGACTTGTTCACGTTCAGCAGGCGGCAGAGATTCGAGGATACGCGCGATTTCGGCAGGCGCCATCTCGTTAATGACCTGCTCGACCTCGGCGATATTGTCTTCAGAAAGTGCTTCACGCACCTGCGCCAATGGGCTTAACGCTTCTTCCTGATCGTCGTCATGATGATTGTGTTCGAGTTCGGTCATATCCGTTCCTTGCTGTTGGTCTCTCGCGCAGTGTGGCCGGCGAATGCAGAGCATTGCCAGTATTCAGCGTCCAGAGTGTCTGAAAATAAAGCCCGACCTGATTTATGCTTTGCGCTAGCAAAGTGTCCATCGTTATAAAACGGGAGGAAAGTCGGCTGTGGTTGCAGGCGCGATTTTGTGGTGTTCTTTGGATGATTGATTGGCAATGACGTTAAAACGTGACTGCACGGTTAAACCGATCAGCTAAAACACGGATGATTGAAAATAATTGGAGTAATTATAAAAGCAGAAAGCGCGCCCGAAGGCGCATTATTTTTAACCATAAAGCCGCATAATGCAAGTGGTTGTGCGGCTTTATGGATTTTTTCTCATTAATCGCAAGCAGACGGCAAAAAGCGCTCGTATTGCACAGTGTCGAATGAACAACGGTATTGTTTATCGCCACCTTGCTTGCGGCGTGTCACCGTCATCCACGTATCGTTAAATGACCCGCCGAGGAGCAACGCAATGTCATCATCTTCAAAGACTACATCCTTGACGATGCGGACATGTTGTATCACCTGCACAATCTGCTGCTTTTCTGCTGCTGATAGTTGTGAAACAGGCTTGTCCGTTCCAGCCGTTTGCAATGCGTTATATGCCGCGACATAAGCACTCATCGCCTCGCTGCGCATCACGTAATCCTGATACGCCGGAATCGCAATCGCCGCCAGAATGCCGGCGGTGGCAACTGTGGTCATATTGCCGCTACCGGTGTAGAGCCAATCAGTGAGGTCGTGTGGTGAGTGCAGGGTAAACGCCAGCGCATTATCCTCGTTGACCACATCAAAAGTGAGTAGACCGGACGACGGCAATGCCAATTCCTGCGCTGTTGGCATCTCAGTGAGATTGACCGGCTTACCAGCCACGTGCCCCATCTGCTGCAAATAATGCAAAGTGCCATAGTAATGCTGCTGGGATAAATCCTGCACCGGCATCACATAGGCAAAGCTGCTTTTTTGCACATCGACACCGGCCTCGCTCAGCCAATCCTGCATCGACGTATCCGCAGTGCTTTGTTCGCGCGCCATCAACGGCTGCGGCAAGCTTGAAACCAGCAAATAGTCGCCCTCGTTTTTGAGATAAAAATCATTGGGTGCGCTGAGCAATGCCTGTAGCAAACGCGGCACAGGTTTGCTTTCTTCTTCCATGTCAGCAAACAGTTTGTTGCTGACCGTCAAATGGCGGATACCGTGCCCAACGTCTTCATCTGCAGTAATCCAACCGGCTTTTTTCAGCATCTCGATCGCGTCATTGAGCATCGGTTCAGTTGCCGCGTCGATGGCTGTGACTTGTCCGTTATCATCAGCAAACATCAGCCATTGCGTCGCCGCTGCATTGAGCAGCACGTCCACATCAATATTGTGTTTGTCCGCGAGCACCTGCTTGAACGACTGATAATCGTTGCCTTTGCCAATGGTCTGCATAAACTGCGTCATGTCCTCTGCTGGCGGCGGCGACCACAGCATCGCCCACTGCGGCTGACCGTGCGTCATTAGCGATAAATCGCTGCCATCATGGCTCGGCAACAGCAAACGTAGCCCTGTCCTTTGCGGCATATCCAGCGCCAGCCATGCCGCGTAACCATCACTATCACTGCTACTTGCCAGCGACAGGCTTTGCAAATCCTTCAACAGCAATGCCGCGAGCATAGGCTGCTCTACCGCCGCTATCATGGCCGCCTGCGGCTGGTTTTTCACCCACACAAATAGATTTCCCGTATCGCCTTGCAGCGCGTAGAGTTGCGCCTGAAGTTGTGCATTGGTTGTCTGCTGCGTCCATTGCCAATCCGGTGCGTTCTTTTTATCCAGCATAAACAGCAAGCGACCACTCTCTGCGTCAAAGCGGTAAGCAGCCACCTGCTTGCCACGTTCAAACAGTGTACCCGTACCGGCTTGATCACTACGCACTTCAAACGGGCTACCCTTGAATACGGCGGCAAGCATCGCATCGACATCTGCCGCATTTTGCCCGTTCAGCAGCACAGAAGCACGTATCTGCGGCTGCCCCGACATTACGTCAATCAGCGCCACTTCCAGCGGTGATGCGGCTTGTTCTGCCATCACCCGCAACAACGGCCGTGCTTCTTCCGGCATCCCTTGCAGCCACCAGTCAATTAACGCCGGATACACCTGCGCCCACGCCTTATCCAGCGCTTCGGGTTGATCCTTTGGATCGGTTAGTAGTAGCGATGGCAACGCTGGAATGCGCACATACGCATCGGTGCTGTCGGGTAAATGATCCATTAGCCATTTCTGCTGTTCTGCTTGATTGAGTCGCTCGAGATTCTCTGAGCCATCAAGTGTTCCATACAAAGTTGTCTCGGCACACACGGGCGCAGCCGCCAAACCCAATGCACACGCCATCGCAAGCGGCAATTTCCTGATAAAAGTCATATAATCATCCTTGAGCAAATGAAGAAATACTATAACGCAAATCAGTGTTTGGGTATTTTATTTGCCGGCAGGATGATAGAGGGTGTCGCACGGTCTCCTTTGATTGAAAAAACCGATTGTTAATAAAAGATAATGTAATATATCTTGTAATTGTCTCATGCAACCCAATATCAGTTTTAATCAAAAACTTTAAGGATATTGTCATGCAACAAAAAATGACTGCACGCTTCCAAGAAGCCATTGCCGCAGCGCAATCGCTCGCGGTCGGCAAAGATCACAACTACATCGAACCGGTGCATATTCTGCACGCCCTGCTCAATCAGGAAGGCGGCGCGAGTGCGTCGATCCTGCGTCAAGCAGGTGTGAATGTAAATGCGCTGCGCCACAAGGTAGACGACATCATCGAGAATTTACCGGTTGTCAGCCAAGCCAACGGGCAAGTTCAAGTGTCGCCGGAAACTGTGCGCCTGCTCAACCTGTGCGACAAATTTGCGCAGCAGCACGGCGACAGCTACATTTCATCAGAAACCTTCCTGCTCGCCGCGCTGGACGCGAAAGGTGACCTCGGAAAGGCACTGAAAGACAACGGCGCAAATAAAAACAAGCTGGAAAAAGTGATTGACGATCTGCGCGGCGGCGAACCCGTCACCGACGAGAACGCCGAGGACAAGCGCGAAGCACTGAAAAAATATACCATCGACGTGACCGCACGCGCCGAAGACGGCAAGATTGACCCTGTTATCGGTCGTGACGAGGAAATTCGCCGTGCAATGCAAATCCTGCAACGCCGCAGCAAGAATAACCCCGTATTGATTGGTGAGCCGGGTGTCGGTAAAACCGCGATTGTCGAAGGCTTGGCACAGCGTATCGTCAATAACGAAGTGCCGGAAAGCCTCAAGGGCAAGCGCCTGCTCTCGCTCGACCTTGCCGCCCTGCTCGCCGGTACCAAATACCGTGGTGAATTCGAGGAGCGCCTCAAAGCGGTACTGACCGACATTGAAAAAGCCGACGGCCAAATCATCCTGTTTATCGATGAAATCCACATGATGGTCGGTGCGGGCAAAACTGAAGGCTCGATGGACGCGGGCAATATGCTCAAGCCAGCCCTGGCGCGTGGTGAGCTGCACTGCATCGGCGCGACCACGCTCAATGAATACCGCCAGCACATGGAAAAAGACGCGGCACTGGAACGCCGTTTCCAGAAAGTCGTGGTTGATGAGCCAAGCGTGGAAGACACTATTGCCATCCTGCGCGGTCTGCAAGAGCGCTACGAAGTGCATCACGGTATCAAGATTACCGACCCTGCGCTGGTCGCTGCTGCTGTGCTGTCACACCGCTACATCACTGACCGCAAACTGCCGGACAAAGCGATTGACCTCATCGACGAAGCGGCCGCACAAATCCGCATGGAACTCGATTCCAAGCCGGAAAGCATGGACCGTATCGACCGCCGTTTAATCCAGCTGAAAATGGAGCGCCTCGCGCTGGAAAAAGAAAAAGACGATGCGTCGAAAAAGCGCCTCGCTGACATCGAAGCGGACATCGACACGCTGGAACAGGAATACGCCGACCTCGAAGAAGTCTGGCAGGCAGAAAAAGCCACCATTCAGGGCAGCGCCAGTATCAAAGAGGAAATCGACAAACTGCGTACCGAACTGGAAGCCGCCAAGCGTCAAGGTAACTTCGAGCGCATGAGTGAAATCCAGTACGGCAAATTGCCCGCGCTGGAAAAGCAATTGGCAGAAAGTGAACAGACCGAAAACGCACCGGAAAACCACCTTGTGCGCAGTAAAGTGACCGACGAAGAAATCGCCCACATCGTGTCACGTTGGACAGGCATCCCTGTCAGCAAAATGATGGAAAGCGAACGCGACAAACTGCTGCAACTCGAAAGCGTATTGAATGAGCGCGTCATCGGGCAGCAAACTGCGGTTGAAGCGGTTGCCAACGCCATCCGCCGTAGCCGTGCCGGATTGTCTGACCCGAACCGTCCGATTGGATCGTTCCTGTTCCTCGGCCCAACCGGTGTCGGTAAAACAGAATTGTCGCGTACCCTTGCGCAATTCCTGTTCGATAGCGAAGACGCGATGGTGCGTATTGACATGAGTGAGTTCATGGAAAAGCACAGCGTTGCCCGCCTGATTGGTGCGCCTCCCGGCTACGTTGGCTACGATCAAGGCGGCTACCTCACCGAAGCGGTGCGTCGCAAGCCATATTCCGTCATTCTGTTTGACGAAATCGAAAAAGCACACGGTGATGTATTCAACATTCTGCTGCAAGTACTCGATGACGGCCGCCTGACCGATGGACAAGGCCGCACCGTGGACTTCCGCAACACCGTCATCATCATGACCTCGAACCTTGGTTCGGATCTGATTCAGGCGATGAGCGATCAAGGCTACGACGCGATGAAAGAGGCGGTCATGGAAGTAGTTGCGACCAACTTCCGCCCTGAATTCATCAACCGTATTGATGAAGCAGTGGTCTTCCACGGCTTGGGTAAAGAACACATGGCCGGTATTGCGAAAATCCAGCTTGGACGACTGGAAAAACGCCTCGCTGACCGCGATCTGCAACTCGACATCAGCGAAGCCGCACTCGCGCACCTCGTCGAAGTCGGCTACGATCCGCTGTTCGGTGCCCGCCCGCTCAAGCGCGCCATCCAGCAATATCTGGAAAACCCGCTTGCGCAGGACATCCTCGCTGGAAAATTCATCCCCGGCAGCACCGTCCACATCGGCTACGATGACGAAAAAGGCTTCACCTTTAGCTAATCAAACCAACCCCAAAAAGCCCGCTTCGGCGGGCTTTTTCTTATTTATTTCATGTTATGATGATGTTTTTAAATGCATAAATCATCATGACAGAATCTCTTGCTATTGACCCTTATTTGTTTGACGAACAGTTCAGCGCTTTCAAGGTATTTGTTGAGTACGAATCACGCATGCGCTTCACGTCTTTCATCTCAAATCCTTTTATTAACCATCACGAAGGCTATAAATACGAGATTTATCAAACTGCGCGGGAAAAGCTGGCATTAGAAAAATGGCATGAGCAAGATATCGGTAGTGGCAAAATAGTTGCTTGTACTATCGCTGCCATAGAACTCAAAAATAATAATTTCTTTGATTTGCATGGTAAATATGGACCGGAAAGTCGCTTGCATCACAAGCTCTATCTTGCCCAAGAAACACAGGAAGATGTAGCGGAAATAGAACGTTGCTTATTCAATATCTATTACGGCACGAATGAAGGCGCATCATTTGACCACGCTATCAGTATATTTGGTCAAAAATACCCATTTCTTGCCTATCTGTTCTTTCTTAAAGATTGCTCTTTGTATTTGCCGGTCAAGCCTACTTTTTTTGAACAAGCTTTTTCTTCGCTTGGTGTAGATTTGAAGTTAAGCGGTCGATGTTCATGGGAAAACTACAGCCGTTACCTTGAGGTTATGGATGAGTTGAGGCTACTGCTGTCCGATAAATTATCTTGTTCGGTTACATTATTGGATGCACACAGCTTCGCATGGATGCTCAACACTCAGGTGACAGTAGAGCCAGCACAAACAACCGATGTCGAGGTATATGGCGAAACAGAAAGAGAATCTCTCATCAAGGCACGTAAAGGGCAAGGAAAGTTTCGTGATGAACTCAAGAAGTATTGGTCTAATGCCTGCGCTGTTACTGGCTGCCAGGCAGTGGATTTACTGCGTGCTTCGCATATAAAACCGTGGTGCGCGTCTGATAATACAGAGTGACTGGACACTTATAACGGGCTACTGTTATCCCCAAATTTGGATATTTGTTTTGACCGGGGCTACATCAGCTTTGACGACGAAGGTCGTATGTTGATTTCAACAGCGCTGAGTGAAGCTGATAAGCATGCATTGGGTTTGCATCATGGTATGGGGCTGACCCGTATAGAGGCATCCCATATTAAATTCTTGATCCATCACCGGGAATTTGTCTATAAAAAGTGACAAATGCGGAATATGCCCAAAGGAATAATCACGATGGCAAAAAATAAACGACACGCTATTTTGGCGGCATTATTGAGTTTGCTGTGTAGTAGTGTGTTGGCACAAGGTTTGTCGCCAGATGATACCGGTGATTATGTACTATTACACAGCAAGACCCAGAAACCCACGACAACATTTATGCGCCTGTTTCTCGAAGGTGAGCAATGGATGCTTGATGGCAAAAGAGGTGACGAGGGTTGGCAGCCGGTTTGCCGTGCGGAGGGCAACTGTCGCTTGCGTGATTCAAGCAGCGCTGATATTGCGACATTATTTGCTAAAGCACCGGACGATATGTGCAAAGAATACGACATTACCTGTATCCAGAATATTGCGCAGGCAATCTGCCGTTTGGACGGCAAAAATGGAGACGACAAAATCTATCTGATGTTTGCGCTGGTTACAGGCAAGCCCATTCCGATTGAACTACGCAAGGTACGCTAGATACAGTCTCGGCAATATTTTTTGTCGTATTCAAACACTGTGCTTTACAAGATTATCTTTATTGCCACTAAAAATATTGCAGGTGTTCTATGAGTGATTTAAGCCGTTTTCACACTGCACAGCAGCGCCACTACCCAACCGCACTGGCTGAAATCCGTGCCGGGCGTAAGCAATCGCATTGGATGTGGTTTATCTTTCCGCAGATTGCCGGATTGGGGCAATCTGCGACCAGTCGCGAGTATGCAATCCGTGATTTGGATGAAGCACGCGCGTATCTTGATGATGAGACATTGGTTACTCGGCTACGCGAAATCAGCGCTGCTGTTTTACAACATCGCGATGAATCTGCAACGGTAATTTTTGGCAGCATTGACGCGCAAAAGCTGCATGCCTGTATGACACTGTTTCAATTGGCGGGAGAAGAGACGATTTGCCAGCAAGTGCTGGACGCATTTTTTGAGGGGAAATCTCATCAACAGACGATTGAGTTACTGAACAAACTTGCTCGTTAGTTCGCCATTCAGATCCAAAAGATAAGCACAAAAAAACCGGGGCAAGCCCCGGTTTTTGGTTTGTGGTCGGTTTAGTGACCGGTGTGAATGAAGTGCATGTGGCGTTCGTACTGGTTGAGAATATCGTTGATAATCTGTCCCTGACTGTAGCCCATGATGTCGTAGTCTTGCCCGCCTTCGCGCAGGTAGACTTCGGCACGCCAATAGACGTCATCACCACGCTTTTTCTCATAAGCAGTGCCACCTTGAGCGAAGATAAAGGTTGGCTTGAGTGCTTTGCCCGGTACGACCTGGTAGACAAAGTCCATCGCCTCTTCATGCTCGGTGCGCAGTGTGATGCTGCCCTGCTCTTCGTTAAGCTCGAAGTGCGACTTAACACCATTGCTTGCCAGCTCTGCTTTAACTGCTTCCATTGCTGCAGCAATGCGGCCATGGATGAATTTATCCACTTGCTTGCGCGTTGGGTAGCTGATGATGCGAGACAAGCGCTCACGCCAGTTGATGCCTTCACCGATTGAGTGGGTGAAGTCGATACCACCAGCATCGCGCTTCTTGCCTTCGAGGCGCAGACTGCGCATCAGTGCCCACATATAGAGCAGCAGGACGAACGAGAATGGCAGACCGGAGATAACCACCACAGCTTGCAATGAGCTAAAGCCGCCGGCAAAGAGCAGGCCGAGGGTAATCAGGCCGATTGCAGCTGCCCAGAATAAGCGCAACCAGATTGGCGCGTCTTCTTCCGGCTCGAGGCCTTTGGTCGAGAGGTTAGCGAGTACCAGTGCGCCGGAGTCGGCTGAGGTAATGAAGAAGATTAACCCGACGATAACTGCAATGCTGGACCAGAAGGTCGCCCACGGATACTGATCAAGCAGGGCAAACAGTCCCATCGCCGGATCATTGACCGCGATTTCACCGATTTGCGTTGCGCCATGGGTATAAAGGTCAATTGCGCTGTTGCCGAAGATCGAGAACCACGCAAAGATGAAACCAAGCGGGATGAACAATACGCCAAAGACGAATTCACGCAATGTACGACCACGCGAAATACGCGCAATAAACATGCCGACAAATGGCGCCCATGCGATCCACCATGCCCAGAAGAAGATCGTCCAGCTCGCTTTCCAGCCATTGGAGTCTTCACCCTGATAGGCATAGAGGTCGAAGGTTTTACCGACCAAGGTTTGGAAATAGTCACCAACGTTCTGCACAAAGGCATTGAGCAGGAATACAGTTGGGCCCATAAACAGCAAGGCAACCAGCAGTAATGCTGCCATACCCATGTTGATTTCAGAGAGACGACGCACACCGCGCTCAACACCAGTCATCGCGGAGATACTTGCTACTGCAATCACGCAGACGATGATGATGGTCTGGATGATTTTGCTCGATTCCAGCCCGAAAATGTGGGTCATGCCCGCGTTGGCTTGCAAGACACCAATGCCGAGGCTGGTCGCGATACCGAAGATGGTACAGACGATACCAAACGTATCAACCGTGTGTCCCATCCAGCCAGCTGCGCGCTTAACGCCGATCAGTGGCACCAATGCGCTACGCAGCGCGAGTGGCTGACGCTGGCGGTAAGAGAAATAAGCAAGCGCCATCCCAATCAGTGCATAAATGCCCCAGCCGTGAATACCCCAGTCGAGGAATGTGGTGGTGATTGCGAGGCGTGCGGCTTCGATTTCTGCAGGGCGTGCGCCTGGGGAAACGAGGAAGTGCGTCAGCGGCTCAGATGCGCCGAAGAACAGCAGATCAATACCGATACCGGCAGCAAACAACATGGATGCCCATGTAATCAGCGGAAAATCCGGTTTGGCGTGGTCTGGGCCGAGCTTGATGTCGCCATAGCGCGACAGGCCGATAATCAGCATACAAATCAGGTATGCCGCGACCACCAGCATGTAATACCAGCCAAGTGTATCGGAAATCCAGCCAGAAAATCCCCACAGCCAGTTACCGACTTGCTCGGGGAAGAGCATGGTGAAGAGAACCGTTATGGCAGCCAATGCCGCCGCGGTGAGAAAGACGACTTTATTGAGCGACATTTTACGGCTCAAAGTTTCGTCCACATGAATATTATCCAATGGTTGAGTCTCCTTTGTGTTGTTAGAAACAAAACCACTTAACAGTGATGGCAGGATTGCCACCATTGCCAAGGAGTTTCTCTGGAGGGCAGCAAACATTTTGCTGCATCGAAGCTGCCAAGATGAGTGGGCAACATACTACGCCCACGATGCCAATGATGTGTGGCAGCGCGAGCGTATTATAGCGAGGCTATCAAAAATGTCATTTAGCCACGTGATAATAAAATTTTGTTTTTATTATCAAAATATATAAAAATTTATAATACTCAGCTGCAAGACAGCAAATCATAGAAGCCTAATCTGGCTCTATGATCGAAGATAAGTATCACGGACTTTTGTGCTATGTCCAGGGATCAAGCTCTACGCCCGAGAGTGGCTCGGACGTAGAGAATCTGCACTTATACGTTGCTGACGTTGGCGTCAGTATTGCTTTGTTCACGGCGTGCCGGTTTGTCTCCGGCGACGTAGTAATCTGCAGTCGATTTTGGTAATGGATCACGGCCACGGATCTTGTCGGCAATTTTCTCAGCCATCGCGATCACGGTTGCATTGAGGTTGCCGGTGATGATGCGTGGCATCAGCGACGCATCGACGACGCGCAGTGATTCAATGCCGTGTACACGACCCTGACCATCAACCACCGTGTCGTCGCCCTCGCCCATGCGGCAAGTACCGCAAGGATGGTAAGCCGTTTCGCCGTGGTTACGCACGAACTCGTCGAGCTCGGCATCGCTCTGGACGCCAGCGCTTGGCGAGATTTCCTTGCCTGCATATGGTGCCAATGCCGGTTGCGCGAAGATTTCGCGGGTAATGCGGATACCGGCGCGGAATTCCTGCCAATCCTGCTCGTGGCTCATGTAGTTAAACAGGATGCTTGGTGCGGTATTGGCGTCGCGGCTATTGAGCTTGACTCGCCCACGGCTCGGAGAACGCATCGAGCCCATGTGCATCTGGAAGCCATGCGCATCGACGGCATTACGACCGTCGTAGCTAACCGCAATCGGCAAACAGTGATACTGGATATTCGGCCACTCGAATTGCTCGCTGGAGCGGATAAAGCCGCCCGCCTCAAATTGGTTACTTGCGCCGATGCCTTTGCCGAAGAACAGCCATTCTGCGCCGATTTTCGGCTGATTCCACCACTTCAATGCAGGCGCGATCGAGACCGGCTTTTTGCATTCGTATTGAATGTAGAGCTCAAGGTGATCTTGCAGGTTGTTACCCACGCCCCACATATCCTGCACGATGTCGATGCCTGACTCGCGCAACCATTCGCCGGGGCCGATACCGCTGCGCTGCAAAATCTGTGGTGATTGGATTGCACCGGCGCACAAAATCACTTCACGGTCAGCATGAATACGCTCTTTGTTGCCTTTGACGAATACATCCACGCCGATTGCTTTTTTGCCGTCGAACAAAATGCGGTCAACCAGCGCGTGGGTTTTGATCGTCAGATGATCGCGGTGCTTGACGCGATCAAGGTAGCCGCGTGCAGTTGAAGAGCGGCGGCCTTTCGGGGTGACAAAGCGGTCCATCGGGCCGAAGCCTTCCTGCTGGTAGCCATTCAGGTCTTCGGTGCGTGGATAGCCAGCTTGAACACCGGCATCAATCATCGCCTGGAACAGCTCATTGTTGCCGTCTTTTGAGGTCGTCACGCTGACCGGCCCATCGCCGCCGTGGTAATCGTTGGCGCCAATATCGCGTGATTCGGACTTACGGTAATAGGGTAGGACGTCATGATACGTCCAGTCTTCAAGGCCGTCGCGCTTCGCCCAGTTGTCGAAATCAAGCGCGTTGCCACGGATGTAGCACATGCCGTTAATCAGCGATGAACCGCCAAGGCCTTTACCGCGGCCGCAGTCCATCTGGCGGTTATTCATGTTCGGCTCGGGATCGGTTTTGAACGCCCAGTTGTAGCGCGTGCCTTGCAATGGATAGGCAAGTGCCGCCGGCATTTGGGTGCGGAAATCAAAACGGTAATCAGGGCCGCCTGCTTCGAGCAGCAACACCGATACGCCTGCGTCTTCGGACAAACGCGAGGCCAAAACGTTACCGGCTGAGCCGGCACCGATAATAATGTAATCGTAACTGGTCTTCATGCTTTCCTCTTTTATTTATTGTTTATCGCCTGGACGTCTTTAACGTGCGGTATTGCTTCATATCGAGAAGCAATACCGCACTGTCGTCGGCGGAAAAGAACGGCTAAAAATTTAAAATGCTGCTTGGAATGGCACGAGCGCGACTTGAATCGACTTATTACGCGTGTAGGCAAGCAAGGTTTCCGTGCCGTTTTCGCGGCCAACACCTGATTGCTTGTAACCGCCAACCGGCATCACCGCAGGTGAGTCGCCCCACGTATTGATCCAGCAGATACCGGCTTCGATTTGATGGATGATTTTGTGTGCGCGGCTGATGTCCGGGCAAACCACACCGGCTGCAAGGCCATAAATAGTGTCATTGGCGCGCTCAATCACTTCTGCTTCACTGTCGTACGACAGAATGCTCATCACCGGACCAAAGATTTCGTCTTTGACGATTGCCATGTCGTCTGTGCAATCGCTGAATACGGTTGGTGCGACAAAAAAGCCTTTATCGCCAACGCGCTCGCCGCCAGTCAGCAAACGTGCGCCATCTGCTTTACCTTTTTCGATGTATTCGAGCGTCTTGTCGAGCTGCATCTGGCTGACCAACGGGCCGAAGTTGGTTTGCTCGTCCATTGGGTCACCGACGCGGATGCGCTTAACACGCTCAACCACAGCGTCTTCAAACGCTTTCTGCATCGACTTGGGTACGAATACGCGCGTACCGTTGGTGCAAACCTGACCGGAGCTAAAGAAGTTCGCCATCACCGCAATATCAGCCGCCATGCCGACATCCGCATCTTCGGTGATGATCAGTGGTGACTTGCCGCCGAGTTCCATGGTCACGTCTTTAAGCGAGCTTTCTGCCGCGCTGGCCATGACCTTTTTGCCAGTTGGCACGCCGCCGGTGAAGGATACTTTTTCAATGTCAGCGTGGTTACTGATCGCTGCACCGACTTTGCCGTCGCCGAGCAGGACGTTAAACACGCCATCAGGTAAACCGGCTTCCTTATAAATTTCGGCCAATTTCAATGTGGTGATTGGTGTGACTTCGCTGGGCTTGAATACAACCGCGTTACCTGCAGCCAATGCTGGAGCAGACTTCCATAATGCGATCTGGATCGGGTAGTTCCACGCGCCAATTGAGCCAACCACGCCAAGCGGTTCGCGGCGAGTATAGACGAAGCTGTCTTCTGATAAAGGAATCTGCTTGCCCTCGATCATCGGCGCAAGGCCTGCGTAGTATTCAAGCACTTCCGCACCGGTGATGATGTCTACCGCCAGCGTTTCACTCAGTGCTTTACCAGTGTTTTCGGTTTCAAGCTTCGCCAGCTCGTCGTTGCGCTCATGCAGAATAGCGACTGCACGGTTCAAAATGCGGCCACGCTCAGCGGCGCTTTTTGCCGCCCATTCTTTTTGCGCTTTCGCAGCGGAGGCAACGGCCTCATTAACTTGCGCTTCAGTGGCAAAAGTCATTTCAGTAATCACACTACCGTCGGCGGGGTTGATTACTTTGCCATCTGCCGTACCAGTAGGCACATATTGCCCATTAATCCATGAACTAATCATCGTTGTTTTCCTGAATATTATTTATAAAAAGTGCGCGTATCCTAACATATTTGGCTTGCCTCCCGCAGTAGAGGCTTGCCGCGATGAGGATATACGTCGCTCAGGACTATTAAAATCAAGATTATGATTTAGAAAAATATATTGCGACAGTGCCGAGAGAAAGAACAGCATCCTATATGCATATTTCTTAATAAATGGCTGCTTAGGATTGGCATTTTTGAACAGTGCTGCGTGTGTATGGTTAGTCTCTGGTAAAACAGCTGAAATGGCTTAAAAAGAGATAAAAAAACACCAATAGACATATACTGATAAATTACCATTTTTACTGTTTTTCTGTCATTATATGTAGGCTGAATAAAGACAGCGAAATAAGAACATATAGAGGCAGGCTGCTATGAGTAAAATCGCACTGACATTTGCCATTTTGTCGCTGGTAGCGGTATTGGGGCTGTGGTTGGGTAATATTAAGTTTCGCCGCGTCAGTATTGGCGTTGGCGGGGTGTTGTTTGGCGGTATTTTTGTCGCTCATTTTTTGCAGGAATTCAATATTGAGCTTGACCATGAAATTCTGACGTTTTTGCAGGAATTTGGGCTGATTTTGTTTGTCTATACCATCGGTATACAGGTCGGGCCGGGGTTTTTCTCATCGCTGCGCCAGTCTGGGCTCAAGCTTAATCTTTTTGCTGCGTCGATAGTATTGATCAGTACACTGCTGGTCATCGGATTTCACTATTTCTTTGATATTTCCTTACCGGAAATTCTCGGCATTTACGCAGGTGCGGTGACCAATACTCCAGCGCTTGGGGCTGGGCAGCAAATGCTCAGCGAACTCGGCGTGGCGGACAGTACAGCGACGATGGGGGCGGCGTATGCGATGGCCTATCCATTCGGTATTTTTGGCATCATCCTCTCGATGTGGCTCATTCGGGCAATTTTCCAAATCTCAATTTCTCAGCAAGCGGCGCTTTTTTCACGCAGTAACCGGCGTGATAATGCCAAGCTCACCTCAATGAATATGAAGGTGACCAATCCCAATTTGCATGGTCACCGTGTCGATGAACTGCCGATCTTTGATCACCACAACGTCGTCTGTTCGCGCTTGCGCCGTGGTGAGACGTTTATCGTACCTAAGGACAACACCGTACTTGAACTCGGTGATTTGCTACACGTCGTCGGTGATCCTGAGGACTTACGCAAGGCGATGCTGGTGGTCGGTGAGGAGGTTAACGTGTCGCTGAGTACACGCGGCACAGAATTTCGCTCTGTGCGTGTGGTGGTGACCAATGAAAAAGTACTTGGCAAGAAAATTCAGGAACTGCGGATTACGGAAAAATACGATGTGGTGATTTCGCGCCTGAACCGTACTGGTGTCGAGTTGGTACCCGGCGCGCAGACGACGCTGCAATTTGGTGACGTACTTAACCTCGTCGGTAAGGAAGATGCCATTAATGCCGTAATTGCCATTATCGGCAACGTGCAGCAAAAGCTCCAGCAGGTACAAATGCTGCCCATTTTTATCGGTATTGGCTTGGGGGTTTTGCTCGGCTCATTGCCGCTTAACGTTCCCGGCTTCCCGGTTGCGCTCAAGCTTGGGCTCGCTGGTGGGCCGCTGATTGTTGCCCTATTACTTGGGCGGATTGGCAGTATCGGCAGCCTGTATTGGTTCATGCCACCATCTGCCAACCTCGCTTTGCGTGAGCTGGGTATCGTGCTGTTCCTTGCCGTGGTCGGGCTTAAATCTGGTGGTGAGTTTGTCCATACCCTGTTGCATGGCGATGGTCTGCAATGGATGGTATATGCGATGTTTATCACCTTGTTACCATTGATGATTGTGGGGATTGTTGCGTGGCGTTATGCACACATGAACTACTTGACCATCTGCGGCCTGCTTGCAGGCTCGGCAACTGACCCTCCTGCACTTGCCTTTGCCAATGCCATGCACGAAGAAAGCGGTGCGGCGGTATTGTCGTATGTAACCGTCTATCCACTGGTGATGTTCTTGCGCATCATGAGTCCGCAGATCATCACTTTGATCCTGTGGACAAGTGGTGGATAACCCTATATCTATAAATAAAACAAGGGATAGCTGCATGGATACCAAGCCATCTGGGCCAGAGCAAAAGGTTGAACAAAAAAACGTTCAATGGGAGCGCGTTTTTTACGGACGCGAGCTGATGCAGCAAATTCTCTATACCATTGAGACCAAAAATATCCTCAAGGACAGTTACCGCTACCGCTATCTTTGCCGCGCCATGATGGCGGGCTTTATCGTTGCGGTGATTACTGTGTTTACCTTGCGTATCAAGTCTGAAATGCTGCCTGAGGTGAATCTTGGTGTCACCATGCTGGTCGCTTCTTATGGCTTTAGCTTTGCGCTGGTGATGATTATGTTCACCAACTCCGAGCTGCTGACCAGTAACTTTATGTACTTCACCGTCGGCATTTATTACCGCAAAATCACCATCGCCAAGTCGATGAAAATATGGCTGCTGTGTCTGGCCGGGAACTACCTCGGTATGCTGGTTGTATTTCTGCTCATGACCGGTGCGCACATCGTACGGCCGGAGGAAGTGCAAATGTTGGTCGATATCAGCAACGCCAAAAGCGTTGATTCCACTGCGTGGTCGATTTTCTCCAAAGGCATCTTTGCCAATTTCTTTATTAATAATGCAGTCGTCATCGCGATGCAGACGCGCGACACGATGGCGAAAACTTTCATCATGATGTTTGGCATCATGATCTTCGCCTTTATGGGCTACGAGCACGTTGTCGCCAATGGAGCATACTTTATCGCGTCGCTGCTCTACGCGCCGGAGGCTGTGAATGCACTGGCGATGTTGAAGAACGTCTTTTTCTCGTTCTGGGGTAATTACGTCGGCGGTGGCCTGATTATCGGCTTGTTCTATGCCTATCTAAACGACAACCACCACCATCCCTAGTTTTATTTCTAGCCTTACTCTTAGCCTGTAAAGACTGGTGCCCAGCCAAACTGGGCAAGCAACATCGCCACGATATTGAGCACGGCAAAGGCAATCACCAATCCGATAACCACATTACCACCCGGTACGCGCAAGCAGCCGGTGGTGCCATTTTTGCGTGTCTTATAGACCATCATGGCCGGAATAATCGCGCCCCAAATCGTCAGCGCCATACCGGCAAAGCCGATTGCCTTGACGAAACCATACGGTTGCCACAAGCAGACCAAAAGTGGCGCAATCAAGGCAATCAATGCTGTTTTCAGGCGCTCACTGGTACTGTTGCCAAAGCTGAAGAAGTCGCTAATAAATTCGAATAAACCCAGCGCCACTCCGAGGAAAGAAGTCGCGATCGCAAAGTAGGTAAATAAGCCGAGCAATTGCGTGACCAAAGCTGATTTGGCATACGGGGCGACGGCATCAATCAATGCCGATGCTTGGCCGCCGGTGGCAATCACAGGCGCAAAATCCGCACGTGGTAAATTGCCGAGTACTGCCGTCTGCCAAATGACGTATAGCACCAGCGCACTAAAACTGCCAAGGATCAGCGCCCAGGCAATTTGCTTGGTGTTGTCTTGTAAATAAATGCGCAAGGTCGGTACGTTAATGTGGTAGCCGAACGACGTCAGCGCCACCGGCAACGCCAGCCAAACGTAGCGCCATTCACCGCTGTTTTGCGTGGGTAAAAGTACGTCATGGCGAATACTCGGCAACAAACCACCTGCCGCCATAAAAAACGTCAGCAACAGACCGCCGATAATCAGCGTATTAAAACGCGCTACCCAGCGATGCGACAGCCACACCACCAACCCCAGCACGGCAAAAAACAGCAATTGCCCGATCCATAGCGGCGTATCCATAGCGGTTATTGCGCTGAGGTTACTCGCGGTCAGGTCGCCGCCAACCGCGATGTAGGCATAAACCAAAATATAGAGCACAAACGCCAGCGACAAGCTGTTCAACGCTGCCCATCCTTTGCCGAGAATCTGCTTAACCATGGTCGGGAAGTGCGCATCTCGCGCAAAGCCGTGGCTCGCTTCAAGAATCATCAAGCTGGTCGTCATCATCACCAACCACGTCGCACCAAGCACAAGCAGCGAACGCCAGAACCACAGCCCAGCAGTTGAAGTTGGAATCGCTAGCATGCCCGCACCAACAGCCGTACCGGTGACGATAAACGTACCGGCAATCATGGTACCGGCCCGCTTTGCTGTATTCATAGCGTCATCCTTTATAATTGTTAATGAAATAGCGAATATATCATTATAACTATGCTTTTGTTCTAACTTTACGTTGCTTGCAAAAAAATGCCCACGATCTATTAAAGATCATGGGCATCATCAAAGGTATAACGTTATATAAGCAGTCATGCCCGTATAACGCTCCCAAACAATACTATAGATGCTTGCAATTGGCGTAGTACGTGACGGTTGCAGGCCAGTCCGAGAACAGGCCGACAATGCCAACATCTTTCGCCAGTACGTCGAGCAATTTGAGCAGGTCGGCATCTTTTTTGGTGATGTCGTTGATGTTGGTGTAATACCAGCCACCGCCATTTGCCAATGGACCGGAGCGCTCGATGGACCATGAGATCAGCTTGAAGTCATTATTCTTGGCGGCTTTTGCGTAGTCTGAAGGCACAATTTTTCCGTCCTCATTTCTGACCAGCAGCGGCATGGCTGGTGCGAGGTAGTTCACGCCTTCTTCACGTAGCGCCGGCATTTGCTCAATTCGCGCCGCAGTGTCGAGTTCTTCGTCAAGAAAGACCGCCTGCTTGCCGAACGCCGCCTCATTGGCAATCCAGTAGCGCACATCTTCCAGATCAAATGACTGCGGGAATACCTGCTCAGGGGGAACGCCGGCTTCCTTGTAGTCACCAATCAGCTTTTGGGCATAATCTTGCTGCGTCCAGCCGTCAAACGGCATATCCACTACTGGTGCTTTCAGTTCTGGTGTCATGGCCACGCCAAGCGCTTTGAACAGTTCGATGGCCTCTTTATGCGTCATTAGCGTACCGGTTTGGCTGTAAAGATCAGTGCGCCAGTTTGGCGTTGCGTCCATGTATTCTTCGACCGTACGTGCCTCTTTGTTACCGGCATCCATTTTGCCTTTCAGGGTTTTAAACTCTGCCAGCGTAATATCGGATGTGCGGCATTCGGCTGTGGCTTCCTTGACCAGTTCACCATCGCTGCCGTATTCAGCCGGCTGGAATGGTGTGCTGCACTTTTCTGCCAGTGGTGTGGCGAGAATATTGGTTGTGGTGTGCAGGTCATTTTGTGCATGACGGCAAACCAGCTCTTTATCCTTGGTAAATGCCACATCACACTCGATGATGCCCGCACCCATACGTGCTGCGGCAAGGTAGGATTCGCGCGTGTGCTCGGGAAATTGTAACGGAGCGCCGCGATGGGCAATCGAGAACATACTGCGCTCAGGCGTTTGTCCGCTGCATGCCATCAATTCATTTTTTAATTTCCCGTCCTGTAAATCATCAATCAGATAAAACGGCCGCGGGCCATAAGTATAGGCTTTGATTGGGGCATAATCTGCCGCATAGGCTGCACTAGCCAAGCCCGCCAACATTAATACAACATGTTTTTTCATCTTTTGCTCCGGTTTATGGGGACAATCACAAGATCACAGGTATCAACAGCAGGCAAAGCATGGCGTAACCAAATTATGAGCATGCTGCTTTTATTCGTAATGTAATCGCGATCTGTTGCAGAAATATATCCGCTTTACGCTATATTGCGGAAACACTACGTAGCTATCATGAGTACTTTTTAATATGAGTTGATCATGACACCGGACTTCTTGCTCGCCCAAATCAGCGATTTACACTTAACCGTGCCTGAGAAACTGGCGTACGGGCGCATTGATACGCGGGCGCCGTGGTATGCGGCGCTGCAAAGCGTGCGCAATCACACGCCGAGCATTGATGCACTGCTGATTTCAGGTGATTTGGTGCAGCGCGGTAATGAGGCGGTTTATGCCGAACTCGGCGGGATGCTCGATGCGCTGGATTTGCCAGTGTACGTCATTACTGGCAACCACGACCGGCGCGAATTGCTGCGTCAGGCGTTGCCCTCACATACTTACCTGCCCGCTGATGGCAAGCTTGATTGGTGCGTCAATGATTATCCATTGGCGATCATTGGGCTAGATGCACTGCGCGAAGGCGAAGGTGCGGGCTATCTTGATCCAGCCCAGCTCGACTGGCTTGAGCAACAGCTACAACAACTCACCGGAAAGCCAACCGTCATAGCCGTACACCAGCCGCCTATCGAAATCGGTATCGACCACATGGACAGCGCTGCACTACGCGGCGGATTGGCGCAATTTGAGGCGATCGTCAGCCGTCACGCGCACGTCAAGCGCGTGCTGTGTGGGCATGTGCATCGCTACTGCGTGGCACAGTGGGCCAATACACTGGTGATGACCGCGCCGGGCTGCGCGCATCAAGTCGATTTGAATTTCAGTGCTGATGCACCGCCACACTACCGCCTTGAGCCACCGGGCGTACTGCTGCACGCCTGCTTTGGCTCGGAAATCGTAACTCATTATCGCCCGCTGAATCTCAGCGTCGAGCGACAGCCATTTTATTGATAGCTAACCACCTCTAAACTTTATACAGTTTGCAGGTATTAAAACCAATTTAAGTATTGTTATAACCACTATCAAATCTATCAATAGATTGGTGGTAAAACACCATACCCCAACCAGGCGGGCAACATATACCTGGAAGTTATTATGCTCAGGGACAAATAATTAATTGAGCAAACGCAAATATTGCTGTGCTTTACCCAAGCATTGTATGACATACCAATTGACAGATATTAGAAAGTCTAAACTCTCATTAGAAACGAAGTATTCCATTCCATAGCATTCTTGCATTACGTCGTATAGTAGTGACAAGTCATCGATTACATAAACACTATTTTTATTATAAAGATCTTGCTCAAAAAATATATAACCCTTGGTTTTTGGCAAAACTTTTGAAAAATTCAAATCGTAAATTTCAGCATCAATAGACATCGAATCTTTACCAATGCTCAAATGTCCTCTTATTTTCTCGGGATTAAATTTAGAAAAAACTTCATCAATATATCTCTTTGCATCATCACCTATAATGCAAGATGCATTTATTTTTAATTTTTCACTGGCTGCCGTTAACTCTTTTAAATGTCTCATTTTTAATTTTGGTATTCTGGATAGCTACCAATCTTATCATTTATTTTTATGAGGTTACTTCACTCTATCACTTCATATCGCTTTATGCTGTCTTGCGACATTTACAATCAATCAGCTATAACTTATTGGCTCAGCGTCCAAACTTTATCAATACGAAATGGCACCACATCGCCGCGGGTTCTTGCCTGTTGGTCGTAGGCGAGCAAGGTATCGCCGTTGTCGAGGTCAAGTTCTACTGCGTAGCGTTCACCGCGATAAACGCAAGAGATAACTTTGCCCATCATGCTGCCTTCGCCGAGGGTGACGTGGGTCGGGCGGACGTGCGCCAGCGTTGATGCTTGTGCTGGCTGGCTCAGCATCAAGCCATTCGGGTCGTTACTTTCAATATGCTGCCCGGCGCTGGTGGCGGGAATATGGATGACCTTGCCTTCACCAATAAACTGCGCGACCCACGCGTTGGCCGGTTCGCGGTAAAGCGCTTCGGGGCGCGCGCATTGCTGCACGCTGCCCTGATGCAAGACAGCAATGCGGTCAGCCAGTGCCATCGCTTCCTGCTGATCGTGGGTGACATAGACGAACGTCACCCCGCTTTCCTGATGGATGCGGCGGAAGGCTTCCTCCATGCTCGCGCGCAAGTGTTTGTCGAGGTTGGCCAACGGTTCGTCGAGCAGGATGACGTGCGGTTCTGCCACCAGACAGCGTGCGAGTGCCACACGCTGCTGCTGACCGCCGGACAGGTCTTTTGGCTGACGATCACCGAGCCCTTCGAGCCCGGTTTGTGCCAATGCTTGCACGACTTTTGCCTCACGCTCTGCGCGGTTCAAGCCGCGTATTTTCAGCGGATAGGCGATATTTTCCGCCACGCTCATGTGCGGCCACAGGGCATATGCCTGAAACACCATGCCCATTTGCCGCGCTTCAGGCGGGGTAAAGCGGTTATTTGCCGGATCGCTGATAACCTCGCCATCCATGTGGATTTGCCCGCCATCAGGCACTTCAAATCCGGCGAGTAGGCGTAGAAGCGTGGTTTTGCCGCAACCGGATGGTCCGATCAGGGCGAGGAACTCGCCATCGGCAATTTCCAGCGAGACGTTATCAACCGCTTTGCTGTCGCCATAAATCTTGCTCAAGTTGGTGACGGTCAATCCTGCCATAATTATTTCTCCTCACTGGTTTGCCACGGAATCACGCCGGCCGGCAGCCAGCGCGACAGCAGTGATAACAGCAGCATCAGCGCAATGACCATCGCCACGACCACGACCGATACCGCCGCAGCCAAAACGCTGTTGCCGCTTTCATCAAGGTTAAAGATCATCACGCCGATGGTTTCGTTGCCAACGCTCCACAGCAGCGCCGAGACAGTCAGCTCATTGACCGCAATCAGGAACACCAGTAATCCGCCCGCGCATACCGATGGCGCAATCAATGGCAACACCACATCGCGCAAGCGTTGCCAGCGGTTTGCGCCGGCCAGCCGCGCTGCGCGCTCAAGAGTCGGGTCGAGCTGCTCGACGGCGCTGAGCACCGGCTTGAGTGCTACGGCGAGAAAGCGCATCACATACGCAATAAGGATGATGCTCAAGGTGCCGTAAAGACTGATGTTGATGAGTGGCAATGGACGCACGAATAACAAAATGCAGGCGATGGCGAGTACGATGCCGGGCAGTGCATAAGGCAGATCGACCACAGCGGTGAATACGTTGCGTTGCAAGCCGCGCCAGTTACGCAGGCACAGAGCAATCGGCACCGACAGCAGCATCAGAATGACCGCAGCAGCGGTTGCCAGAAACAGGCTGTTGCCAAAAGCGCGTATGGTCGCGCCTTGGCGGGTGAACATTTCCAGATAGGCTGTGAAACTCAGGGTCTGTGCATTGAGCGGCATGCCCAACGCCTTGACCAGCGAACTGACCACCAATGCGGTTAGTGGCACGAGCAAAATCAAAGTCAGCAACAGCGCCAAGCCCAGCATCACCGGCCAGTGCCAACGCCCCAGCTTCAGCGAATGACTGCGCCCGCTGTGGCCGAGCAGCTGATAGCTACTGCGGTTCAGCCAGTATTGTTGCAATGCCACACCGAGCAGTGCAATCACACCAATCAGCATCGACAGCGACGCGACTTGCGCCAGAACCGTTGTGCCGTATCCAGCCATTTTCTGATAAATCAAGGTCGGTAAGACGTAATAGGAAACCGGAATACCAAGCATGGCAGGAATGCCGAAATTGCCCAGCGCGGAAACGAATGCCAGTGCCGCACCGGTAATCAGTGCCGCACGGCTGAGCGGGAAAATTGTCTCCAGCCATACCCGCCGTGGTGACGCATCGGAAATGCGCGCGGCTTCGATTTGTGCGTGTGGTAAATGCACCAGCGTACTGCGTAGCGCCATGAACACCAGTGGCGCATGTTGAATGCCCATCAGTAAAGCAATGCCGCCGGCGCTGTAAAGCGGCTGTGGACTACCCAAAGGCGGTGCGATACCGATCGTATTGAGCAACGGGCTGGCCGGGCCGAACAGTTGTAGCCAAGCCAATGCCGTCACTTGCGGCGGAATCATCATCGGCAGCATCAGCCCAAATACCCATAGCGCTTTGGCACGAATATCGGTCAGGACGACGATATACGCCACCGCGCTACCCAAAACCAGCGAAATCAAGGTTGCCAAGGCTGAGGTATAAAGGCTGTGCCAAGTGGCGCGCCAGGTCGCGCCGTCCTGCAAGACATTTTGCAGCACCGGAAATTGCTTGATCACTGTCCATAGCAGCATCAAGGTTGGCGATAACGTCAGGGTGAGAACGGCCAACCACAGCAGCAATACAGGCAGCCGTGATGTTGATGGTGACCACCGGCGGCGTGTACCAGACTCCAGGGCTATGCTATTGATCATATTGATGCGTTCCAAAAAATAGGCGCGGCCATGCCCATGACATGCCGCGCCTATATTGATCTTGACTATTGTGTGGAGAAAATTTCGCCAAAGCGCTGCTTGTCGGCTTCGCTGTTTTCCAGTGCCGCTGCTGCGTCGAATGGCATCAGCTTGATCTGGTCACGTGCCGGGAAGCCTTCGGGTACGCCGAGGTCTTCACGTGCGGGCAAATAACCTTGCGATAACACCAGTGCTTGCCCGTCTTGTGACAAGAGGAAGTCGACAAACTTCTCAGCCGCTCCACGGTGCTTGGCGTCTTTCATGATCGCAACCGGTTCAGTCACGGCTGTACCGCCTTCTTGCGGGAAAACGAAGGTAATTGGCGCGCCCTTTTGCGCTTCACGAATCGCGAGATAATCAACGATCACGCCGTAGGCTTTGCTACCGGCGCTGACGTCCTTGAGTACCCCACCATTGCCGCCTTGTGCCGCTGCGTGGTTATCGGCCAACGCTTGGTAGTAGTCCCAGCCCAATTTAGGGTTGCTGGTCAGAGTTGATAGGGTAATCAACGCTGCACCGGAGTAGAGAGGCGATGGCATCGCAATCAGGTTGTCGTACTCAGGCTTGGTCAAATCTTGCCAAGCGGCTGGCTGCTCGGCCGCACGGTTGTTGTACACCAGGCCGGTAGTGATCAACTTGGTACCGTAGTAATAGCCTTCAGCATCGTAAAGCGATTCGTCATAAGCTTCTGCTTCGGCGCTTTGATAAGGTGCCAAGCGGTCGTCTTGCTTCAATGCTTCCATTGTGACCGCATCGGCAATCAGCAGGACGTCTGGATTAACTACGCCACTTTGCAGCTCGGCTTGCAACTTCGCCATCAGCTTAGTAGTGCCATCACGTACCCATTCAACTTCAATATCTGGATGTGCTTTGTTAAACGCATCGACTGTTTGCTGGGCGTCCTCATTTGGCTGGCTGGTATAAAGCACCAAATCTGCTGCCCATACTGTATTGGCGCACACCGCCGCAATCACACAAGATAAAAAGCGCATAAGATCCTCTGACCTGTTACTTCAAAAGAGCGTCACTCTAGTCCAGCTCTGTTTCAGGAATATGTCGATCGGCGTCATGGTGTATTACATAACAGAATAGGATGGCGGGTTGGGCGCGTGGCTATAATAATGCGGCATCAGGATAACCTGTTGTTTATGATAAACAATATTATTTACATTCATGAGGTCACATGTCAGCAGATACCCGTAATAAACTGTCCTTGATAACCGTCGTCCTGCATTGGGTCGTCGCCATCGGCATCATCGCCATGATGTGCGTCGGCGCGTACATGAGCAGAGAAACCGCTTATCTTTACCCTATTCACAAATCCATCGGCATTATTCTTTTTGCCATCATTTTGGTGCGTGTCATCTGGCGTGCCATACAAGGCATACCGCCGCATGTTAATGAGTACAAAAAGTGGGAAATGACTCTTTCCAAAGTAATCTTTTGGGTACTGATTATCGGCACATTGTTGTTCCCGATTAGCGGTATGCTGATGTCTTACTTCGGCGGACGTAGATTAGATCTATTCGACCTGCAAATCATTGCCGCCAATATTGGCGCAGATGGCAAGCCTGCACCAATCAATGCACAATTTGCCGGTATTGCGAACAATATTCACGGCGCACTTCTGCCGGTGATGGTTGTGGCAATAGCGCTGCACATTGCAGGCGCGTACAAGCACCACTTTGTCGATAAAGACGGCACCATGCGCCGTATTATGGGCAAATACGTTTCCTGATGACGGCACAAGCCCTGTGGCCAAACCACGGGGCTTTTTTCTATATAGCTCATCACCTTTAACGTTCATCCCGCGTTGTACTGTCTGCGCCGGTACGCCTTGTATGAAATTTAAAATCAATCAGCTATAGCATCGCATCAAAAAAATACCCAATAGCAGAAGTTGCGAGCATCGCCAACACGCCCCACGTGACGATACGCCGCACAGCAGGTATGGCTGGTGCGCCGCCCAAACGTGCGGACACAAAGCCAAGTATAGCGAGGCCAATTACGGTTAATATCGCCAAAGACCACACCATGCCCTGCAACGGCAACAGCACGATAGCCAAAATGGGCAAAATTGCACCCGCAATAAAAGCACATGCCGAGGCAAATGCTGCTTGTAACGGCTTGGCTTCACTGACTTCGGTAAGCCCAATTTCATCGCGGGCATGTGTGCCTAATGCGTCGTGCTCGGTCAATGCCACCGCGACTTGCCGCGCCAAATCGTGATCCAACCCGCGCAGCTCGTAAATTGTGGTCAGCTCGATCAGTTCTTGCTCTGCATTGTGGGTCAGCTCGTGTACTTCTTTTGTGAGGTCGGCTTTTTCCGTATCGGCTTGCGATGATACGGATATATATTCCCCTGCTGCCATCGATAGTGCCCCCGCAGTCAATGCAGCCAGGCCGGTGAGTAGCAGCGTCTGGCTATCGGTTGCCGCCGAAGCAACGCCGACCAACAGGCTAGAGGTTGAAATCAGGCCATCATTCGCGCCGAGTACTGCCGCGCGCAGCCAATTATTGCGATTGCTGAAATGCGGTTCGCTGTGAATAGAGAAAGTCATGAATACCCCTCGCACGAACAAAGTGAAATCGTATTGTATCTAACTGGAATAACGGATGTTTTATGCAAAACTATTGCGCTTATTATTTATGGCTTTGGCTAAATCCTCAACCTGAGAAGACGGAGGTATCAAAGCAACATCAATTGCTGCTTTAATTTTCTCAGATGTCATCTGGCTATTTCCCAAACCAGCGCATGGTACATTTGCGCAGTGATTGTTTTTGTTTATCTAAGGGTATGTCTAGTATATTTTACTCTGCAAAATCATCCATACACGACTGAACTTCATAAATAAATTTTGTTTTAACTTCCATGTTTTCATCAAGCGTTAAGACAAATTTACGCCAATCACCCCCTGCATGTGCTTGTATTTCAGCATGCAGTTTTTCACAATTTCTTGTTATTTCATCGTAATCCATGTTTTGTGATAACGCTTCCAGACCATTTCTTATGAAGTAAACACCATACTGTGACCATTCTTCATCCGGATTAAATTTGTATTCAAATCTAAACGAGTCGTACTCGGCTTCACTTTGACGGTGAATTTCATGAACTATGTCGTTCAGGATCTTGACTTGTTGCTCTATCATTAACTTAATTCGCCTTTAAAATTCATGCATCATTCTTATTGCACCGTCTGCGCCAATGTAGGCTCTCACACCTTGTTATAAATTTTAAAATTGCCCAGTTGTATAGTCAGCTGAGCGAGTAACACATCAGGTAGTGTGGCGTGAGCAAGTAGTTAATCGGTGTTTCCTAAGAGATGGTAAGCGTCCAAGCAGGAAGTTGGCAACTGTTTTCATTAATATATCCGCTCATATCTCAATGGATTAAGTAAATGGATTCAGTTACCCAAGCGGTGCTTGGTGCGACGATTCAGGGTGCAGGGCTGGGCAAGTATCAGGGACGAAAAGCCTATTTATATGGTGCAGCGCTGGCGACTCTGCCTGATTTGGACGTGCTCATCCGCTACGACAACCCGATCACCGCAATGACCACGCACCGTGGATTTTCTCATTCGGTTTTTGTCATCACCGCTTTTGCAGCACTCCTCGCGTGGCTGATTTGCAAGTACAAACCCAAGCCAGAGCGCGGTTATTCTGGCAGGCGGCTGTTTATCGTATTGTGGCTGGTGCTGATTACCCATCCGATTCTCGACAGCTTCACCGTGTACGGGACGCAGCTATTTTGGCCGTTTGATTGGGTGCCGGAAAGCTGGGCGACCATTTTCATTGTTGACCCCGTCTATACCGTGCCGATGCTGCTCGCTACTGTTGCCGGGCTGTTGTTTGGTTATCGCCGCTGGACGCATGTGTTATCGGTAGCGGCATTGGCGTTTTCTTGCGCCTATCTCGCGTTCAGCGTGGTCGCAAAAAACATCGCTGAGAGCAATGCCCGCGATGCAATGGCACATGCAGGCATTAACATCACACGTATGAAATCGATGCCGATGCCGATCAATACCGTGCTGTGGCAGGTGCTTGTCGATGATGACGCGGGTAATCGCTATGAGGTCATGACTGGCTTGCTTGATGATCGCCCGGCTGAATATCGCAAGATGCCGCATCATCCCGAATTGCTGGCGATGATGGCTGACGATCCTGATGTGCAGCGCCTCAAGTGGTTTACCGATAACTGGATTGATGTGGTCGAAGAAGATGGCCGCTTAATCGTCCAGGATGAACGCATGGATACCAACGGCAAGTCCTACTTCCGCTTTGCCCTTGCTGAGCGCGACGGAGATGGCGAGTGGCAACGCATTCCGACTGAAATGCTGCCAAAAGTAATGGGCGGCGGCGATTACGGTATGCGCTTTGAGCAGCTTTGGCAGCGCATTAGTACGGGAACGCCTTTCCCTTACGCAGAGTGGCAGCAAGCCACAGCGCAATAGTGCGCCACTTTGGATATGTTCGTATATGATAGGCAACTGCCAGTACCCATCTAACGAGAATACAATATGACCAATACGCCTGAGAATCTTATCGCCGATGGCTACCATGCCCTTGATGGCGCTTGGTTGGAGACTGAACCGGAAGTATATGCGGCATTGAGCGCGATGCTTAGCGAGCCACCTGCCGGGGCTTTTTTGACCACGCTGTCAGTGACGGCCAATACTCAGGCCAATCTCACGTTTCCATTTGCTGCTTCGGAAAATGTGTCGGTCTATGATGAGCAAGGGCATTTATTAACTACACTGCCTCAAGCCGAAGATGGCTGCTGGAAGTTACCGCCTTTGGCGATGGGTTACTACACCCTGCGCAGTGATGCTGGGCAAGTATGCTTGATTGCCGCACCACGCCGCACGTTTGAGCATCCGGTTTTGGCTGAAGGCAAGCGCCTCAGCGGCGTGACGCTACAGCTTTATAGCTTACGCAGTGAGCGTAACTGGGGAATTGGTGATTTTGCAGATTTGGATGAGGTGGTAGAGAATTTTGCCGCCAAAGGCGTTGATTTTATCGGCATTAATCCACTGCACGCTTTGTTTGGTGCCGATCCTGAAGGTGCTAGCCCATACAGCCCTGCGTCGCGTTATTGGCTCAATCCGGTTTATCTCGATGTAGATAACGTCGCGGCTTTTCGCGCCAGTGAAGTGGCGCAAAAATGGTGGCAAGGCACAGAGACGCAGCGCTTACTCAAGCAGGCGCGTGATGGCGACTGGGTGGATTACACTGCCGTTTGGACGCTGAAAAATGAGGCGCTATCGTTGGCGTGGGAAACGTTTTGCAGTGATGATCGCTTTAATGATGAGCGGGACACATTCGCTGCTTTTTGTACCGCACATGGTCGCTCACTACAGCATTTTGCGCTGTTCCAAGCACTCGATAACCATTTTGCATCGACCAGTGGCTGGCTTGGCTGGCCGGAGGAATATCGTGATGTGAATAGCGATGCGGTTGCTGCTTTTATTAAGGAACATCAGGACGCGATTGATTACCGCTGCTGGCTGCAATGGCTACTGCATCAGCGCCTCGGCACCATTCAGCGCACGGCATTAAAGCAAGGCATGAGCCTTGGCCTTTACGGGGACGTCGCCGTTGGTGCGGCACGCGGCAGTGCGGATGTGTGGTTCGGGCGTGAGCAATACGCATTGGACGCCTCAATTGGTGCACCGCCCGATGCATTCACTCCGCTGGGGCAAAACTGGCAATTGCCACCGCTCAACCCGCGCATCATGCTCGAAGATGGCTGCGCTGCCTGGCAGCGCTTGCTGCACGAAAATATGCGCCATTATGGGGTGCTGCGTATTGATCACGTCATGGCACTGTATCGGCTGTGGTGGGTTGCGTTTGGTGAGAGCGCTGCGCACGGTGCGTATGTGCATTATCCGATTGAGCAGATGATGGCGATTCTCGCTTTGGAAAGCCAGCGCGCGAAGTGCGTGGTGATTGGCGAAGACTTGGGTATTGTGCCGCCGGAAGTACGTACCCTGCTCGATGAATACGGCGTCTATACCTATAAAGTGGCCTATTTTGAGCAGGACAGCATGCCGGATGAGTATCCATCGCGCTCACTCGCGACCCTTGGGACGCACGATTTGCCGCCGCTTGCCGGTTATCTGCGCCACACCGATCTCGATGTATTACATCAACTGATGATGATTGATGATGAAGGCTACCGTGAACTGACCACTGCACGTAAGCAAGAGCTACAGCACTTGCTGCGTATCGCTGAAAGTAGCGATGAGGAAGATAATCAGGGGCTACATATCCGCCTGATGCAGGCGTTGGCAATTGGTGGTGCACAGCTGGTCAGCGTGCAGCTGGAGAACTTGTTTGGCATCAGTGCCTCAAGCAATATTCCAGGCGTCGTCGAGGGCTACCGTAACTGGCGATTAAAAATGCCGGCGGCGGTCTCTTCCCTGCAAGACGGCAATTTGTGGCACACTATCAGCGCTGCCCGCCGCACTGCCGAGGAGGTAACGATGGCTCATGCAATATCAGACTACGACCGTCATCAGATTGACAATGCGTTCTTCGCGCGCTTGCAAGATCCTTTTTCATGGCTCGGCGTTCACCATAGTAATGATGGTGCGATCGCACGCATTCTTGCCCCCGGCGCTGAACGGGTGCACATACTGACAGATGATCATGCCTATGCGTTAAAGCAAGTTGATGATCGCGGTTTCTTTATTGGCTGCTTGCCACATTGGACGAATACCTACCGCTTGCACATTACGCGCAATGGCGAAAGCATCAGCGTTGATGATCCCTACCGTTTCACCAGTGCTTTGAGTGAATACGATTTGTGGTTGCTTGGTGAAGGCCAGCATTTGCGCCCTTATGAGCAGCTTGGCGCGCACCCGATGGCGCACCAAGAAACCGCAGGCGTGCGCTTTGCCGTCTGGGCGCCAAATGCGCAACGCATTTCGGTTGTCGGTGATTTCAACGGCTGGGACGGTCGCATTCACAGCATGCGTAAGCACAGCGGCAGTGGTGTGTGGGATATTTTTATTCCCGACGTTGAGCTTGGTGCGAAATATAAATTTGAGCTACTGGACGCCAATGGTGCGATCCGCCTCAAGGCTGATCCGTACGCATTTGCCGCCGAATTGCGCCCTGATACCGCCTCGATTGTCCGCGGCTTGCCGCCGAAAGTTGAAGTGCGTGCGGAGCGTGAGCACGCCAACCAGCGCGACGCGGCAATGAGCACTTATGAAGTGCATCTAGGCTCGTGGCGACGCAATACCGAAAATCATTACTGGCTCAATTACGACCAAATTGCCGATGAACTGATTCCATACGTGCAGGAAATGGGCTTTACCCACATCGAGCTGCTGCCGATCAGTGAGTTTCCGTTTGATGGCTCGTGGGGCTATCAGGCAACCGGGCTTTATGCACCAACGGCACGGTTTGGCGACCCCGAAGGATTACGCCGCCTGATCGCACGCGCGCACGATGCCGGTATTGGCGTGTTACTCGATTGGGTCGTCGGGCACTTCCCGACTGATGACTACGGCCTTGCCTTGTTTGACGGCACACACCTCTATGAACATGCTGACCCGCGCGAAGGCTATCATCAGGATTGGAATACGCTGATTTACAACTTTGGGCGCAATGAAGTGCGCAATTTCCTTGTCGGTAGTGCGCTGTATTGGATTGAGCGCTTTGGCTTCGACGGCCTGCGCGTCGATGCTGTAGCTTCGATGATCTATCGTGACTACAGCCGCAAAGATGGTGAGTGGATACCTAATCAATACGGCGGGCGCGAGAACCTTGAAGCGATTGACTTCCTGCGCCGCACCAATGCCGTCTTGCATGAGCAATGCCCACAGGCCATGGTCATCGCTGAAGAATCGACGTCATTTCCCGGCGTGACCCATTCGAGCCAGGATGGCGGCCTCGGCTTTACTTTTAAATGGAACATGGGCTGGATGAACGATAGCTTGCGCTACATGCAGCTCGACCCGATTTATCGCCAGCATGAGCACCATTTGATGACCTTTGCCATGGCCTATCAATACAGCGAATCGTTTGTTTTGCCGCTGTCGCATGATGAAGTCGTGCACGGTAAGCGCTCGCTGATTGGGCGTATGCCCGGCGACTGCTGGCAGCAATTTGCCAATCTACGTGCGTATTACGGCTTCATGTGGGGGCACCCGGGTAAAAAGCTGCTGTTTATGGGTGATGAATTTGCCCAAGGCCGTGAGTGGAATGAAGACGACAGCCTTGATTGGTTCTTGCTCAGCGAAGAGCATGGCCCGTGGCATCGCGGTATGCAGCGTTGGGTGGCTGATCTCAATGCTGTGTATCAAAACCATAGTGCGTTATTTGCCGGTGATGATGACCCAAGTGGCTTCCAGTGGCGCGTAGTTGATGACAATGCGCAATCAGTGTTCGCATTTGAGCGCATCCACGGTAACCAACGCCTATTGATCGTGGTGAACATGACGCCGGTGGTACGCAATGGCTACCGCATTGGCGTTGGCGCAGCGGGTGCTTACCGCGAAATTCTCAATTCAGATGCCGATATTTATGCTGGCAGTGGGCAAGTCGGTAATGGTGGTATCGTCCATACTGACGCAGTACCAGCACACCATGCAGGACAATCACTTGAGCTCAATATTCCCGCACTTGGCGCATTGTATTTCTTACACGAGTCCGTATAAGTTATGAAAAAACAAAGTTACACACTCTTGTCTCTGCTCATTTTGGCTGGCTGCGCCGTATCTGATCATCGCCTTGATGAAGCCGGTATCTTTTGGCGCCCGTATTTTGAGAATGACGGCAGCTTGCAGGAAATTAGCTATGTTGAAATTGTTCAGCCCGGTCAATCTGCTCAAGCAGCGGTCAGGCGTGGTCAGCATATCGGTGAAGCACGGCGTAAAGTGCCCTTAGAGGGGGATTTATATACACAAGAGCTTATCGGGCCTGTCTATGCTTCAGGTATTAAGCCCAATGATGTCGTCATCAGTACCATTATGCTTAATGGCGATACGCAGCAGCCGGTTAGCATGTACGAAGATGACGCGGCCATGGCTCAGCTAAGGCAGGCGCACAATATCACCGTCTATACTCAGGGTGAGGGCATTCTTGAAACCATCCGTTATCAATCTCAAACTCCTATCTGCACTGCTTTTGAGCAAGGTGATGTGATTTCTGTGAGAAGCGTCACTAATTACTACGAGAGCGACAAAGCATTACTTGCGACGGTGATCGAAAGCAAGATTGACCGCAACGACTACCGCATCACCAAGCAAGATATCCTGCGCCACAATTACGACGCAGACATTAATAACCAAGACGTGAGCAAGACCAATCAGCAGGATGTTGCCAAGCAAGTACGCATTCTTGCCGGCGAAATTTGCGGCATTCAGCACCATCCTAAATTTAACCCTTCTTCAAGGTAAATAAATGACCGAATACACCGTACTCAGCGGCCTATCCGCACCGCTTGGCGTAACCCTTGATCATCAGCACGGGCAGGACGGCATCAACGTCGCACTGTACAGCGAACACGCCAGCGGCGTTGAGCTATGCCTGTTCGATGCCGATGGCAACGAAACCCGGTTGCCAATCACCGAGCGCGCCAACCATATCTGGCGTGGCTTCGTGCCCAATGTTCAAGCTGGTCAGCTTTATGGCTTCCGTGTTCACGGTGAGACCAATCCTGAACAGGGTCATTATTTTAATCCGCAAAAGCTGCTGTGTGATCCTTATGCTAAAGCGCTGGTGGGTCATCCAAGCTACGGCAGCGATGAAGAGCGCCTGTGGTATCACCACGCAGATCCTCGCGACAACGCTGATAAAGCGGTTAAATCCATCGTCGTCGCTAATGATGATTTTGATTGGGAAGGCGATCAGCGCTTGCGTACACCTTGGCCCAAGACGGTTATCTACGAGATGAGCGTCAAGGGCATGACCGCACGCCATCCGGACGTGCCGGAGCATGAGCGCGGCACCTTTGCCGGGCTTGCGCACCCAAGTGTGATTGCATACCTGAAAGATTTGGGCATTACTGCGGTTGAGTTGTTGCCCGTTACCCACCACCTCGATGAAGCGCATTTACAAGCCCATGGCCTGACGAACTATTGGGGCTATAACGTACTCGGGCATTTTGCGACCGACCCACGCTACGCTACTGATGGCAACAGTGTTACGGCAATCAATGAATTCAAAGCAGCGGTTAAAGCGCTACACGCCGCCGGTATCGAAGTGATTATGGACGTGGTTTATAACCACACCGCCGAGCAAGGTATTGATGACCCGATGTTCTGCCAAAAAGGCATCGACAACGCCAATTATTACTGGCTGACACCGGAAGGTTATTACGAGAATTGGTCTGGCTGCGGTAATACCGTCAATGCCGCCAAAGTGCACACCACGCGCTGGATTACTGACAGCCTGCGCTATTGGGCTGAAGAGTGCCATGTGGATGGCTTCCGCTTCGATCTTGGCAGTGTGCTTGGTCGTACACCTGCATTCAGCCAAGAAGCGGCATTTTTCCAAGCGATTTATCAAGATCCGATCTTAAGCGAATGCAAAATGATTGCCGAACCGTGGGATATTGGCCTAGGTGGTTATCAGCTTGGCGCATTTCCCGGCCGCTTTGGTGAGTGGAATGACCGCTATCGCAATGATATGCGCCAGTTCTGGCTGCATGAAAGTGGCAACCTTGGCGCCCTATCGACGCGCATTGCCGGTTCATCAGATATCTTTAACCACAATGACCGCCCAGCACATGCCAGCATCAACTTCATTACCGCACACGATGGCTTTTGCCTGCAAGATCTCGTCAGTTATAACGAAAAACACAATGAAGCCAATGGCGAAGACAACCGCGACGGCCATAATGAGAACATCAGCTTTAACCATGGTGTGGAAGGTTTTAGCGATGATCCGGCTATTAATGATGCCCGAGAAGCCAGTGCACGGGCGTTACTTGCGGCACTGTGCTTGAGTAATGGCACGCCGATGTTGCTGGCCGGTGATGAAATCGGGCATACCCAGCAAGGCAACAATAATACTTATTGTCAGGACAGCGAGCTGACGTGGCTGAACTGGAATGAAGCCAATCTTGAGCGTAGCCAGTACGTACGCGAACTATTGGCCGTGCGCCGTGAAATTGCTGCATTTAGTGGTCATGATGATTGGTGGCATGCGGAGAATGCCGAGTGGCTGAATTGCAACGGTGAGGCGATGAAAGATGAAGATTGGCAAAGCGCTGATACTAAAGCATTGCAATTGTTACTGGATCAGCAGTGGCTGCTACTGATTAATGGCAAAAAAGCGCCCCAAACATTCCAGTTACCCGAAGGTAATTGGCAGCCAAAACTTGAATACGGTTGTGCCGTTTACAACGACTCTACCTACAGCACTGATGGGATTGGCATAACAGTACTAAAAAAATAATATTTTAAACAATGTATTAATATTATTAAGGACTGTTTTTAAATATGAAATGCCTAAAATGGTATAATATATATAGTCAATAAGTACATGAGGATATAACTATGCGTAGCGCCCGAGAAATCCAACAGATTGCTGATGACACACTGGTTTTGATTTTGGCGGGCGGACGCGGTTCGCGCTTGCATGAGTTTACCGATAAGCGCGCTAAGCCCGCTGTTTATTTTGGCGGCAGCTGGCGCATTATCGATTTTCCATTATCCAATTGCCTAAACTCCAACTTATTGAAAATTGGCGTAATTACGCAGTACGCTGCGCACTCACTGCTGCGTCATCTTCAGCGTGGGTGGTCCTTTTTGCCACATGAGCGCGGCCAATTTATCGACATGCTTCCCGCCCGCCAGCAGCTTGATGATCATACTTGGTATCGTGGTACTGCAGATGCGGTCTATCAGAATGCCAAAGTAATGCGCTCACATTACCAGCCTAAATATGTGGTTATTCTCGCTGGCGATCACATCTATAAGATGAACTACATGAGTATGCTGCTTGATCATATCGATACAGGTGCGAAATGTACGGTAGGCTGCATTGAAGTGCCGCGGCATGAAGCGCATCAGTTCGGCGTTATGGCTATTGATGAAGACTACAAGGTGACCGACTTCATGGAAAAGCCGGATAACCCACCAACGATTCCGGGCAATGACCAGCAATCTTTAGCCTCTATGGGTATTTACGTCTTCGATGAAGATTATCTCTATCAGTTGCTGATTGAGAATGTGAAGGACGATAAGAGCCAGCACGACTTCGGTAAAAATATTATTCCACATGCATTGGCAGATGGTGGCCTGTACGCCCATCCTTTTGAGCGTTCTTGCGTGCATGGTGATAATGAACCAGTTTATTGGCGTGATGTTGGTACTATTGATAGCTATTGGCAAGCGAATATGGACCTGATCAGTGAGGAATCGCCACTGGATTTGTTTGACAGTAAATGGCCAATCCGTGCGACATTCCCTCAAAATACGCCAACACGCTATTTTTTCAATAAAAACAGTCAGGCTTCTATCACTAATGCGCTGATTCCTGGTGGGAATATCGTACATAATAGTGATATTCGCAGCTCAATTCTGTTTAATGGTATTGAAGTGGCAGATGGTTGTCGTATTGAAGAAAGTATTATTTTGCCACAGGTCAAAATTGGTAAAGGCTGCACACTCAAGCGCTGCATTATTGATCATGAGTGCGTCATTCCAGATGGCATGGAAATTGGCGTTGATCATCGGCTCGACCGCCAGCGCTTCCGCGTTAGTGAGGGCGGCGTTACATTGGTAACGACATCAATGCTGGAGGCATTATCTCAATCATGAATATTTTGCATGTTGCATCGGAATGTTATCCGCTGATTAAGACTGGTGGTTTAGCTGATGTGGTCGGTGCTTTGCCTTGGGCTCAGGCTCAAGCCGGCCATGATGTACGCCTGGTTTTGCCGTACTATCCAAGTGTAGCCGAACAACTTCCCGATGCGCCGATTATCCGTGAGCTGTCTACTTTTGCAGGCGGCGTTGCACTGCGCAGTGTGGACTATCATGGCGTGAGATTATATTTGATTGATGCCCACCACCTTTTTGCGCGTAAAGGTAACCCTTATCACGATGCGAACTATCATGATTATGCAGATAATGTGTATCGCTTTGCCCTGTTAGGCTGGTTTGGCGCAGCACTCGCAGCGGGTATGGATGAATGGTGGGGCTGTGCGGACGTTCTGCATGCGCATGATTGGCAAGCCGGGCTTGCCTGCGCCTATCTCGCGCATTGGCAAAGCCCGGTCAAGCGGATCTTTACGATTCACAACTTGGCTTATCAGGGGCTTTTCGATGCCGCACATGTTCCAGAGCTTGCCCTGCCATGGCGAATGTTTGATGTTCACGGGCTGGAATTTAATGGTCAGCTATCGATGCTCAAAGCAGGGCTCTACTACGCTGATGAGATCACTACAGTCAGCCCTTCTTATGCGCAGGAAATTACCCATATTGAAGGCGGTTGTGGCTTGCATGGCCTACTTGCTGAGCGTGCCGGACAGCACCGCTTGCACGGCATTTTAAATGGTATTGATCCGGGCATATGGTCTCCTGAGCATGATCCTGCCATAACCCATCACTACAATGCTCGCCAGCTCGTTGCCAATAAACGTGCGAATAAACTGGAGTTGCAGCGCTTTTTTGGTCTTGAAGAAGATAAAAATGCACTGCTTATGATCCTTGTTTCACGTTTAACCGAGCAAAAAGGTATTGATTTGCTATTGGCGGCTTTGCCGACGATGCTGGATATGGGCAATACCCAGTTTGCCATACTCGGCAGCGGCGAGCCTGCATTGAGTGAAGCATTTGAAGGCGCGGCAGCGGCTCATCCGGGTCGTATTGGTGTGTATATTGGATATGACGAAGCACTGTCTCACCGCATGATGGCTGGTGGTGATTTGATTGCTGTCCCGAGTCGTTTTGAACCATGTGGATTGACCCAGCTTTACGGAATGGCTTATGGCACATTGCCGTTAGTACGTCGTATTGGTGGGTTGGGTGACAGTGTGCTTGATGGTCGTACAGGGTTTGTTTTTGATCAAGCAACTTCGAGCGATTTAGTGGACGCTTATCAGCGTGCAGTGGATATTTGGCTGCAGCCGCGTAAATGGCAGACGATGCAGCGCCGTGCAATGGGTGAGGATTTTGGCTGGCACAAAGCAGCACAGCAATATCTCGCCTTGTATGAGAAATAAGTGTTTGTGTGTTGAAACAACATCATTCAATTCATTATTTTCACGCTTTTTGCTCATCTTTTATCGTGATTAACGCAGAAAACATGGATGGAATATGACAAATAGTACATATTTTCCGCATCTTAAATTCCTATAAATTTCATATAATTATTTTCCAAATAATTATTAATCAAATTTTTAAAATCCCTTCCTTTCCTTGATTTTCGGCACAGTATGAATTTCAGTTAATCCTGCTATGTTAGGATTACGCGCTGATTTTACTTCGAAAAAAGGGAAAATTATGCCTCAAGGAAAACCCAGTCCACATGAACTACAAGAAGAAGTTTCGCTAGGCGATAAGCCGGCAGTTTCTTCTTTGCCACCGTTATGGATGGCGTTATTGCCGATTGTTCTGACGCTCGGCGTGCTGATGCTTCAGCTTTTTTATTTTGGCCATTTTGCGCCACATATTCCACTTGCTTTCGGTATTGCTTTTACTGCTTTAATGGGGCTCTATAACGGCACTTCTTGGGCGGAAACGCGCGAAGGTGTCTTCCACGTTATTCACGTTTCGATGCCGTCACTCGCGGTATTAATCGTGGTGGGGATGATCATTGGTGTATGGATTTCTTCCGGTACGGTGCCGGCTCTAATCTATTACGGCCTCGAATTGATTAGCCCACAATACTTCCTCGCAGCAGCAATGCTGGTTTGCGCTGTTATCTCCGTTTCTCTTGGCACCAGCTGGGGTACGGTTGGTACAGTAGGCCTCGCGTTGATGGGTATTGGTAGCGGCTTTGATATTCCGATGTATTGGACGGCTGGTGCTGTCGTATCTGGTGCATTTTTTGGCGATAAGATTTCACCACTTTCCGATACCACTAACCTTGCACCTGCAGTAACCGGTACCAACGTATTTGATCATATTCGCAATATGTTGCCAACCACAATTCCGGCAATGCTCATTGCACTGATCATATACCTTGTGGTCGGTTTCCAATTGGTTGGCAGTGGCAAAGTCTCACTTGAATCCATCAATGAAATTGTTGCGACACTTGAAGCGAATTTTAATATTTCGGTTTGGTTGCTGATCCCGCCAGTCGTTGTTTTGGTGCTTGCCTTGCTCAAGCAGCCGCCATTGCCGTCACTCTTTGCCGGTGTCGTCGTCGGTGGATTGGTCGGCATGGTGATGCAGGACAACGTGACAGTTAATAACTTGTTCGTCTATGCACAAAATGGCTACTCAATTGATACCGGCGTTGAGAATATAGATACGCTGCTTAATAAGGGTGGTATTCAGTCGATGATGTGGACGATTTCACTGATGCTGCTTGCCCTTGGCTTTGGTGGCGCATTGGAGCGTACTGGCTGCCTTGAAGCAGTGATCAACGCGATCATCACCAAGTTGCGCAGCTTTGGTGCAGTGCAGTCATCTGCAATCAGCACTGCATTCCTGACCAACATGATTGCTGGTGATCCGTACATCTCGATTGCATTGCCAGGGCGTATGTTTGCGCCACTGTATCGCGGTATCGGTTATTCGACCCTGAACTTGTCTCGTGGCCTTGAAGAAGGCGGTACGCTGATGAGCCCGCTGATCCCTTGGAATGCAGGTGGTGCTTTCTGTATTACCGCACTGGGCCTTGGCATTATCGATGGCTCAAATATGGAAAATCTACTCTATATTCCACTTGCTTTTGCTTGCTGGCTTGCACCTGTTATCGGTATCTTTTACGGCTTTACCGGCTTGTTCTCGCCCAAGGCGAGCGATGAGGAGCGCCGTGAATGGGCAGCCATGGAAGAAGATATAAAAGACTTGGGCGATCATGCTCTTGCAGATGATCAGGCAAAATAAGTTTTTATTTTGCACCCTCAGCCAGCCACTTTAGTGGCTGGCTTTTTTATATCGATATGTAACAAAATGCCGTGTTACGATAAGCACGCTTTTTTGTCAGGGACAAATACAGGAACACAATTAAATGAATGCTGTTTATTCATATCGTCAGCCAACTGCTGATGTGGCGTCAATAAAAAATGCGCTGGTCTATAAAATGATTTTTACCCTTGGCTGCGATCCGCGCAATGCCAAGCCGAGCAATTGGATGACTGCTGCTCAATATGTTGTGCGTGATCTTCTTGCCGAAAACTGGATTCGCTCACGCCGCGTACAGATTGATGAAAAGCATCGTTACGTCTATTACCTGTCGATGGAATACCTGATGGGGCGTACGTTGTCCAATGCATTGATCGCATCAGACGTTTACACCTTGATGCGTGATGCCTTCGACGAGTTAGGCATCAATTTTGATCAGGTCATCACTGAAGAACGCGATCCCGGCCTTGGCAATGGTGGTCTAGGTCGTTTGGCAGCCTGTTTCCTTGATTCATTGGCGACCCTGAAAATCCCTGCGATGGGTTACGGCATTCGCTATGAATACGGTATGTTCCGTCAGGAAATCGTCGATGGGCAACAAGTTGAACAACCTGATACTTGGCTTGAGCAAGGTTCACCTTGGGATTTCGTGCGCCCGAGTAAGCGGTATCGCATCCGTTTTGGCGGCTACGTTCAGGAAGAGCAAGGCAAGCAGAAATGGTATGAGGCCGAAGATATCATTGCGCTGGGTTTTGATGAAATTATTCCCGGCTATGACAATGGCTATGCCAATACCTTGCGCCTGTGGTCAACCCACGCCAGTGATATTTTTAACCTCGAGTCGTTTAACCGCGGCGATTATTTTGCAGCGATAGAAAAGCAAAATAGCTCGGAAAACCTGTCGCGCGTACTCTATCCGGATGACTCGACTGCGATTGGCCGCGAGCTACGCCTTAAGCAGGAATATTTTCTGTGTTCAGCATCCCTGCAGGACATCGTTGAGCGCCATTTACGGATGAATGAGAGCCTCGATAATCTTGCTGATAAAGTGGCTATCCACTTAAATGATACCCATCCGGCACTTGCTATTCCTGAATTGCTGCGCCTACTGATTGATGAGCACGGCTATGACTTTGAGCGTGCGTGGGAAATGGCGCAAAGTATCTTTTCTTACACCAACCATACCCTCATGAGCGAAGCGTTGGAAACATGGCCAGTAGATATGCTTGGCCGCTTGCTGCCCCGCCACCTAAGCCTTATTTTCCAGATCAACAAAGTATTTCTGGAAATGGTCAATGATCAATATCCCGGTGATATTGATCTGATTCGCCGTGTCTCATTGATTGATGAAAATGGTAGCCGTAACGTACGCATGGCATGGCTTGCCGTTGTGGGTTCGCATAAAATAAATGGTGTAGCAAAAATACACTCGGAGCTAATGCGCCAGTCAATCTTTGCTGACTTTGCGCGTATTTTCCCTGAGCGGTTTACCAACGTCACTAATGGCGTGACCCCTCGGCGCTGGATTGCACTCGCAAATCCACGACTCTCTGCATTGATTGATGACAAGATTGGTGATGGCTGGCGTAACAACTTGCCTGAACTCAAGGGATTACTTGAGTGGCAGAACGACAGCGAGTTTCAGCAGCAGATGGCAGACGTCAAGCGTGCCAACAAGCAGCGCCTAGCGGACTATATTCAGGAAACGATGGATATTACGGTCAACCCGGATGCGCTGTTTGACGTCCAAATCAAGCGTATCCATGAATACAAGCGCCAGACCATGAATGTATTGCACATTGTGCATCGCTATCAGCAAATTCTCGCCAATCCTGAGGCTGATTGGTTACCGCGTGTGTTCATCATCGCTGGTAAAGCAGCATCTGCTTACTATGCCGCCAAGCAGACTATTCATTTAATCAACGACGTCGCTAACGTCATCAATAATGACGAGCGTATTCGTAATTTGATCAAAGTGGTGTTCTTGCCAAACTATAGCGTCAGCCTTGCGCAAATCATCATCCCAGCAGCTGACTTGTCCGAGCAAATTTCTCTTGCCGGCACTGAAGCATCAGGCACCAGTAATATGAAGTTTGCTTTGAATGGTGCGCTCACCATCGGCACGCTCGACGGCGCTAACGTGGAAATTAAAGATGCCGTTGGCGACGACAATATTTTCATCTTCGGTAATACTGTGGACCAAGTTGAATCTATTCGTGCTAATGGTTATTTCCCGATGGATTATATGGATGGTGATAGCGAGCTGCGCAATGTTATCAAAGCGATCAGCCGTGGTACGTTCAGCCCTGATGAGCCAACTCGCTATGCCAACACGATTCAAGGCCATGGCGACTATTATCAGGCACTGGCTGACTTCCGTAGCTACGTCGATGCGCAACATCAAGTGGATCAGCGCTACCGTAACAAAGCAGCATGGCGCCAAGCTATGATCGCCAATATTGCACAGATGGGTTACTTCTCATCAGATCGCTCGATCAGTGACTACGCTGAAAATATTTGGCATATCAAGCCTATCGACGATATTCCACCTTTATTCAAATAACATAGGGCTAGTTAAGCCGCCGTTACGGCCCTGTCAGTGGGGCAATCTGGCGATAAGGTGCAGCTATTGCAGCTTATCGCCAGTATTACAGCCCTAACCACGCACGTGCAAAATAAGCAGCTTCTTTAGATATTGAACAAGCCGCTACCAGCTACCGAATTTGCTTCATAGCAACTCTCCACCATCACTGATGGTTGCAATGCGACCACCATCTGTACGCTGTCATTAAGAGCACTTCCCCTTTAATTAGTCCTATTGTTTATTATTATTGAATATTCTATTGGTTCAGTTTGTACAAATAAACCTAATAGTATATAGGTATGAATAAATAATATGCCATACCTGAATACAGTGATTTACGTATAGCTTGATCAATTCATTTATTAATTTTTGATTAATAATAAAATATACCTATATTCGGCTATATTTCTCTGATCCACTCTCCATCACGTACTGTTAAAACATACAATATGCGCAGATTAATATTATTTATTTCATTGTGATAGCATGAAATATATAGTCTTATACGATACTCTCACTGCATCTGATTAATAACCAATTAATAGCCGTTTGAAACGGATATGCGACAAGCATAGAATTTTTTACTAACTGCCAATTATGATATCTCGTTAAAGTAGCGCGACATTCAATTCGGAGTAGTTGGTAATGACAAACTATGATTTTTATCCGTCAGCAATTAAGGTAAAACATATTGCTATTATCGGAATAATTACTTTTTCTCTTTCTGTACCTGCTTATGCTGCTGGTGGGTGGTCGAATGAAAACACCCCGTGGCAGTTTGAAAGTAATGCTGACAAAGCGAACAAAATGCTCGTTTTGGATGTGATGGAAAAGAAAAAAGGCGGTTATTACGATGGTTTCAAGACTGTCACCAACATCACGAATAACATCGATAAGCAAATCAACTGCCAATTCCAGCCTACGGCTAAAGCGAATGAGAGCCAGATTGCACAAACAGCACAGACTTCTTCTCCTCAAGCTCCGGTTAGCGCCAATAGTAATTCAGACAGTGCCGGCAATAGCTACAGTAAAGCGGGTGATGAACAAAATTCATCTACAGATACGAACAGGCAAAACAATACGGGCAGTGTTTCCGCCAGTGTAGATCACTCACCTTCCAGTGCAAATGGTGGAGTCATTAATGCAGGCAATGGTCAAACTTCACAGAGCGGACATAGCACACAAAGCAACAGTGGTCATCAAAGTGTAACGACGAATGGTGGTCAGGCTTGTGAATTTCGCGGCGCACTAAACTAATTTGAAGGCAATCTCCATGAAATTTGTATCGATTCGCAAAAAACGTACCTTGATTATGTCGATGGTCACAGCAACTGTGCTGCTTAGTGGCTGTGCTACAGCACCTAAAGGGATCATTTATGAAAAAGGTGAAGCACCTGTGCTAATTGGCACAAAGCCACGCAATAATATCACGCCAGTTGAAAGTGCTTTTAGTTGTTATGCCAATGCATTACGGGCAAATCATACGCCAGTTGTCTCCGTTGCTGTTGGGAATGTAAAAGACTATACCGGCAAGTATAACCAGGATGAAGGCCACGCCATTACTCAGGGTGGATCACTGATGGTTTACTCTGCACTGGGTAAAATTGGCTATCCAATTCAGATTCGCGAACGCTTTGATCCTGATATAGCAGAGCGTGAATTAGGTTACATCGATAAGCGCCAGCTCGGTGATGGTAACCAGCATAATCTAACTACAGCAGAAGGCCGCTCTGAAGGCGTTAATTGGCTGCCTTATCACGGTGGCAGTATCTTAAAGTCGGACTACTATATAGTCGGCGGTATTACAGAGCTGAACTACAACATCCAGTCCGGCGGTGGCCAAGTCTCGGTTTCGGGAATAGGGCCAAAAGCAAGAATATTTACGATGAATATTGGCGTTGACCTGCGCTTGGTCGATACAAAAACACTTGCAGTAGTCAAAACCAGTAGCTTGCAGAAGCAGATCACTGGCTACGAGACGGGCCTTGGCATCTTCCGCTTCTTTGGCAGTAATCTTTTTGATATCAATGTTGGTGAGCGCAATATTGAGCCTATTCAGCTTGGTGTGCGGACCACGATTGAAACATCTGTACTTGAATTACTGTCCGGTGTGACCGGCATCAGCAGTTACAGCTGTATTCAGAATGCCTTTATACCAGCACAACAAAAGACTACAGAGTAATCAAATGATCTTAAATGCCATTCCATCTTTACAGCTTGATAGAGCTTCGCAGCAAAAATGATGGTGTATAGATCGAATGAAACAGTTCCCACGTCCGGAGCGCTGAACCCGCTCCAATAACCCACCCGGGATTCACCTGAATCCCATACCCCATCCATACGGATGACTTAATGAACCCAGTAAGGAGAATCCTCATGAAACAGCTTAACACAAAGCAAAAAGTTTGCGTCCGTCTGATAGTTGGTGCAATTGCTGCACTGAGCATCAGCCATGCTTCAGCCGAAACTAAAATCGGTTCCGAGATCAGAAATGATCAAATCAGCTCCAAGCTTGAAGAAGCTAATCAGCTGAGTAGTTTTAAAAACGAAAATAGTCAATTTAATGCAAAACTGACACAGTATAAGAATACTGCCAGCGCAAATGCGCGGGCGAACGAGATTAACGCAACATCCGAAGTAAATACTCCGGCTATCGCCTTAGAAAATAATAGCGCAATTACAAACATACAGAGAAGCTTAGGTAATACTACTGCTTTTAGTCAGGGCTTAACGGTCACTAAAGTTGAGCATAACTCTGTTACAGCCGATGTCAATGATAACCAGCGCGAAGCTATTTCAACAGGCAATAGCGCTGATAATGCTTCGATTGTTCATGCTCTGAGTATTAATGCTCAAACAGGCACTCCGGCTTCGAAAATTAGCAATCATCAAACTACCGATAATACAGCGGCTATTCGTGCGCAATCCAAATCAGATATGACTGGCATCAAGTCTAGTAATGCAATTGACGCACTCGTTGCCAATGTTTCGGATAACAAGCATAGTGCAACAACGTATGCCAATAGTGCTGTAAATGATACAAAAGTGAACACTGTTTCAGAACAGAAAAATGCTGAGGCGAAACTGAGCAATAATCAAAATAGCAAGGCTGAGAATACGTCTGATAGCAGGATCACCACACTTGGTGCCGAGCTTGCGAACAGCACAGGCGCTGAGCTAAATATCAATAACAACAAGGTCAGAATCAATGCGACTGACAACACAGCCAGTAACAGCCTTTTTGTCAAAGCTGGCACCAGTGCTGCAGGATCAAACTTGGCTTTACTAAGCCAACAAGAGAGCAGCAATCATGCTACCAAAGCTAGCTCACATGTAGATAATCTGGGTATTTCAGCTAACAACATCACTAGCGTTCGGACGCTAAATATCAATGGCAACGTATTTGAGTCAGCGGCCAGTAATAACCTAGCAAGCAATGCCACGACATTAAATGCCACCACCAGCCTGACTGCTGGCAAAATTGGCCTGGAAAATAAGCAGAAGAGTGACTCAGTCGATACCGATGCTCATAACACAATTGCGAATGTTCTCGGTATTCAAGCTGATAATCTTGGCGGTGCTGCTGGTACTGTTTCAGGTAACCAAATTTCAGCGCGGGTCATGCACAATAGTGCAGGCAACGAGCTTGCCAGCACAGCAAATAGTATTGAGCAACTTGAAGCAACTCATAAGAATGTTCAGGAATACCGTGGCGACAAGAGTGAAGCTCAAAATACAGTTGGATTACTGGGCATCAAAGCAGGTCAAGTTAACAATGATGGTAACGTTATTGGCAACAATAGCCTGGAAGCATTGGCCAAAACCAACAGTGCAAACAACCGCACTATTGTAACAAGCCTTGCTGGAAGTATTGCTGGTAGTAATATCAGAAGTGAAAATGATCAGCTTATAGCTGCAGAAGGTGTTACAACCAGCAGTAATACTGTTAAATATGTTGGGATCGTAGCTCCCCAAAATATTGGCTCTAATAATGTAGTAACCAAAAACCTTGTCAGCGCTAATAGTCTGGGTAACGATAGTGCAAATGCAGTGACCGCCTCTTCAGCAGGTGCGCTTCGCAATAATACACTTAGCATTAGCAATGATCAGATGAGCGAGCAGAGTAACGCTAACAGCCTTACATCAGCGACGAATACGATCAAGGGCATTATGGTCTTTAATGAGAGTAAATTAACAAATGACTCTCATAAAAATACTGTTCAATACAATACCGTCAGTAGTAATGCGCTTCAAAACCAATCATCTAACGTACTCTCTGCTAAAGGTACTGAATTATCAGGAAACCGGGCTACTTTGACGAATAAACAGACAGTTGGCATGAATCGCCAGACCAATGCCAGCAACCTTGTTTCAGACCGTATCGGTATTGCGGTACTGAGAGCACAAGATGAGCAGAATGTTAATAATAACGAGCTGTTCGCTGATGCTAAAGGCAATAGAGCTAACAATGATATGTCACTAGTAGCCAATGCTGGTCAGGCTGAAATTGCTACCGAAGCCCTATTGAGTAGCACCCAAGAGGGGCACAACAGCAAAGTTAGCGCCAATAATGATATCGAGCGAATTGGTGTCATTATGCAGCGTGGTAATGGTGTGACTCAAAATATTCTCAAGAACAATGTGAGTAGCTTGGCTATTAACAATCTGGCGATGAATAAACAAGCAGTCTCTGGCGCAACTAACCTGGCGGTTTCTGCACCAGTGAGTTTGTTCAATAGCCAGAGCACATCTGATGGATTTGAAGCTAAAGCCAATGTTCGTATTGGCGAACTATTAGCCGATATTACCGACGGAGTTACTGGTAACAATACTCTGACGCTGGAAGGTAATGCAGTGAGCTCTGATGCTCGTGCGAACTATGCTATTAACCGTAGCGAGTTAAGCTCAGGCACAGTGTTAAATGCACAGTCTAATTCAGGCATCACCAACCAGCAATCAACCGGGATTGGCAGCGTCTCGTCAACACTGGAAATCGGCAAGTATGGTATTTCAGTCAATTCACAGAATGCAGCAGGTTCAAATTCATTCACCGTTGCCAATAATGTTCTGAACAGTAAAGCCAGCGGTAACTATGGTGAGAATATTTTGGCAGTACGTAGTGGCACAGCGCTTAATACTGGGAACAATAACTTATTCATTATTGATAATAATCAAGAGAATGATGCTGCAATTAGCGCAACGCTCAATGCTGCAACCAGTATTAACAGTACCAATACAGGATTGAATGGTTCTGATAGCCGTATCCTTAATAACCGCAGTAACGTCTACGCTGCTGGTAACAATGTAGTGAATAATATGGTTGTCAATGCCGGCGTTGATGGCAATAGCATCAATACAAAGATCACTAATACTCAAGTTAATGCAGGCGATGTTATTGCCCGCAACGACAGCAGCCAAATTATCCGTGATGCATCAGGATCAAATGGTGTAGCTAGTGCTACTTTGTACGGCAACAGTGCTATGGCTTCGGCTGTTGGCAACGCTGCTTCAATCAGCAGCGTTATTCGCAGCGGAAATTAATCCCGACAAAAAAGGGAAGAGCCATGCTCTTCCCTTTTTCTATTTAGCAGACGCAAACATCTCTGTTGGTGGATGTTTATATGATTTCTTGGTAAGAACCTTAATTTTTTATCGAAATAGCCCATATTGGAGTGGATGTGGCCAAAATTCTCAAATGTTCATATTGCGTCTCATCCCCATGCCATACTGTATGTAGAACTTAACATTTCAAGCATTGCTCTTATTGAAATGCAAAGTTTCCTAGCGATATATAAGCGATACGCTATACAAATCGCCTTGTTCTTTGGTAAGTATCGAGATAAAGGAAAAGCACTTTATGTTCAGCAACATAAATTCAGATAGTAAATCGTTACAATATCAATATATGGATACGCATGATGTGCCTGAATCAAAGCGTTTCCGTGTATGGCATGAGATGATCAACACTATCTTTCCCAGATTGCAAATTAAACAAGCAAAGCCTTGTTCTGATTTTCAGGCATCTGCATCGGTCTGTAGATTTGATCAGCATGTTTTGGCAATGATCAATACCGCTGATGCGGTCTATCATTTTCAGGGAGCCCATCATGATGATGTAAAGCCATTCTGGTTATGTCTTTATTTCCCAATCACAATACATGGCGAAACAACGCACTTCATCAATCAAAAACAGATTAAGACATCCTACAGCGCTGGTGATTTTTATATTTTTGATGAGCGATATGAATTTGCTATTAAGTCATCGGCAGGAAAAGGTATTCTTTGGCAATTTTCAATAGAAAATACTGATCATGAAAAGTATCGTGTATGGCAACAGCTTAACCCTGAATTAGCTACAGCACTTATCCGTCAACACAACCTTTTTCCACTTTTACAGCAACATCTTTTTGAATTACAGCGTATTATAAAGGAAGCAGATGAGGCATCGTTATTTTTCCTTTTCCAGTGTGCCATTCAAATTCTGGAAGAGATCTTACAAAATATTCTCAGTGCTATGGTGCAGAAAGATGATCTAGAGGGTATGGCTGCAACGCACTATAGAGGCCTCTATTTTGCGGCTGAGCAATATATCTTGGATCAGATGTCCCGGCCTTTGAAGCCAGAAGACCTTTCTGATGCACTAGGTACATCAAGAGCCACATTGTTTCGTGCTTTCACTCATTGCAATACGACACCCTACCAACACATTATCCGCCTTAAGCTTGAAAAGCTTCATCAGTTGCTCAGCAAAAAGAGTTTTGCAAACCAGCATATCTCAACACTGGTTTATCAGTGCGGTTTCAATAATATTGATCAGGCTGGAAAGCTATTTAAAAGACATTATGGCGTCAGTATGAGCAGCTACCGGAAGCAGATACAGCATGAATCCTCAGAACCATAACAATGCTTATTGATTTTTAGGTAAATATACCTATTTCCAGTGATGGTTATCTAATGATACAAGTGTTTTAATACTCATACACTTTTGTATTTATAGATTTTATTCATTATTGATACCAACCCTTTGCTCCATAAGCTCGGATGCCAATATAAGCGTTCACTTATTTGCGCTATCTGAACCTACTCTGGTGTGAGGGAATTAGATCATGCAACATGAATACGTAGACTGCGATTTTGTAAAGTTATGAGTACGGAAGAATATAGCAAGCCCTCCATTGAAAGAAGCAATATTATGTTGAGTCTTATCCTCGAACAAAATCAGCAAAGATTAAGTGAGCAGCAGCGGCTAGCACTGCTGCATGATGGTTTCAGTACGCATCACCTCTCTACATCTGCTTTACCCAAAAAAGAACGCTTTGATTATTGGCGAAGTAATCTGTCAAGTGTCTACCAAGGGTTACAAGTCGAGCCTTTAGTGCAAAACCAAAGTGGATATGTCGATGTAGAAATTGCTTTTACCAAGCGCATTATTCTTGGTGTGGGTATTAATGATGCGGCAAATTGTACATTCACGCAAACTGATGATGCAGATGCGGATTTATTTTGGCTATCTTTTTATTTCAGCCTGAATAGCAAAGCGGAAGCTAAGCTTATGCGCAGCCATCGCGCTAAAGATGAAGTGGCGATCAAAGTAAATCATTATGACTTCATGCTCTACGATAGCCGCTATATTTCCGCATTAAAAAATCAGGCTGGATCCGGTGCAGTACTGCGTATCCCAATATGTCGCCATGATTTTCCCCACTCAACTCCAGAATGCTTTGCTGATCCATACAGAATGACCAACTTCATCAAGCAATCAAGCCTTTATCCATTTATCCAAGGAAGAATTAGGTTTTTGGCTGAGCAACGGCAAACTCTCGATGAAACTTGTAAAAAAGCATTGTTGATGCAAGTTGAAACCATGCTCCACCATATTCTCCTTGAGGCTAACCAAGCCTTGAGTGGACACAAAAGTACCTCAGACTCAGAGAAATCGTACGCCGCACAATTTAGTGCAGCTGAGCAATATATGCTGAATCATATATCTCAGCCACTACGGATTCATAAACTGGCAAAAGCAGTTGGCTGCTCAACCAGCCAACTATATAAAATATTTGCATATTATGATACCAGCCCGGCGAAGTATGCGACCAAGCTACGACTCGAATACTTACTTCGTTTGATTAAGGCAAGCCCTATGGAGTCTTTTTCGCATATGATCTCTCGCTGCGGCTTTGATGATTTAAGTCAGGTCGGGAAGATTTTCCGCAAAACTTATGGTATGACTATGAGTGAGTGGCGTGAGCAAGCAATAGGTAGCTGATTTTCATGTCTGGTGTATCTAAGTAAAGGTACATATTGCACACAAGATTAATTTGCCGCGTCATCTTAATATGATATCTCAAAATTTTGACATCAATGATCTTATGTGTGATGTGGTGGATAAGTCAGCTATATTTTCTGCTCATTACAATGTATTGAAATACTTGGTGTACATTCGTTCAAACTGAATGGGATCACTTAGTGACGTTTCTTCTATCTTACCGTTTTCCCTGATCCTCAGCACTTGGTCAGTCAGGGTAATACGGCCGTGTTCGGTTGGGCGACTGATCATGCGCTGACTGGTGAAAAAGGATTTAGGACTGGTTTGGTGATATCGGTTCATAGCGGCAAACTCAGCCAGCTTTCGTGGAGTCGGGTCGAGTAAATAAGTGGGATTACCATCTTCGCTGACTAAATAAAGTCCTCGATGTGGCGTGATTTGGTAGTTGCCGTGTGGATCAGCTTGTATTTCTTCGCTCTCAAGCTGCAATGGGTAGCGCGCAAAAGAACCAAAGCCGACATCAACCAGCCAGTCGCAGCCGTCGAGTGAGACCAGTAGCGCCATGTGGTCACAAGGTTCACCAAAAGTCTCACCTTGTTGGTGCACTTGTGCCGATACACGGCATACCTCGTAGCCTAATGCATCGAGTAAGCTATAAAACAATCCATTGAGTTCGTAGCAATAACCGCCACGCTTGCGCGTGACGATTTTCTCGAACAGCACCGATTCATCAAGATTGATCGGCGTGTTGCTATGTATATCCAAATTCTCGAATGGAATGAAAAAGAGATGCTGAGTTTGTAGTAGCCTTAAACTCTGAATACTGATGTCAGGAGTATGATCTAAGCCAATACGTTCTATATATTTCTGTATATCCAATGGTATTACTCCGATTAATCAGTAAGGTGATCGATAATAGAGAACAATCAAGATTCCAGCAATAGCATTTCTTGTGCCTATTTCCATATCGTAGATAAGAAATTCACATGGAGTGACTTATTTTGAGTTTGGATAGTGATGATGTATGTGTATAGAGTATGGAAATACATAAACCAAGGAATATGAATTTGGTTGGCTTTTGAGCAGTATAGTGTATCAACCAATGTGTTTCCGTATGTCATGATCTTTGACCTGAGTATATGATCTTGTATCAAGTACCAAATGGCAATCGGTACTAAATAATTTTCAGCTCGCTATAATAAGGAGATATCCCTCAATGGAGTGTTCTATGGTCAACCCCACTATCACTATTGATGCCTTTGGCAGCGCTGAAAAGTTAAATTTTCATCGAGATTATCTATGCCCAACCTGTGCTGAAGGTGAAGTGCTGGTTGAAAATCACTTCGCAGGTGTTAATCCGATTGATTGCAAAACCCGTGCTGGGCTTGGCTGGGCTGCAGAAAAAATTGCTGATGATTTGCCCGCTATTCTAGGCTTTGATCTCGCCGGTATTGTAGTGGAGAGTAAAGATCCGCGTTTTAATGTCGGAGATCGTGTTTGTGCATTAAGTTTTGATGGTGGTGCTTATGCTCGTTATGTGAGCGTCCAAGCTGATTTACTTGCGCATGTTCCACAGAATGTCTCATTAGAGCATGCAGGTGCATTGCCGTGTGCTGGTGAGACCGCATGGCAGCTGATCGAGAAAGCCAATATTCAGGCTGGTGATCACGTAGTCATCAGTGCTCCGGCTGGAGGCGTTGGGCATATTGCCTTGCAGTTACTCGCTAAAACGGGCGCAACCATCAGCGTCATTGCATCAGAGGATAAATACAACTTGATTAAAGAGTATGTATCAATCGAAAATTGGATTAACTACCGCGATTGTGACGGCTTTCCATCACTTGAAGCAGATTTACTGCTTGATCTGGTTGGTGGTGATGCTGGTGTTGCTGCACTTGCTACTTTACGTGATGGTGGTCGTGCTATTTGCTTGCCGAGCATTCATGTCCCGACCCTCAAAGCCGCTGGCGAAAGCAAAGGCATTGATGTTGTCGGCTTCATCGTCAAGCCCGATGCAGCCACTCTCGATAAATTGCTCGCGCACCTTGCTGATGGCAGCCTGACCTTGCACATCGCACAAAAATATCCTTTGTGCGACGCTAGCGAAGCACACAAAGCACAGGAAAGCGGCCGTACTTATGGCAAACTCGTACTCGATATTACTGACGAGAATTGATTATGTTACTGTCCTTATTGACGCTCTTTAACCCTGCCAACAATATGGCACCAGCATTACTGAGCGGCTTGCTGTTTGCCTTTTATCCGGCTACTTATGAATCTTCACAGCTGCCAGAGCAGCCCACAGCCGAACAACTCGTACAAGCACAGCACACCATCGCAAACGCCCCGGCTTGCAAAGCCACTTTCACCCCTCTTACAGACAGTTCCATTACCCTTGATGACTTCGGGCTTAGCCATCTAAGCAATATGTCGCCGGTGCACTTTGTCAACGTCTGGGCGACTTGGTGTGCGCCGTGCCGCGCAGAATTGCCCATCCTCGTAGAGCTTGGCGAAACCATCCCCGCCTCAATTGACATGCTCAACCTTGGGGATAGCCCCGACATCATCAGCAAATTTGCCGAACAAATTGACGCACCATACGAATTGATCGGTACGCCGGCACCGGAAAACATTCTGCAAACCGTCAATGCACAAGGGTTGCCATATAATGCTGTCTTCTACGGTAACCAACTCATCGGTACGCGTAATCAAGCCATCCACGATGGTGAGCAACTTGGCACTTGCCTCGTTGCCTTGCACGAAGTGGAATAAACTATGCAGCGCCGCCAACTGCTCCAGTTTGCCATCGGTAGCGGTGCACTACTCGCGACACCATATAGCCTTGCTGATAGCGCACAATATAGCCCCGCCAATCTCGCCTTCATTACTGATATCATCCGCCACACTATTGCCATTGCCGACATTACGCGTGGCACACAAACTGGCATATTAGACCTGCCTATCCTACCCAAGCTGATTGCCAGCAGCAAAGACGCACCCTACCTTGCTTTTACCGATCGCATCATCAGTGGCGTATATCTTTATGACCTTGCCACCCAACGGCTACACCACTTCGACTTACCCACCCCGGCCTATAGGCTCTTTTTCCTGCCCAAAACCAGCTTGCTGATTGTCGCCCTAGAAAGCCAAATTGCCCTTCTTGATTATAAAAGCGGCAACCTCGATATATTGCCTGACCATTTTCAAGCGAAATTTGCTCATTTTTCTACGGTCATCAATAGTATTAGCGGTCATATCAGCGTTTTACAACAACGCAGCAACGGTATCAAAACCATCCATATTCCTCAACGCGAACCGCAATGGCAAACCCTTCCCGTTGGCGGCGAACATGGCTTCGCGCATGGTATGACTAACCCAGCCAACACCATCCTTGCTTTTACCGATTACCATCGTGATACTGCCTATCTCTACGATACCGAACGTGAAATTCTGCTCGATCAATTTCCGTCTGATGACGACACTCTGTTCATTGACCCGTACATCAGCGACAGTGGTCATGCTGCTTTTGCCACTCTTGGCGGTATACTGCGCGTCTATCTTGATCCGCATAGTCCTGAACAAATCATCAGTACACAGCTTGACTTCATCCCACGCTACTTGCGCAGTGGTTGGCTTGATAAATATCTGGTTATCGCTGGTGATGGTTGTCTACAAATCCGAGATTTCACTACGCTCGACGTTATTGCTGAGCAGTACTTTTCCACTGATCAACCCATTATGAATATTTGGATCAGCGGGAGTAGCAAATATGTCCTATTCACACGTAGTGGGCAAAATGCTCTATTCGTTTACGACTTGCAACGCCTCACCCTTAGACACATCATCGATCTGCCCGCCCTTGAGCAACCCTATCGCATCGTCATGAATAGCAGCAATAATATCTGCTTTTAATGTTCCACGTGAAACATTGATAAAGGAATCCCTCATGAGCAGTAATCTTGTCAACAGTGACTGGCTCGTCGCAAACCTGGATAACCCCAACCTGATTGTGCTTGACGCAAGTATGGACAGTATTCAAGGCGATAATAGCGCGACAGAGTATTACATTCCCAAAGCTCAGATCTTTGATATTGAACACGACTTTTCTGATTCAGATTCTGACTTGCCACATACCATACCAAATACAGCGCAATTTACAGCCGGTATGCGAAAGCTCGGCATCAAACAGAACTCAACTATTGTCATCTATGATAGCAAAGGCATTTACTCATCACCTCGTGCGTAGTTTCTATGTAAACTATTTGGCCATAAACGTGTGTTTGTTCTGGATGGTGGATTGCCTGAATGGCTGGCTAAGAAATATCCATTATCAACACAAGCCTCATCTGCAAAAGCTCTTTCCAGCTGGACAGCCACTTACCAGCCAGAGCTGGTTTGCAAGAAAAGTGATCTGTCTGCATCATCACAGCAGATAGGCAGCAAAATTGTCGATGCCAGAAGCCATGAACGTTTTCTCGGTATTATTCCTGAACCAAGGCAAGGGCTACAAAGTGGGCATATTCCTACGGCTATAAACATTCCTTTTATCAGCGTATTGGAGCATGGTCATTACAAAACAAAATCTGAATTACACGAACTCTTTACAGCACAAGCTATTAATACAAATGACAATGTGTATTTTTATTGCGGCTCTGGCGTAACCGCCTGCATCGTTTTACTTGCTGCACTTGAAGCAGGCATCAATAAAGTTAGCCTCTATGACGGTTCTTGGTCAGAATGGGGACGCATTTAGCAGGTGCTGTCTATATTTTAGACACTTCACATATTTGGACTATCAATAGTCTCCAAACCCGACAGCAACGTTCCACGTGAAACGTGCAATAAAAGTATATGAATGACAACAATCCCACACTCTATACCGCACTCGAATTTCTCACTCTGCCCCTGCCGAACGGCTGGCGCTATTGCCGCATGCATGGACACAGCCCGTTAACATTGACAATGGCTACGAATTTCTGGCACATCAGCCCATCGAAGTTATGCAGTATGTGTGCTCGAATTATCTCGTCATTCATGAATATGAATACTGGAGTGAAGACCCGAACTTTACCGCTTTGGCTCTAGCCGGCCCTGCTGAACAAGCACAAGTCGAAACCATCCTGGGCCGATTGCGCGAACAGGCATACCAACAAAGCTATCTTGAATGGCTCAATGATGAAAGCAGCATGACTGCCGCACAAATCGTATTGGATATCCTGCAATGGCCTTTGCTGCTCGGCAAGCAACCTCCTTTAACCCAGGAACGGTTGCACGAACTACTCGACAGCGAAACCTACGGCACATTTACCGCTGCCCTACGCAACCCTGAACAGTGGCGATAAAATAAAGGGTGCACTAGACTACTGCGGCCTCAGCAATATCTTTTGTCATATCGCCGAACCATTTATATTTTAATAAGAGGGTTGCGGACGAAGAAGGTACTTTAGTACAGAAGACAGCACGACTCAGTATCAATTTGAAATTATTCAGCCATAAACTGGTGCCAGTCTGCCCAATCCTTCTACGCCTTATTATCAAGGACTTGTCTATTTCAAGGCAATCCTAAAGATGCATGTCACTCTGATATGGATTTACTTAAATCAAGTAAAATATTTTTTGGCTCAAGCCCAACTAAAATATGCAGGGATAGCATTGGATCAGGGTTGTCGTTCTTTTCAATAGATAAATACGTATACGGATAATGGGTTGTCGACGAGCAATCTCTGCTGCTTTGTTGATAAGCTGATTGCCATGTCAGTTGTAGAGCATGCAAAGCCTGCGCATCATTATTCTGATGGGAAATGGTCAATATTGTGCCGTTGCGTGTAACATGAAATACTTTGGGTAAATGCTGCTGTAAGGCGTCATGCAAAGCAGCAGCATTGCCTTCCTGTATCTCTTCTTGCAGCTTGGCGGTACGGATGAGTGGTTCGCTGAAATACGGCAATACTGCGTCACTGATCAATTGCCCGCTTTCCCGTGCATGATCCCTGATTGATTGCAGTAGTATTGCATTGCCATAAATCACCCCGGCCTGTTGTTCAGGCAAGAACCCTTCAAACCCGCTTATACCGATGACATTTTCATGTAGTACGTCGCCATTCACGATAAACAACGTAGCGGGAAATGCCGCACACAGCTCGCTGATATTTTCCACTTTATCTTGCAATAGCACGACGTGCGGCTGATCGCGTTCGAGTGCGGCAAGCAATTCAGCTTTATCGCAGTAATCTGCTGCAATGTTGTTTGCCCATGTCGTATGCAAACCATCCTTAACGATCACTATCTTTTTGCCTTGGCTGCTCAACGCAGTACAGGTTGCTGACATTGCCTCTGCAGCTGAATGGAACAACAGCGCATCCTGTGCCGCAAAACGAGCGGCAAATTCACGCTCTATTTGCTGACGATGCTGTTCATAGTCGAGGCATTCCTGACTACTGATTGCTTCGCCATGACAAATCATGCTTTGCCTGATAAATGCCATTTGCGCTTGCCACTTTGTCCACTCTAATGCTGCTTTTTCCTGTTTTGACAATGGATTGCGTCCATACACCGAAAAACCACTCGCGATTTGATGCAGTAAGGCAATAGCCGGTGTGGCATCATCCATCGGTATCGCCCATCCTTGCATCCTGCTTCGTGCATACGGCGCGACTCGCTGCAAACGCCCAGCAATCTGGCGCCGTGTTTGCCGCTTGATATTGAGTAGCAGATCACTATCTACCCTACCCTCGTACGCCACGTTGTATTTAGGCAACAGGGCATAATGCAGAATCACGTCGTCAACCGCCAATGCTTGCAACTTTGTGATGAGCCCATCGGGCAAATAACCGGCAACCGCCACTTCAATATTCGCCTGTTCGGCGGCATGACAAATTTGCTCTAGCGCCGTAATAACGACTGGATGCAGGTAATCATCTTTGTGACCGGAACGGTTACTCGCGAGTAAAGTGCTACACAAATCATTCAGGCCAACAACCACACGTGACAAACCGGCCGCGATACATGCCTCGACCTGAAACAGTGCCGCTGGCGTTTCAATCATTGCGGCAATTTTACCGTCATAGCCCGCAGTGAGTAACGCGTCACGCACAAAGTGGATATCATCAGGATTGGTGACGAACGGAATAATTACATGCAGATTGGGATACTTTTCGCGAAGTGCGACAATCAGCTCAATTTCTTGCTGAAACGCAGCCGGTAATGCCCGCGCACGACGAACCCCGCGCAAACCAATCACCGGATTGGCTTCACTGTCGATTTCCTTGTCGCACCCTGCCAATACGTTGGCTTCAAAGGTTTCCAATTCTGTAAAGCGATACCACACGGCCTTGCCATCTGCCCTGTCGAGCAAAGTCGATAAATAGGCTTTGGCGTGCAAGCGCCATGTAGCGGTAGTCACGTACACACCATGCTTGCGACAAATGTATTCACCACGTACCAGCGCGATATTTTTAAACTCATCGAGTAACGATTTGTCCGGTAACTCGCTGCTAAGCGCCAAAGAATAATGCATGGTTGTACCTTGAGTGATGTTTCACGTGAAACAAGAGCGATGGGTTGTATAGGAGGACCCCAGAAAAACGGTTACAGCATTTAAAAACAAGGGATTATTCTTGTTTTTATTTTTTAGTTACACCGTGACCGTATTTATGGAATTGGATTGTAGCGCAGAAACAGAAACATAAATATAGGCAACCTGCACAATTTTGCCAGTACACAGCCATTGCAATATACGGGCATATAGTGTGTTCCATGTGGAACAGCATTTGGGTCATTATTTACCCTTTAACGCTTTATGCTCTCTATGCCTTTCTTTCAATATCAATACAAAAAATATCAGCATGCTGATAACCGCCAAGCCATTTAATATCCAATAATAGGATTTAATATGCAGCATATCTTCGCGTACACGATACGCCAACACGTTGTAGCGGTAGCTTTCTTCATCCCATATATCTTCGTTCGGTGCAAAGGCAAAATTGAGTACCGGAATCGGGTCTTGCTGCGTGCCGCGATGTTTATTTAAAGCAACCGGATTGAGTTTGATGATGACGCGGTGATGCTTTTGCAGATCGCTTCTCCACCATATACCCACATCTTTCTTCGATTTCTGATAATAAGACAAAGCATAAAAAGTATTGCCAGCTTTGATAAGATAAACACTCTTTTTGCCGTAACCAGTTTCGACAAAATGCTCTGTGCTAACCAACTGGTATGGACTTATAGTCACGTCATCAGACTGCGCAATGTATTCATCCACGTTGACAAAATATTCTATTACTGTCGGCAAAAGCAATATGACTACAAACCACGTCAATAAGACATAACCGCTAATGTTTAGCAGTATTTTTTCTGTTCTGCTCATTGGCTGAACAGGATTTTCCTTTAAACATTCTTTATTGAATGCCGGATCATTCAGGCGCATTTCAATTCCTTTCGCTTTAGACCACAAGTAGGTAAGCAGGCTAATGGCCAGCCATTACCGCATACAATATTAATAGTCTATACATTAAGATTCTGATGTATTTGCCCAACGCAAAGCAAATAGCCAAGCAAGTTTGGCACTTGCGGACTGGCATGAGTTTTCATCTAGTAAGCCATGTGCAAGGTTATTGCGTAGATTTGGGCCATATCCATCACAAAATAAAGCCTGAATATAAAATGTTTCATCTTTACCAAAGATCTCCTCAACTTCAGGATTTTTCATCAAAGTGCTTAATCCATTTTCTTGCTCTAAGCCAAGTGAGTCTGTATTGCTTGTTGTTACGCCTATTTCTTGTAATTTTATACGAACCATGTGTTCAATCTGAGGTATTAAAAAGTGTATTGCTGTAACAAAATCAACTTGATAACCGGCATAAATTCCTTTGCCAACTAAATTTGCACGATCAGATGGAAAATATTTTGATTGTTTGGCCATATCAATAAAATCTGATTCTGTTAGAAATGGTTTTGAATTTAGTATTGATAACGCAGGTAACAATTCTGAACTTACAAAAATATCACTCCATAAAGAAAAATACTCAATACTTGCTTTATGTATTAGATCACCCATATCAGAGGTGTTGGACATGCCAATTATTCTCTTATCATCACTAAGAGTCATATTAGTAGCAATATGACAGATAAGATTATTATATTGTTTATTAGCAGCCTGTTGGTAGATCTTATCTTTTTCTGGAATTGGATGGTTAATAATAAACTCCCAAGCTTCCTCTTGACTAAAATTTTTTATGGATTCTATATATTTTTGATATTGATTAGGAATATTGTCACCAACTTCCATTAAACTGAAGTCTGCCATAGATAAATTATTTTGAAGGTTTTTCCTCAATTTTTCAACGCTATCAATTTTACTTTCTACATGCAGTTGCTTACGGAACTCTTTAGGTATTAGACGGTATTTTTCAATAGACTGATTATAAATTATAAGAGCAGCCAGTTTATCTCCACTAGATAATCTTTTTGTTCCATGCTCTACAAAAACATCTGCGGCACGAGTAATTAGTTCAAAACATCTTTCTTTCTGACCATCTTTTTCATACCATTTTGCTGCCAACCTAAAATAATCTTCGGCTATAGTCCAATCATTTTCTTTTATAAATTTTTCTCCAAGCTCAATTAAATATCCAGCCACACACTCGGTATTAGGTTGGGCAAGTTTATAAATCAATAATATCTTGGCTAAAAAATATCCATAAAAACGCTGTTCACTTGTGGCATTCTGTAACTCTATAAGTAAATTATTTTGGATTGTTTCTAAATGATCATCACTTAATCCTTTAAAACTTTTAGCAAGGGTGATAGCCCGGTGGTAACATTGCTCGGCGTATTGGCACCATGTCTCATCACTGATTTCTATGGATGTATATGCTTCGATAGCAGTTAAAGCATCTTCTTTATTCCTAGGTTTTTTGCTCAACCATAATAAATCAGCTAATCGTCCTTTTAACGAATATGTTGCAACCACAGGAATAAGTTGTTCAAGATAATGAATATCCTCGGTTGTTAATTCAATTTTTTTACAGTAATCCCATTGTGAAAATTCAGATTCAGATGTTGGCCGAACTTCATATCCACACGCCCTAGATAAAACCCGATAAGCTTCTGTTCGTGAAATTTCCCCATTTTTCTCACTTTTTCGTGCTTCACATGTAAACAAAAGAGCCATAGCGCAGAATGAGTCTGTATCTTCTAGTTTAGTCAATGTACTGCATATTGCTTTCATATCAAATTCTTCAAGAACAGCCATTTATTACTCCATACTTAATTTATATCTAAAGTTACGGATACGCGGCATTAATGCTGAATTCGGGTGTGATAATCCAATTCTGCTTGTATGGCATCGCTGCCGATTGCGCTCAATGTGGCGGCAATAACAAAAGAAGTTTCATCGCTAAATGGATTGATGCGCCATGCGTGGCGTAAGTCGTCTATTGCCTCACTGCTATTGCCGCTATCTTGTAGCAGTACGCCGCGATGGAAGTATGCAACCATACGCAGGTAGTTGGGATGCAGGTCTTCATTTAGTTCGGATACAGATTCCTGGTATTTACCGACATTCAGGGTTTCCCAATCCGGATGGGTAGCACTCGATACTTGCAGTTGTGCATTGTCGTTTTGCCCTTTGATGTAGCGGTAGCGGATGGTTTTGAGGTCATCGCTATCAGTATTGAGCTGCCACGCGGCAAACAGGTCAAGCAGCGGTATGCCACCATCCGGCAGCAAAGCAAGGGCTTTACCGTACTGTTCAATTGCCGTTTGCTGATTCTGGTTCAGATGGTAAAGCACATGCGCGAACAGGAAATGCGCGAAGCCCAAGCGTTGCAGCCAAACGGGGTTTTTATCACTTGGTGCGCTAGCGAGCGCGTCTTGCATTTGAGTAATGCCCTGTTGCAAGGTGCGTTTGCGTAGTGGGTTGAGGCGAGATTGTTGTTGGCTTTTGCACACAGTGAGGTACCCCTGATTGAACGCGATCATAAAGCGGTTGTACGGGTCGAGATCACGGCGGGCAAGGACGCTTTTGATGGATTTTGTCTGTTCTTCAACATATTTAACGTCATCTGCATCACCAACACGGGCGCAATTTTCCAGCCTGATGGTGAGCAATGCCGGATGTTCGGGATGCTTTTCGCGCAATTCATCAATCGCTGCGTTAACGCAGCCAAGAAAATAGTTGTGTGATTCGAGTTCTTCGCTGAAATCAGCTGGCAGGTATTCATCGATACTTTCAATGACATGGGTGCTGTACAGCGCAACCAATTCAAGGTGCTTGGCCTCACGGGTAAGGTACTGTTGGTAAGCAGTAACAGCATCGTTAGGACGGTTCAGTTTGGCACAGCAGTACAGTTCATGGCGTCCGATATTACGGCGTTCATGCGGCTCAATATAAGAACCAAGTGCTTTGCGTACTTTACCAATATTGGCAAAAGCGCGTTCGTATTGCCCAAGCTCGTAAGGATAAGCAACGGTAACGTAGCCGTTTTCGATAAATGGTGACAAGGCAAAACCGCGTTCGGCAAGCTCGATGCAGCGTTCGATGTTGTCATTGTCGTTATGCAGGCAGCCGAGGTTACGGCACAGCATGGCATAAACGTGGGCATCACAGGCGTAGCCGTTTAATGCGCCTTGTTCAATGGCTTCATAGAGTTTAAGGGTGTGTTCGCCAATTGTAATGCCGAGGCGTAAGAGCTGTTTGTCGATGACGGGATTTTCGTCCAAATCATCATGGATATTGAGTACCCATGTGGCAGCGGTATAGAGCGTATCGGCTCTGTTGCAGGTTGGCGGGGTTAGGTTATCGGGTAAGGTTTGCCCTGCGAGAATCCGCGTTACCCACGTCATCCAATACGCGGTGGGATAGACCTGCCGTGCCAGTTCATCATCGCGCCCCTGCCAATGGGCAATCAATGCTTCATTTTGTCCGCTTTCGTAATAGAGCATGCTTTGGTCGCGGTCGTAATAATCGGGTTTGATGCCGCTGGCGCGCCATTCATCGAGCATTTTTTGCGCAGCGTCATAATCCTGTTCATGGGTAATCAGCCTCACTGCATTTTTGCGGTAGAAATACACGCGCATGTCCGGATATTTCTCAGCTGCGGCGGTCATCAGCGCATCCATTGCAGCCGCGGCGGCATCAGTCGGGTCATAATGATTGTCGGGAAGTGCAACAACGGCAGCATGCTGCGCATCTTCGTCCCAATCTGCCCAAAACGGCGGGATGCTCTCGACCAGACCGGCAAAATATTCGGCAACTTCAAATGCCAAAGCACGACTTTCTTCGGTGTCTTGTGCCAGTGCGATACGCACCAAATCAGGATGCTGGTAAAAGTTATTCGAGTTATGGCGGTAAGCCCGTTCGGCAGCGGCGTAAGCAGCAGTAATATCGCCAAAGTACTCGGCAACCAACGCGCGTTGGTAAGCGTTTTGTGCAATCAGGTTATTGCGCTCGAATACAGTCGAGTCGCTGTTTCTTTTGATGCTGCTATCGCGGTCATCAAGAATAGCCAAAATACTTTTATGGCCTTTATCGAGTTCGGCTTTCAGCTTGGGATGCAAATGCAAAATGCTCATCAAAATTCCTTTTCTGATTATCAGCTGTGTTCCACGTGGAACATCGACTACAACTCCATTTCAAAGATGGTTATGGGTAACCTAAAAACAAGAACAATATATTGTTCTTATCTGCTGTATCCGTTTTACGAGCGCCTTATATTACTGTGCGGATGCCGGGCGACGGAAGACCCAAGTGCTGTCATCCGAGCTGGCTGGATGGAATGCGTAGCCACCCATATCAAAATTTTGCAACTTTTCCGGATGTTTGATGCGGTTATTTGCGGCGTAGCGCACCATCATACCTCGTGCTCTTTTCGCGTAAAAACTGATGACTTTGTACTTGCCGCCCTTTTCATCCTCAAAGCGCGGGGTAATGACTTTGGCGACCAAGGCCTTTTTATCCACGGATTTGAAGTACTCGTTTGATGCGAGGTTAATCAATACCGGCTCGTCGTCGCCCTGCATGCGCTGGTTAATTTCCTTGCTGATTTGCTTACCCCAATAAGCGTATAAATCCTTACCTGACGGGTTGGCGAGTTTGGTACCCATTTCAAGACGGTACGGCTGAATCAAATCCAGCGGACGCAAAATACCGTATAAGCCGGACAGCAAACCGACGTGTTCTTGTAAATATTCCAGCGAACCTTCAGTAAGATTATAAGCATCAATGCCGGTGTACACGTCACCGTCAAACAGAAACACCGCTTGCTTGGCATTATCAGGCGTAAACGGCGTATGCCATTCATCATTGCGCTGTTTGTTGAGCATGGCGAGGTCTTCGGAAATGTTCATCAACTGCTGCAAGTCGTTCGGGCTTTGCTCGCGTAATACATCCATCAGCTTTTCTGCTTGTTCAAGTAACGCCGGTTGCGTGTACTTGCTGACGGGCGCATGGTCTTTTTCGTTGAGGCTTTTCGCGGGGGATAGGACAAAATACATAAGGCCATTCCTGTAAAGAGAGATGGCCTTATCATACTGAATTATTGTTACGTAATTAAGTTTTGATTCATTAAGTTAAACACACCACATGCACTGATACTTCAGCTTGTTAGCATAGCCTCATTTTAAAGCGATGATAGCCAGTATTTTAGAATGGGGTCAGAATCTTCCTGGCAGTGCACAAAGCAGGATTGGTGGCCGATTAGTACGGGTTTGCAAAAGGCGTAGGTGTAGCATTACGGTAGCCGTTGCAAGGCTTCCTGTGCGTCGCTATTACCTTGTGCCGCAGATTTTTCGTACCATTCCCGTGCCTTGCCGTAGTCCTGCAGTACGCCATCTCCGTATTGATAAAGCAAAGCGAGGCTGTATTGTGCATCGGCATCACCCTGCGCTGCGGCTTTTTCAAACCATTCATACGCTTTGCCATAGTCCTGCGGCACGCCATCGCCGTATTGATACAACAAACCGAGATTATATTGTGCATCGGCATCGCCCTGTGTAGCGGCTTTTTCAAACCATTCACGCGCTTTGTCGTAGTCCTGCAGCACGCCATCGCCGTATTGATACAACAAACCAAGATTATATTGTGCATAGGTATTACCCTGTATAGCGGCTTTTTCATACCAATCATGCGCTTTGCTGTAATCCTGCACCACGCCCCAACCCTGATCGTAAAATAAGCCGAGATTGCTTTGCGCTTGCGCGTTGCCTTGTGCAGCGGATTTTTCGTACCACTCGCGTGCTTTGGCGTAATCCTGCGTCACACCCAAACCCTCGTCATACAAAAAGCCGAGATAGAATTGTGCAGCGGCATTATTCTGTGCGGTGGCCTTTTCATACCACTGAATCGCTTTGTTATAGTCCTGTGGTACAGCATCTCCATATTGATAGAGCAGGCCGAGCTTTCCTTGTGCCTCAGCATTGCCTTGCTCGGCAAGCGGTGACCAAATCTCCAGTGCAGTAGCGTAATCGCCGTCCTCATAGAGAGTCTGTGCTTGTGCCAGTTGGTCGGCAGTAGCATCGGCAAAGGCAAATGTCGTGGTCAATGCCAATATCATGGCGAGAATGAGTGGTTTTTTCATAGTTACGCAACTGATTAAATGGATTTATGTCGTGTAAGCACTTTATGAATTACTGAAAATTTCATTTTGCTGACGCAAGCCGAGAGGAGCGGCTTCATTCTGGCGATATTTTCTTGGCTATAACCACCATTCCGAGCACTTCCTATTTAATGTAACATTAATGCCAAACTCGCTTAATGAGATCGAGCAAATTATCGCGCATGATTGCTTGTATATCCGCGTCACTGTAGCCCATTTTGCTCAAGCCTTCGGCAATGCGCGGCAATCCTTCCGGTGCAACGTATTTACCAGTCAAACCATGTACAGGATCATAACCGGCATCTTTCGGCCACCAATAGCCGGGATCAAGTCCTTCAGGACGATCACTGACGCCATCGTCGTAGCAATAGTCCAGCCCAATCGCGGTGTGCTTAACGCCGACCAGCTGCACAACATAATCAATATGCGGCAACAGTGATTCCGGTTGCAGTGATTCATCTGCAATAAAGCGCCCTACCCCGTTGAGCGCGATGATGCCACCGGTTGCGGCACAAGCCTTGATCGCTGCATCGGTGATGTTGCGCCCGTGACTGACCAGCGCGCGCGGATTGGCGTGGCTGAACAGCACAGGACGATCACCGCTATAAGCACAAATATCGAGTGCGGTACGTTCTTGCGAATGGCTCAAGTCCATCAGAATACCGTTGGTATGAATGGCATCGACCATCTGCTCACCGAGCTTGGTTAAGCCGTATTCTGCGTCGTGCGCACCACCAGCAACGCTGTTATTGCGGTTATAGGCAAGGTGAATCTGGCGTACACCGAGCTGGTGATAAAGCTCGACCATATCCGGTGTATCGAGTAATGGCAGTGAGCCTTCAAGATCGAAGCTGACCGCGAGTTGATTGTTTGCTGCGGCGTCGAGAATGTCCTGATGCGTCCCGGCCAGCGCGAGCCAATCTGTATTGCGAATCTGACGTCGGAATCCAGCAATGGTCGTCATCACCTGATCGAGCGGATTCATATCCATCCCGACGTTGATAGACACATAGCGCACGCCGCTGTCGTAATGGCGGCGCAGTTGGTTGATGTCGGTTTCACCGCGTAGCGGCAAGCAGGCATGGGCATCAGCAAACCAGAATTTTTTCACTTCACTTTACCTTCAAAAAATAACATTCTACTATCACAGATAGTAGGTGGATATTGCAATATGAGATAATTGAGTAATGTTGCTCATTGTAAATGGCTTATATTTTCATATGAATTAGTAATAAAGAAATACAATATATAATTACCTCCTCAACTGAATGCTTTTTAATCATTATAAAAATCAATGAGCTATGAGGTTTGGGTTAAGGTCTAAAATCAATAAAGGCCTAAGTATTTAAAATAAAATATTGATTTTTATAAAAATATTATATGGCAGTCTTGCGGATGTTAAGTTTTTTTAATAAAATTTCTTCCATTAGATAACTTTTGGGGAAATTAATGAATCACATTTATAAAACTGTATGGAATGAAGCTCTTGGTTCTTGGGTTGCAGTGAGTGAGCTAAGTAAAAGCCACAGTACACGTAGTTCCAGTATCAAAGTATTTAGTGTAGTGTCCTTGGCTGCAATAGCGGCGGTATTGTCTCCCTCTGCTCATGCGGGTATAGAGTGTACACCGACTTCAACCAATGGTGTTGAGACTTATTCCTGTATATCATCCGCAAGTGCTTCGAGCGGTTTTAGCAAGACGCTAGGTGCCCCTTCTGTTGTTTTTAATCTTGATGATAGCAGCATTGATATTGATACATCTGGTTTTATCTTGCATCCCGACTTATCTTCCAATGATATTCAAGATAGAAGTCTGACTTTGAATCTTAATCGGTTTAAGCGCATAAAAACAACCAAAAATGGATATGGTACAGTTTGGGCGGAGGTTCGAAATAGCCGCCCTAATAGCGAATCTATTATCAATATCATCACTGATGATACGGCAACTATTGAAGGAGGCAGCCAATCTGGCAGTTTTGTTGCACCTATTTATGCCTCTATAAATCTAGATGGTAATGCCAAAATTATATTTGATAGCCCAAATGTTACGATCACAGGACCTTCAAAGGAAGCAGTAGGTCTATTTGCAGATCAACAACGAGGTAGCGGAGACACTAGTATTGAGATACGCAATGGTACGGTTACCTTTAGTGATGTTAGTAGTACTTCTGGCGCATTTAGTCTGCTAAGAGGAGCAGGAAAAGAAGGGAATGCTAGGGTATTAATGAGTGGTGGAAAGATATTATTGCACAATGCTAATACGTCTATCCCATTGTTTGCCATGAACAATGGTGTTGGAGATGCTTCCATTAATATCAAAGAAGGTAATATAACTATTGAGCGTGATAATTCTTCTATTGAATCAATTAAATCATCAGGTGCTTTGGCTCTTCTTACTGGTACTCAGACGAATGTGAACCAACAAGCAATAACTAATATGTCTGGTGGGTCAATTTCTATAAACGCTGATCAATCATATGGCATAGCAGCTGCATTTGGAGATGAAACGGGTAATATTGGAAATGTAAAACCGACTGCAAAAGGCACTGCTATTATCAACTTAAATGAGCCAGAAGCAACTGCATCAGCACTCTCGATTACTATAATAGGAAATAAAAATAGTGGTGCCTATGCTAGCCATCTTGGTGAGAATGGTAAAGCAAGTATCAATATGGCTGCTGGTTCAGTAAAGGTCATCAGTAGCAATCCAAATCCTGATGATTATAGTAATGGTCTATTTGCAGAAGCTGGTGGAATGGCAAGTATTATTCAGACAGGAGGTAGCGTTGTTGCGGAGGGGAGTAACAGCCATGCACTTACAGCTATATCGACTCATGGTGATGTGAACGTTGAGATAGCAGGTACACTTAGTGCCCATGACCGTGCTATTAATACTCTTACTCAAGTGGATGCCAATCGAAACGATACAGGCATGTCTAGAGTTCTTATTAATGATGGTGCAAAGATTACCGCAAAGACCGCTGTATATAATGATGGAGGGCATTCAGATACCATCATTGGTCGAGCAAAAATAGCTTCTTCGGTACAAGAAACTATGTTTGACCTCAATGACGGCAATGATAATCTAACATTTAAAGATACAGATTTAAGCAATATTGGCAAAATTAACGGTGGCATTAATACTGATGTTAATGATGAATTCGATATTCTTACCTTTGCCGATTACAGTGCAGCACCAACCTTCTCTGGTGATAATCTGAAGAACTGGGAACGTATCAATCTTAACAGTGACTTCAACCTCTCAGGAAGAGAACTTGAGGTAGGCAAAGGAGGTGTTGCTAGTAATGCTGGTGGTCTATTTATTGGTAGTGGCGCAACACTAAGCATTGATGCTGATGATAAATCATCATTTACCATCAATGGCGATTTGCACAATGATCAGGCTGATGGCGTGCTCAATTTGCGTCGTGATGGCAAAGATGAATTTACCGAACTGACTATTGATGGCGACTATCATGGTGGTGGTACAGTTTTGTTTAACACTAGACTTGGTGATTATTCTAGCCCGACAGATAAACTGGTTCTTAAAGGCAACGTTGATGGCATCACTAAGGTAAAAGTTGCTAATAAGGGTGGTGTCGGTGATCTGACTAATAAAGGGATTGAGTTGGTTTCAACTGCTAATGCAACAAGCGGTAATAATATATCTGATGATGCGTTTATATTAGATGGCTCTGTTCAAGCAGGAAGTTATGAGTACAACACGCTTGCACACCTCAAAGGTGAAGGGTTTTATCTGCAAAGTCGACGTAAGAGCAGTGGTGGAAAAGGGAGTGATACAAGTGCGCCTGTTGATATCAAGAAGCCTGATCCTAAGCCAACTCCTAAACCTGACCATAAACCAAACCTGAAGCCTGATCCTAAGCCGTATGTACCGGAAGTTTATCGCCCTGCTGTTCCGGGATATGTTATGGCACAGTATGCCAATATTGCGGCCACATCCAGCATGCTTGGTAATCACTTGCATCAGCGTATGGGGGAGCAGCAGATCAATAAGCTAGATGAGCATAATTATCAGGCATGGGGACGTATTCGCGCAGAATCACTTTCACTTGAAGGCAAAAAACAGTTTAATCTTGATCAAGATACACAGCTTATCCAATTTGGCTGGGATCTTGGTATAAATCGTGACGATCAAAATAATCGCAGTCATACTGGTATTTACTTGGGCTATGCCAATAGTGATGCAGATTTCTTCGATCGCAAACGGGCCGAGGTTGATACCCCTATTCTCACTGGCAATGTGGATACAAATATCTTGTCTGCTGGTGCGTATTACACTCATTTTGATGAGCAGGGCAGCTATATTGACTTGATTGGTGGTGTGCACTATCTGGATAACCAATATAAAGATATTTATAGCGGCAAGTCCAAAAATAAAGGTTGGGGTATTGCTGCTTCTGCTGAAGCAGGCTGGCATAAGGACCTTGGTGATGGTTACTTTGTTGAGCCACAAGCCCAACTTACTGCACAAGTGACTAAGTACGGTGCGTTTAATGATGAAATATCTTCTATAGATGGATATGGCAGTAATAGTTTACGACCACGATTGGGTGTACGTGCTGGTTTGATAGATAAAGCGAGTGGTAAAGACTTGTATATGACAGCCAGTGTTGTGCATGAGTTACTTTCTCCCGCTACCGTAACAATTGGTGGTACAGATATTCGCGAAGAAATCGGAAAAGACACCTGGTTAGAAGCTGGAGTTGGTGGGCAGGTATCATTAAGTGACAATACTACTCTCTATGGAAGTGCTCAGTATTACCACACACTTGGTGGCAAGAGCCGTCGTGGTGGTAGTGGTCAGATTGGCCTGCGTTACTCCTGGTAAAACAGCCAGATAAAGGCATTTTCTATATAATGGTTCGAGATCCCAGATGATTTTATGATATTCCTGTGCGTCACATAATTTTATAGATATTGGCTATTTGTAGGCTCTAGGCTTTAGGGGTATCCCGAGAGTCTAGGGCCTTTTGGTTAGCAACGATTGACATTAATCAAGCCTTTAAGATTGATTTTCGTTTATGATAATGATTCCTAACTGAGGGTTGGCGTGACTATCGCTGATTGATTTTACATTCCATACGAAATGCGCTGACGTAGATCGCTACTACGGTAAAGTCTGGTAAAGAGAGCACATCTTGTATGAATACGAAGATAATTAGCCATATAGATACGCCAGAAGGTTTACATAAAGGGAGAAAAGCCATGCTTAATCGCCGTCAATTTGCCAAATTCGGGGCTGCTGGTGCAGCACTTGCCACCTTGCCACAATGGTCGCTCGCTGCGGCTGACAATGCACCGGTTTTGTGGGGACCACCGGTTGCGCCAACCGTGTTACTCGCGCTCGCTGCACAAAATGCCGCATTGCAAAAAGCCTATCCCGGCATCCACGCGCAAACCTGGCGCAGCCCGGATCAGCTTCGCGCCGGTCTTGCCAATAAGTCGATGCCGCTGACGATGGTACCGAGTTACGTTGCGGCCAACTTCCGCAATCAGGGGCAAGACGTTGGTTTGCTCAATATCATGACGTTTGGCTTGCTCTATATCGTCGGTAAAAACGACAGTGTTACCTCACTCGAAGACCTTGTCGGTAAAAAGTTGGTTATGCCATTCAAGCAGGATATGCCCGATCTCGTCCTGCAAGCGCTACTGAAAAAAGCCAATATCGACATCAGCAAAATCGACATTCAGTACACCGCTACCCCTCCGGAAGCATTGCTGCTATTCATGAGTGGCAAAGCCGACCTCGCCCTGCTACCTGAACCTGCGGTAAGCATGGCACAAATCAAAGGCAAGTCGATGAATGTCGATGTGGTGCGTAACCTGAGTCTGCAAGAGTTGTGGGGAGGCTACATGGGCGGTGAGGCACGTATCCCGCAAGCTGGTCTGCTCGCGACCAGCGCATTCTATGATGAACAGCAAGCACTGTTGAGTACGCTGAACAGCGCGCTTGACGAAGCCGTCAGCACTTGTGCTGCTGATCCAAAACAAGCCGCCGAAGTAGCGACCAAAGCACTGGAAGTTCCTGCACCGGTACTCACCGCTGCGATCCCGCACTCGAACCTGAGCAATACAGCTGCGATTGATATCAGCGATGAAATTCTGTCGTTCTTTGAAGTGCTGTATCAACTCAACCCGAAGATTACCGGCGGCAAAATGGCCGATGAGAAACTGTTCTGGACCATGCCAAGCTGATATACGGCCTAATTCCAGAAAAACGGTCACAGGGTAACCAAAAAATAAAAACAAGAACAATGCCTTGTTTTTATGTGCTGTAACCGTTTTTCTAGAGTCCTACTATAGCTGAACGATTTTAAATTTCATACAAGGCGTGCTGGCGAAGACAGTACTTTAGTACAGCAAGACAGCACAACACAGTATGAAGATTAAAGATCTTTGGCTAAAAGGTCGTTAATCACCCGAACAAGCATACGCCGCTACACTTACACTGTGCTCCGTATGCTTTTAGCATTGATCAGAGTAGTCCCTTTTATTGATCAGAGTAGTCCCTTTTAATGACGCATAAAGCATGTTCTATAAAAGGCAATTGAGGCAAACCATAATTAATAACCATGATATTTGAACGTGGCAAAATCCAGCATGCCCCACTACCACGGCGTATGCTCGATTACTGTTGGGGCATTTTTCCTGCTTTGGCAACCTTGTGCCTGTTTCTCGCACTGTGGCAATTTGCCCACGAGCGCCTCGGCGCGATGCTGATGCCGTCGCCGGTTAACGTACTTGAGCGCGTGCAAAGCATCATCAGTGCACACAGCGGGCAGCAAACCATCGCCACCACCATGCTGCGCGGCGGCACAGGCATCCTGCTCGCGCTTGGCTGCGGCATCAGTGGCGGACTGATTGCTGGTAGCAGTCGTACTTTAAGCCTGATGCTGCGCCCGCTAATCACCATGCTGCTCGGCACACCGCCGATTATCTGGATCGTTCTCGCTCTGTTCTGGTTCGGTATCGGCTCAGCGAGTACCGTGTTTACGGTGACGATCACCGTCTTGCCGATGGTTTTTGCTGCCGCCATGATGGGTATGATGAGCGTCAGTACGCCATTGCGCGAAATGCTCGACGTATACCGCTTGCCACTTGGCGCGCGAATCCGTCATCTTTATTTACCGCACCTGACTCAGCAATTGCTCCCCGCAATTATCGTCGCCACCGGTACCGGCCTGAAAATCACCGTTATGGCAGAATTACTCGGCAGCAACGAAGGCATTGGTTCGGCACTGGCCAATGCGCGTTCGATGCTCGACACCACCGACGTGATGGCGTATGTCGTCATCATTATTGCCATCATCATGCTGATAGAATACGGCGTTCTTGAGCCACTCAAGCGCCTACTCATCCCGCAACGTTCCACGTGAAACACCGAGCGATCATGCTGAAAGTCGAACACATCAATATCGACATCATGATGACCACCATCATCTGCGACGTATCGTTTACCCTTGATGCGGGCGGCTGCCTGTGCCTGATAGGCCCATCGGGCTGCGGCAAAACCACTATCCTGCGCTCCATCGCCGGATTACTCGACATAGACAGTGGCAATATCGACAATCGCTTCACGCGCACCGCTTATCTGTTTCAAGAACCGCGCTTGTTGCCGTGGCGTACCGCGCTGGAAAACGTACTGCTGGTCAATCCGCATGCAGACAAAGCTACGGCACACAATCTGTTTACCCTCTTGGGGCTGGACGAAGAAGACCACGACAAATACCCGCACGAACTTTCCGGCGGCATGCGCCAGCGCGTCGCCCTCGCCCGCGCCCTGATTACCGAGCCCGATTTACTACTGATGGACGAACCCTTTTCCGCCCTCGACCACCAGCTGCGCCAGCAGTTACAGCAACTCATCTGTGACCGCATCGAGCAACAAGGCATGGCGGTGTGCATGGTCACGCATGACCGCGACGAAGCGGTGATCATGGCCAAGGAAATCCTGCGCCTTGACGGCAAACCCGCAACCACCGCGCACCACATCCAGCTCGACTGCCCCTATAGTGAACGCGACAGCGAGTGGATACGCGAGCAAACCCAAAGCCCGCTGTTCACCCATATCGAACCGCCAAAATAAAACATCATGAGTCAAACCCTGCAACACCCGTTTCGCCTCTTTTTCCCGCTGACCTGCCTCGCGGTGCTTGTCGCCTTGCTGCCGTGGTTCAGCCTTAACTTTGCGCCGCAATACGCCGGACATTTCCCCCTGCACTGGCACGCCTTTACCTTTATCCAGCTTACCGGCGGTGCGGCTTTTGCCGGATTCCTGCTCACCGCCCTGCCTTCGTGGTGCAGCTGGCGACCGAACTTTATGCCGCACACCCTCGCTCTGTTCGGACTGTGGACAGCCGCGCTCGTCACCTTGCCGTGGGCAAATATCAGCGGGGTGATTATCTGTCTGTTCTGGCTCTATCTGCTACTGCTCGCTGCCCGCCTTATTATCCGTACCCACACATGGCGACAATCCGCCTTCCTCTATATCCTCGCCCTGATTCTCGCTACCGCCATCGGCTACGCCCTCACCCATCAGGCCCGCTGGCTACACAGCAGTGTAGACATCATGATTGTTGCGGTCGCCATGGCCAATTTCCGTGTCGGGCGCGTCATCGGCAATCAGGCGTTGGAAGACGGCCAGCGCGACGACGAACAGTTTATGCCCAATCCTTATTACAAAAACATCTCGTGTATTGTCTTGAGCATTGCCGCGCTGTGCAGCCTGTTTGCCAGTCAGCATATTCAGGGCTGGCTGTACCTCGCTGCCGGCATGAGTTTCGCTGCACGCCTCAACGACTGGCATCACCGCCGCCTGCTGCGCTTTGCCTATGTCCGCGCCCATTATGCGGTGAGCTTGAGCATGGCGCTCGGCTATAGCGCACTTGGCTATGCACTGCTTGCCGCGCCACAATGGTTCAGCTTTGTGCGTCATTACCTCGCTATTGCCGTGTATCTACTGATGATTATCACCATCATGTCAATTGCCGGATTGCGCCACAGCGGTAAAAAATTACATTTCTATCCCGATACCCGCCTCGCCATGGCGCTGCTTATCGCCGCTGCTATCTCGCGCGCTGTTCTTGCCTATATCCAACCCGGCATGAACACGCTCTATCTCTACCCAACCCTCGCGATCAGCGCCGCATTCATTCTTTACGCCGTACGCTACCTCATTATCTTCCGTCACAACGCCCCGCATTGATTTCAATCATGCAAGCGATTGGTATAAAATAAAACGCTTTGATCCACAACCGGGGTAATGTCATGAGCCACGCGATTATTCAGGACGCGCAACGCATCGTTGGCGATGCACACGTCATCACCGAACCAGCCAAAATGGCGAAATACTGCAAAGGGTTTCGCTTCGGCATTGGTACAGCACTTGCGGTGATCAAGCCCGGTACACTGGTTGAAATGTGGCAAATCGCGCAAGCTTGCGTCAAGCACGACATCATCATCATTACCCAGGCCGCCAACACCGGTCTCACCGGCGGCTCGACGCCATTTGGCGACTATGACCGCGACGTCGTCGTACTTTCTACCGTACGCCTGAAAGGCATCCGCCTGATTAACGACGCGACCCAGGCCGTTGCCCTGCCCGGTGCATCGCTGTTTGAACTTGAAGACATCCTCGAAGCGCATGACCGTGAGCCACATTCGGTAATCGGCTCATCGTGTATCGGCGCATCGATCATCGGCGGGATTTGTAACAATTCCGGCGGCGCACTGATTCGTCGTGGCCCTGCCTACACTGAAATGGCCGCCTACGCCCAACTCGATGCCGACGGACAACTGCGTTTCCACAACAATCTCGGCATCAACCTCGGTGACGATCCCGAAACCGTACTTACCCGCCTGCAAAATAACGACTATACGCAAGACGATGTCGAGCAGTTGCAAAAGCTCGCCTCTGATCATGAATACCACGACCGCGTGCGTGAAGTCGATGCCGATACCCCGGCACGCTTTAACAACGATGGCCGCCGCCTCTATGAAGCATCCGGCTCGGCTGGTCGCCTGATCGTCTTTGCGGTGCGTATCGATACCTTCACCAAACCACCGCGCGAGCAAGTGCTCTACATCGGCACCAACAATACCAAACACCTCAGCGACATTCGCCGCCACATCCTCACTCACTTCGACGAACTGCCCATTTCCGGTGAGTACATGCACCGTGAATACTTCAATGTCAGTGAGAAATATGGCCGCGACACCGTACTCGTGATCAGCAAATTCGGCTCGAAATACATCCCCAAATTCTTTGCCCTGAAAAACAACGTCGACCGCATTGCCGGTAAATTTGGTTTCCTGCCCAAATATCTCTCGGATCGCGTCACCCAGTTTTTCATGAATCTGTTGCCGTCGCACCTGCCCAAAATCATGCAGGAATATCGCGACAAATACGAGCATCACCTGATCCTGAAAATGGCAGACGATGGTATCGATCAGGCCAAGGCCTATCTCGACGAATACTTCACCACCCACGAAGGCGGCTATCACGCCTGCACGGAAAAAGAAGGCGATATGGCGATCCTGCACCGTTTTGCCGCTGCCGGTGCGGCCAAGCGTTATCATGCCATGAAGCACAAAAAAGTCGGCGCCATTCTCGCGCTCGATATTGCCCTGCGCCGCAACGAAGAAGAATGGTTTGAAACCCTGCCGCCAGACATCGAAGCCGTCGTGGAAGACAAGCTCTACTGCGGGCACTTTTTCTGCCACGTCATGCACCAGGACTACATCTTGAAACAAGGCGTCGACGCTGATGATCTCAAAAAGCGCCTGCTCAAGTTCTTTGACGATCGCGGCGCGGAATACCCGGCCGAACACAACGTTGGCCACCTTTACCTCGCCAAAGCCGACCTCAAAGCATTCTACAAAAAGAATGACCCGACCAACTCACTCAACCCCGGCATCGGCAAGACCAGCAAAGTCAAAAACTGGGCTGACGACAAGCCCGCGCCACTGGTTGAGCACTACGTTGAAGGCGAAGAGGACGACGACGTGCAAGGTTGCGGATGCGGCTGTAATCACGATCGTTAATCATCAAAAAGAAGGCGCTGGATTCAGCGCCTTTTTCTATTAAATGAGCGCTTTCAGCTTACTTAATATCCCATGACAATAAGCCTCTTCAAGGCAACTGCCGTATTGCTCAATCGCATATTTATCGGCGTTGGCGACTAAGTACCCTTGTCCGGCTTGCGCAAACATAGCGAAATCATTGGCACTGTCACCAAATGCAATCACAGCTTCCCTTGTGAGCGCTGTTTCATCGATAAGAAAAGAAACGGCTTGGTCTTTGCCACAGCAGATCGGGATAAATTCAACATCATAAGTATCTGCAGGATCACCTGCAGCAGGATTACAGCGCGTGAAGACAGCCCGTATATTTTTGTCTTTGGCGAGCTCTTCTATAAATGCAAAATCCTCAGCCATGTTGGGATTTTCAGGATAATAGAAACTGGCTTTATACGGCCCTTGATAGTCTTCAGGCTGTTTTTCCAGTGGCATACCGTTCTCTAATAGGGTATCCACAATTTCCCTTACTTTTTCTTGGTTGTACCCCGATTGCCTGATGCGCTCGGCCCAAGCTTCAGATGAGTGAAGCGAGCCATCTTTTACCCAGTAAAACTCAGTGCCAAGGCTACAACAGATAAAGTGTGGGCTACGTGAAATATAATCTGTGGACTTGCGCCAAGCTGAGCTCAGATTTGTGCCCGTCACCCAGCCCAAAAGAATGCCTTTATCTTCTGCGTGTGTATTGATATAGGCTTCCAAAGCAGCGATACCGCCGCGAGATTTGTCCCTTGTCCGAGGAATATACGTCTCGTCAACATCGCAGCAGACAATGGCTTTAATGACTTCCGGCTTAGGGAACTCTGCTGGCCAATTTTCTTGCAAAAGAGCACTTTCCTGCTTCTCTAAATGATCCATAAGCCCTCACTTACTGTGTGTAGAGATGAGTATTGTATGTTTTATTGCGGAGGTTATGGAAAGCTATGATAAAAAAGCCCAAACAAAGTAACCCCTACCAATGAATACAGAACTTAATGTCTTAGCGGTTTTGTACTCATGGTAGTGGCTGGATAAGACAGTACTGTACAAAGTACTGTCAGTTACTTTGGATTAACCTATTTCTTGCTCTTTCCGTTTGCTTTGATGTCGAGATCAACTGCGGCTTTGATTTTGCCTTCGTTGATTTCATACAGCGCACCGGCACGGCCGACCAGCAGAGGATCAATCGCGCCAATTTGCGCTTCATCTTTGCTCTCATACGGCAATTTATGTAGCAAGTAGCGCAGTGCGTTCAGGCGGGCGCGCTTTTTGCAGTCAGATTTGACCACGATCCACGGTGATTCAGCGGTGTCAGTATGGAAAAACATCGCTTCTTTGGCTTCGGTGTAGTCGTCCCACTTATCAAGTGAGGCCTTATCAATCGGGCTTAGCTTCCATTGCTTGAGTGGGTGCTGCTCACGTTCTTTAAAGCGGCGGCGCTGTTCGTCGCGGCTGACCGAGAACCACAGTTTGATCACAAAAATACCGCTGCGAATGAGATTGCGCTCGAAATCAGGCACTTGGCGCATGAACTCGGTATATTCATTGTCGTTGCAAAAGCCCATGACGCGCTCGACACCTGCACGGTTGTACCAAGAACGGTCAAATAATACGATTTCGCCTTTGGTCGGTAAATGCTGTACGTAGCGTTGGAAATACCACTGCCCTTGTTCTTGTTCGGTTGGTTTTTCAAGTGCCACCACCCGCGCACCACGTGGGTTCAGGTGCTCCATAAAACGCTTAATAGTCCCACCCTTACCGGCTGCATCGCGCCCTTCAAAGACGATGACCAAACGTTGCCCAGTCTCCTTAACCCATTTTTGTAGCTTGAGTAGCTCGACTTGCAAGTGATATTTCTGCTTTTCATAGGTCTTGCGGCGCATGCGGTTTTTATATGGGTAGACACCCTCGCGCCAATTATCGACCAGTTCATCATCAGACTTGACGCCCGTTTGTGCCATATTGGCCAAAGAGTGCTTAACGAATAGCTTATGCAATATTTCCAGATCATCTGGCGATGCACCTTCAAAAAAAGCATCAAGATGCTCGACCACTTCATCGAGCTTCCCGGCTTTCATGTCGCGCTCCAGTAAATCACGCAATGCCACCTCTTTGCGATCGAGTGCACGCTCAGATTTAGTGACAACCTCATGAGTTTCTACGTCACTGTCAGCCACGCGGTCAATTGTTTCGATAGGATCTTCTATGACACGTTTTTCTAAATTACTCTTACTGCGCTGACGGGTTGCTTGAGTTGTCTTTGCTTTATTTACCGGGGGCTTGGCCATGCCTTTCTCCTGATTATTTTATGATGATTGCTTATGGCAATTATAGCGTTTTCTGGATACTTTCGTTACTTTTTACCCACAAAAAAGTAATCTTTTTATGCGATCTGCGCTAAAGCTTGTTGGGTAGGTGGTTGCGGCCAAATTTGGCTTTCATACAGGCATAAATAAAACCCCACGTGGCTAGGCGTGGGGTTTTCAGTTTCCTGGCTAAAGGAAGCGTACTTACAAATTAAGCATCCAAGCCTAATTTGAGTGAACGCATTTTGTCGTGGCAGGCACGCATATCTGTCATAGTGGAGCGTAGCGCGGATTGGCAATCTGCAGGTTGCTCATCTTTAAGTGCTTTGCGGAACTCTTCCAAGACTTTATCTTCAACTTCTTCAAGCTGACTCACGTACGCTTTGTCATCATCTTGAAAGACGCTAAGTAGCTGGGTGAACTTCTCACGGATCGCAACAGCCGCAGAGCCATCATGCTCTTCTTCACCTTGCTCTTCACGTGCAAATGGCTGCAATGCTGAGATTGCTTTCTGCTTTTCGCTGATCATTTCCTGAAAAACGCTTTTGAGCTCAGAATTAGATACTTTCTCAATGCCTTTTTCATAGAATTTAATACCACTATTTAAAACTTCGATAATATCGCTGATATGATTTGGTTTAGTCATCATTAACTCCTGGTTGATGGTTCACAGTTAATATAGCAAAAAGGGAAAAAATAAATACGTACCAGGTATGACATTTTGTTTATTTAAATATTCAATTAAGATTATTTAATATTCATTTAAATTCTATTATTAATGCAAATAATCTTTATTATTAATTTTTATTTATAACGCAAGATTCATCAAGTGGTAAGATCAAGCTGGGATTTGTGTTCTGTGCTTGGGTTTTGTCAAGCTGGGATATAGCCTTTTCATTCCATCAAAATGTGGGGATTTAAATATGCTTCAGTATGCAGTTATCTTTTTCATTATTGCACTTGTCGCGGCAGTTTTTGGCTTTACAGGGATTGCGGCAGGTGCGGCAGGTATTGGTAAAATATTATTTATCGTTTTTCTGATTCTTGCTGTGTTATCTTTTATTTTTGGTCGCCGAAAATAAGTAATTCTTTTGAGTAATAAAACAATAGCCCCAAATGGGGCTATTGTTTTATTAAAATAGATGACCGTTTAATGTATTAATTTATCCATTAATTAGTTGCAATGCTTCTCGCATAAGTTTTTCGACTTTACCCATATCCCCTGCGTTTAATGCATCTTGTGGGCACATCCAACTGCCACCAATTGCAGCCAAATTATCCAGTGCTGCGTACTCAGCAAGATTTTTGGGGCTAATACCGCCGGTGGGCATAAAGCGCATATTAGGATAAACACTGGCGAATGTCTTGAGCATTTTTGCCCCGCCTCCCAGCTCAGCTGGGAAAAATTTAACGGTATCCAAGCCCAATGCCATTGCTGCTTGAACTTCGCTGGGCGTCATGATGCCGGGGATCATGACGACGTTCTTTTCTTGTGCGTATTTGACTAAATCGCTATTTAGCCCTGGAGAGATTAAAAACTGTGATCCTGCGTCGACTGCGTCATCGAGTGCTTCTTTGGTCAGCACCGTGCCTGCACCAACGATAATATTGATATCACTCTTGGCAATGGCTTCGATGGCACCTAAGCCAGCGGGTGTACGCAGAGTTATTTCTATAGCCTTCCCCCCCGGCGCGGGCAATTGCTTCGGCTAAAGGAACAGCTTGAGCCACATCATGAATCACGACAACTGGGACGATGGTCTTTTGTTCAAACAACGTTTTGTCCATTATATTCTCCAAAATTGCTGCAATCGGATATCTGCCTGCGCTATGCTACTACAAACACATGTTTCATCTCTCGCTTAGCTGGCGTAGCTTTTGATCATCACGAGGCCAAATTATTATGCTTGACGTTATTGGCGTCACCGCTCCAGTATATCTTTTGATTGCGCTGGGCTATATTTCCGTTCGTTTGGGCTGGGTAACCCCGGAAAATATACAGAGTTTAGGTGTATATGTCGTTAAGTTTGCCTTGCCGGGGTTGGTTTTCCACGCGATCTCGAGCCGTTCCATTGATGAATTAAATAGTATGACGTACGTATTTGCTTACGCTATTGGGTCTCTGTTGGCCTATGGCGTCAGCTTTGTGATTGCGTACTATATGCGTGGGCAGACATACGTTGCGTCTGCATTAAATGGCTTTGGCTCTTCATTTTCCAATACCGGATTTATCGGCTACCCCATTCTCGCGATGATTATCGGCCCTACAGCCGGGGTTTATCTTGCTTACAATGTCATGATTGAGAATATGATCATGGTGCCTTTATTTTTGATTATGGCCGAATCTGCCACGCAGAAAGGTAACCTCATGGAAAAGCTGGCAAGAATTGGCGTAGAGTTGTTTAAAAAGCCAATTATTCTTGGCATGTTGGCTGGAGTAGCCTTTGTGATCAGTGGTTCTTCGCCCCCTAAAATCATTGGTACGATTAGCGGCATGTTATCGGATACTGCTGCGCCACTTGCTTTGTTTTATATCGGCGGTATTTTGTACGGGCTGCGAATTCGTGGCTCTATCCCTGATATTATTCAAATCAGTATTGGTACGCTTTTTGTCCATCCATTACTGGTGTATTTGATGCTAGTGATATGTGGTGCACCTGAGGAAATGCGTTTTGCCGGTGTGCTCTTGGCAGCCGTCCCTGTTGGCAGTATGCTGCCATTACTCGGGCAGTATTTTGGTCATCAGAGACGCTGCGCAGCGGTTTTGATGATTGCCACAACCCTGTCGTTTTTTACCATATCCCTCCTTCTGCTCTTGATGAAACCATGAATAAACGCTTATTTTTACTCTTAACGGCGACCATTTGTACGTTCATTACGCTGTATATTCCGCAGCCGTTACAGCCGCAATTGGCAGAGCTATACGGCCGTAGTACTGCTGAAGGTGGGACGCTGACCACAGTCGCATTATTGCCACTGGCAATTGCCCCGATTTTTTATGGCTATTTACTCGGCAATATTCACCCTGCATCATTGCTTAGGTACGCTTTAATCGCCCTCGCCTTATCTAATGTCGCTTTTGCGACCATTCATGGCTTTGAATGGCTGTTGGTCATTCGCTTCATACAAGGTGCGTTGATTCCGATATTGATCACGGCGATCATCAGCCTGCTGCTTTATCAAAATGATCGTGTCCAAAAAACGCTGTCTCTTTATATCGCCTTTACCATTATTGGTGGCTTTCTCGGCCGATTCCTCTCCGGCATTTTTGATACATGGCTGGCGTGGCAGCTCTATCCCTGGCTAATTGCGAGTATTTTATTCGCTGTGGCAGTCATGCTACCTGCATCACCGCTCAACCAAGCAAAAGATGCCTATCAGCGCCCACAATTACAAGATCTGGTCAATATGCTGCGCCAGCGTACCGTACTGACTTATTACCTAATTATATTTGCGTTTTTTTCGTGCTTTGTCGGCTTGCTCAACTATTTGCCATTTATCCTCAAGCAGGCATTTCCCGACTCCAGCACCTTTACAGCCGGGCTGATGTACAGCGGCTATATCACTGGTGCAGGGATTGCCGTCATGGCAGAGCGAATCGTGCGGCGCTTTGGCTTGCGGCGTAGCCTTGTCTTTGCTGCAGTACTCTTTATTAGCGCGATGACGGTTTTATTTGGCAACAGCATCATCCTGACTTTTGTGGTGTTGTTTATTTTTTGTGCATCAATGTTCTTGCTGCACAGCGTTGCCATCGCCGAAGTGAACAAGCAGAGTCGTTACCCTAAGGCACTAACCAATGCGTTTTATACTGCTTTTTATTACTCCGGTGGCGTATATGGTTCATTCGTCCCCGGCATCGTCTATCAACACTACGGTCTTACCGCCTTTTTGCTGTTTCTCATGGGCACAGCAGGGCTGGGATTGATCGCTTTATTGAGCTTACCTAAAACCGCTTCATGATCAAACCTTTTGCTTTACTCGATAGCGCGGATCAAAACCGCGCTCGGCTTTATACGGACTTTCAATACACCACAGCGCTGACTGCCGCTGAGCTTGATCAGCTCGATACTTGCTTGGAGCGAGGGTGGTCGCAGGGCTTACATGCCTGCTTGATTTTGCCTTACGATTTTGGCCGTGACTTGATGGGTATTGCTGATAGTGGGTGTACGATGGAAGTCGCGTGGTACAAGCAACTGACGTACCTTGAGGATTGTGCGAACTGGCTCTCCAAGCAGCTAGATGATGATCAACCCGCAGGTATTATTGCCCCTGAACTCGCGATCAGCAAAACCGATTTTGACCAGCGTATTGCCGATATTCATGAATACATTCGTGCTGGCGAGACCTACCAAGTCAATTTCACTACTCATTGTGATTTCACTATTTACGGTCATCCATTGTATCTCTATGCTCAATTGCGCCGTGTACAACCTGCGCCATATGCTGCGTTGATTTATCATGGCGACGATCATTGGACGCTATCGCTCTCTCCTGAGCGTTTCTACAGCATTGATGGGCGTAAAATCATCAGTGAACCGATGAAAGGCACTGCGCCCATACTCGGTGATGGTCACGATGAAGCGCGTGCGGCAGCGCTCGCAGTGGACGTCAAAAACCGCGCAGAAAATGCCATGATTGTCGATTTATTGCGCAATGATCTCGGTAAAATGGCGCAATTGGGCAGTGTTACCGTTCATAACCCTTTTGCGGTAAAAGCGCATGGCAAGGTGTGGCAGATGACCACAGAAGTACACGCCGAATTGCGGCCAGATGCGACTTATGCAGATTTGATTCGCGCCACTTTCCCTTGCGGCTCGATTACTGGTGCGCCGAAATATCGCACCATGCAGCTGATTGATCAATTGGAAACAGAGCCACGCGGGCTTTATACCGGCAGTATTGGTTATCTCGAGCGTGACGGAAAAGGCTGCTTCAATATCACCATCCGCACCATGACCTTACACGGTCAACACGGGCGGCTTGGCGTCGGCGGTGGTATCACCATCGATAGCACAGCTGATGGTGAATACGAAGAGTGCCATTGGAAGAAAGCTTTTTTACAGCACATTGATCAGCCATTTCAGTTATTTGAAACGCTCGCCGTCACTAAAGGTAATGCGCCCCTTCTTGAAGCGCACCTCAAGCGCCTGGAGTGCAGCGCGCAAGACCTTGGCTTTACTTGTGATATAGCGGCAATACGTTCCGCTGTAGAGCACCATCTCAGTGAATATCAGGATCATTCCCGGCGCATGAAAATCAGCCTTTGGCAAAATGGGAAATTCGAACTCGAAAGCCATGACTGCCCCCCGTTGCCTGACGGACAAACCGCCATCATTCATCCTGAAACATTGCCCGATCACGACCCGTTACGTCGCTACAAAATCAGCCATCGTGCTGCTTACGATCAGGCGTGGCAACAGGCAGCAATGCAAGGTGCGTTTGATGCGTTGGTGTTCAACCAACAAGGATATTTGCTCGAAGGTGGACGCAGTAGCGTTTTTATTTGTGTCGATGGGCAATGGTACACCCCGGCACTTGAGCTCGATATATTACCCGGAATCATGCGCCAGCAAGTGCTCAATAACCCGCGACGCTGGCTTGGCTGCCCCCAGATACAAGAACACCGCATCAGCCGCGATATGTTAACGCAAGCGGATACGGTGTTACTTGGTAATGCTCTGCGCGGATTATTTCCCGTGCGTCTTGTCTGAGCTTGAAGGAGGTAACGTATTATCATCCTCTATGGCAGCAATTGATGCACTGGAAGGTGTCGTACCAGAGCGTTGATTTTCCAGCTCAGTGACGCGAGCTTCGAGTTCGGCAACGCGCTTTTCGGCGCGTGCCAACAAGCGCTCTTGCTGGGCAAATTCTTCGCGTGGTACCAAATCAAATTGCGCCAATTTTTCACTGATCACGCCGCGCACCATCTGCTTGGCCTCGTCGGTCATTGGGCGAATAGACTCAGGCAGATTTGCCTCAATTTGGCTGGCAATAAATGCAAAAGGATTTTTTTTCATCATAGGATAATTCCGGTTCGGGTTTGCTGAAAGTGTATCACGAACAGGTGTAATCCAATGATCTTGTCATAGAGCAAAAAAAACCCCAAGCAAATGCTCGGGGTAAATCATCATGAGGCAATGTGACAGATTGCTTTCGCGCTCCATCGACGCTAATGATAATGCTTCTAATCTTTACGGGCAAGTATTTTTTGAGAAAAATCAGCCTGAGCGCATAGCCTAAAAAGACTTTAATCAGAACCTTTTCCGTACTATATTGTTTTTAATGAGTTTTTCAAAAGATAAAGCTTGCATTGTAAAAAAGGAGTATTTATACTGTGCGCATTGGCAAGTGACAGAATCGGTAATAGCCGACTAAATAAAATCCCTCCATTTTTCAGCAGCGTCCCCTCGCTGCTTTTTTTTGCCCAAATTCCTTTTCGTATTTCTTCGCTATGAAGCAGTATTTTTGCTAGAATTTAAAACAAACAATTGTTTTTAAAAACTGTTTCTTCTCATAAAACTACATATAATTTGTAGCGGAAATTCCTGAACATATGAAGTACTTAAAATTATGAATTTAACCAACAACCCCTACTTACTAAATTACCTTTCTTTTGCGATGAAGTCTGCTTCCATTGGTGGATTAATATTTTTTTTACCTTTGACTGCGCTAGGGCTTGCCGGTGATGGTACTGGCGCAGCATCTGGTGTAAGAGTGCCTTTAGATAAGGTCTGCTTTTTAGATAAGTATGATCAGCGTCTCATTTGTGGCAAAGCCAGCATTGATATTGAGGCTAAAAATTCGATTGCTATAGGTAATGGTGCAGAAATTACAAAGAATAGTCAGAATTCAATAGCAATTGGTAGTGCTACTCAGAGTTTAGGCACTGATAGTATTGCTCTGGGTCATGGTGCGCAAGCAAATGGACCTCATATCACTGCAGTAGGGGCATATGCGGGAATACACAGTAATGGAGTAACTAATTTTGGTACCTTTGTTGGCTTCCAGGCTGGGCAAGGCGCTAATGGTAGCGATAATGTTCTTATAGGGCATTTAGCAGGTGAGTCAACAAAAGGTACAGCCAATATTTCTTTAGGCCAGCAAAGTGGGCAACAGTTGCATGGGGATCATAATATTTCTATCGGGTATCGTTCTGGAGAGTCTGCTCAGGGTAGTAATAATATTGCCGTAGGCCGTGAAGCTGGTGTATCTACCCAAGGTTATAACAATATTGCAACAGGCTTTTATGCAGGGCAAAGAACCAACGGAGAGTACAATCTTGCATATGGCTATGCAAGTGGTAAGGACGTAGATGGAAACTACAATATTGCTCAAGGCTTATATGCTGGTCAGTCAGTCTTGGGTAGCGCTAATATCGCTGACGGTGTCCAGGCCGGAACAACTGTTAAGGGACACCGAAACATAGCTACAGGCTTCAGAGCTGGTCAAGAGATAGAAGGGAATGATAATGTTTCGATTGGCAGTAATAGTGGCACCAGTAGTGGAGTAATTAACCACTCCACCAGTATAGGTACTTCTAGCCAGGCGAGTGTTAATACGGGTGTTGCTCTTGGCGCATATTCTCATGCTGATCGCAAGGCACTTAATGATAGAAGCGTTAAAACGTCATCAGGGGAAATAGAGCTCAATAACTCTCCTGATACTGTATTTGTCTTACCAAATGCGACGAAAACGGATATCCAGAGTGTCATTGATACGGTTAAAGGTGATTTGGCTGCAGTCTCCGTGGGCTCTTACGATGAAGCAACTAAAACACGTAAAACGAGACAAATTACTAATCTTGCCGCCGGCTCGGAAGATACGGATGCGGTCAATGTCGCGCAGTTACGCTCTGCAGTTGGGGCAATTGGTAGCCCATCAGGTGGTAATACGACGATCATTTACCAAAACCCTGTCAACATAACAGCAGGAGATAACATCGAAGTTATTAAAACTCCTAGCGGCAATGTGACTGAGTTTGAAATTAAAACCAAGCCAGTTGTCACCTATGAGCAGGTTAATGTCGGTGACACGGTGATTAACCAGCAAGGCATTTATGCCGGTGATAAAAAAATCACTGGAGTGGCTGATGGGCGTATAGCACCAAACAGTAGTGATGCAGTCAATGGTGGGCAACTTCACGATGCATTGAGTATCGTAAACGGCAAAATCGACAATATTGATCAAAAATCCAAAGCAGGTACAGCATCTGCTGTTGCATCAGCAAATATTCCACAAATTTATTTGCCAGGCAAAAGTGCGATAGGTGTTGGTCTGGGGACTTATGAAGGAGAACAAGCTATTGCCATCGGCGTTTCCAGTATCAGTGATAATGGTAAATGGATCATTAAAGGTTCTGTGAATGCCAACAGTACGGGCAAAGGTGCAGGGCTTGGTGTGAGTTATATGTTCTAAAAGTTCGTGTCACTAGCGGCAAAGCTTGCCGCTATAGCATGAATTACTTACACTGCCTTGATCTACCCTGATCAGGAAAATGCTGTGATCTGTTGCTTTGATACTTATGCTTGTACTGATGTATTTTGGCGTATCTGTGCTTGCCGATGAAACCACTGCAAGGTCCATATGCTTATCATGCTGATGCAACCGTTTGGTTTCTCGCAGATATTCATTTAAGTGAACAGACCCCGGATATTACCGCGGAGTTTGAGGCGGCAATTGCGGATTTGGCTGCGCAACGCCCCGCTGCTGTGTATATCCTTGGTGACTTATTTGATTATTGGTTGGGCGATGATTTAACTACCGCATTTCACGAACAGATCGCCAAGACCATTCATACACTGGCCGATGTTTGCCCCGTTTATTACCAGCATGGCAATCGCGATTTTCTGATTGGTGAGGATTATGCTGCGTTGTCTGGCATGGCTTTGCTGCCTGAAAGGCAAGTGATTCTTTTGGGTGATCAGCACGTTTTACTCGAACATGGTGATCTACTCTGTACGGATGATGTTGGGTATCAGCGTCTGCGCCGGGTTTTACGCCATCCGTTGACGCAAAGCCTGTGGCGATGCCTGCCCGTTACACTCAAGCGCCGGATTGCCACTCGGCTACGCAAGGAAAGCAAGCAGCGCGGCGCACGTAAAGATCAGAAGATTACTGATGTTAATCCTGATGCGGTTAATAATTCGTTGCAATCGCAACAATCTAGCGTGCTAATTCATGGTCACACACACCGCTGTAATACCCATCATCACACGCAAGGCGTACGCTACGTCTTGGGTGATTGGCACCCTTGGGGTATGATGTTGCGTTATGCTCACAAAACGTTCACGTTCGTGAGTTCTACTGACTTATGAGGAACAACAATGGAAAATACATGCCGCGACATCATGATCGCCAATCCCAAAACATTGGCACCCGAGCAAACCTTGCATGAAGCGTTAAGCGCTATTCATAACAGCGGTATGCGTTACCTGCCCGTTGTTGATAGCAATGGTAATTTTGTCGGTATTTTTTCCTCAATTAAGTTGCTTGAGCGCCTATTGCCCAAATCGATCAGTATCAATATGGGGAGTAAAATGGCGGATCTGAACTTCATGAAAACCAGCGTTGAAGAGCTGCAAGAGAAGTTTGATACGCTTGGGCACGAGCCGGTAAGTCAGCACATGATCACCAGTGACATTCCAACTTGCTCACCGGATGATTCAATCATGGAGGCTATTTACATTCTGCATCAGCACCATGCGCACGTCATTGTTACCGAAGAAAATAGTGATCGCTTTATTGGCGTTATTACAATTAACGCCCTACTCGATCGCCTCCAACCACAACCAACTGCCTGAGATTCCCCATGCACAGCGAACTTTCTCATAGCGCCATTTTTGGCCTTAACCCCATGTGGCTCTCAGCCGCAATACTTATTGTCGTTTATATTGTCCTCATCACAGAAAAGATAAACCGTGCTGTCATTGCGCTGCTCGGCGCATTCTTGATGATTTACTGCGGCCTACTCAACCAGACGCAAGCTGTAGACAGTATCGACTTCAACACCATATTCCTCCTGATCGGTATGATGATGCTGGTCAATATCACAGCCAAGACCGGTGTATTCCAATATGTGGCGATCAAATCAGCCAAGACGGTTCGTGCTAATCCAGTTGGGATATTGGTCATGCTTTGCGCGATTACGGCTATTTTTTCGGCACTGCTCGATAACGTCACCACCGTTTTGCTGATCACGCCGGTTACCCTACTGATTACGGAGCAGCTTGGCGTCAAAGCATTTCCGTATCTGTTTGCCAGCATCATCGCCTCGAATGTTGGTGGCACGGCAACCATGATTGGTGACCCACCAAATATCATTATTGGCTCTGCCACACACCTGACTTTTATGGACTTCCTCATACATATGGCGCCGATTGCGATCATCATCATGCTCGTTGTACTCGCCATTTTTTGGTTGTCGTTCCGCAAGAGCTTGAGTGCTTGCCTGAAGGCGCGTGCACGTATCATGCGCTTTGATGAAAATGATGCGATAACTGACGTTAAGCTGCTGAAAAAATGTGCGGTGGTTTTCTCGCTCGTTCTGCTTGGCTTCTTTGTTGGTCATAGCCTGCATATTGAGCCGGGCACGGTCGCCCTTTCGGGAGCAGCATTACTGATGCTGATTGCCTATGGTCATAAGCCAGCTGAGAAACAAAGTGAAGACGTCCACCACACCTTTGCAGAGGTTGAGTGGATCACCATTTTCTTTTTCCTCGGTTTGTTCATGATCGTTGGCGCTGTTGAGCACTCTGGTTTGCTCAGCGTTATGGGACAAAAGCTGATTGCTGCGACTGATGGTGATCCACAAAAAATGGCCTTTTCCGTATTGTGGGTATCGGCAATCCTATCGTCATTCCTCGACAACATTCCGTTTGTTGCGACCATGATCCCATTGCTTGAAACAGCCTCAACCCATGTCGGCCCTGACCAGTTTGATCCGGTCTGGTGGGCGCTTGCACTCGGTGCGTGTCTTGGTGGTAACGGTACCCTGATCGGTGCCAGCGCCAACTTGACCGTTGCTGCTTTTGCTGAAAAAGCCAAGCAGCCAATCGGCATGGTGCAGTTTGCCAAATGGGCATTCCCATTAATGATCATCACCGTTGCGCTTGCGCATGTTTATTTGTGGTTGCGTTACTTCTAACATCCACGCTGACAAATAAAAAGCCCCACCAAGTTGTTTGCTTGGTGGGGCTTTTTGATTGATGGATTAGGCGTACATATAGCCCAAGCCAAGGAAGACCAAAATCGTCACGACTGCACCAATCACCGCGTACGGAAATTGGCTGAAGGCGTGCGCCATTGGCGAGCACCCAGAGCCTTTGGCTGCGAGCAGCGATGAGTCACTGAAGAAGCAGGCATGGCTACCGAATGCTGAGGCTGAGAGTAGAGCACCCGCAACCAATGGTAAATGCGTGCCGAGTTCGTGCGCGATTGGTACGACCAACGGGATCGAAATCACGAATACGCCCCAGCTTGAGCCGGTTGAGAATACGATCAACGCCATTGATGCGAAAATGATCGCAGGGAAGGTGACGTTGTTCATATACGGAATCAAGCTGTTGACGACGTACTCAGTCATGCCGAGCTGGTCATTGATGTTCTTGATGAAGAAGCCGGCAATGACCGCAGCGAGTGGATAGAGCATGATCTTGAAACCATCAAATATCGCCTCAACCTGCTCTTCAAAGCCGAGCAAGCCTTGCACGTAGAACAATACAACGGTAACCGCACAAGTAAGGATAACGCCTTGCAGCAAATCAATATCGTAGTACACCGTTGATGCGACCAGTAGCACCATTGGGAAAACGAAGTTGAACATATTGACGCGGAAGCTGACCTTGCGGCGTGCACGCGTATCAGCACTCAAGCCTTCACCAATGCTTTCCGGTGGTACTGGCTGACCGGCTTTTGCACGTGCTTCGGCTTTTTTCATGGGGCCGTAATCACCGACTACACCTATGATGACCAGAAATACCAGCAGCAAACACACCCACGCATACGCCATAAACGGGATCGACTGGATGTAGAGCAGCATGCCGTGATCTTTTTCAGCCATGCCGTTTTCTTCGAGCAGACCAGAGAAGTACACCGCCCATGTTGAGATTGGCACGATGATACACATCGGCGCAGCGGTAGAATCGACGATGTAAGCAAGCTTCTCGCGCGAGACGTGGTAATGGTCAGTGAGCTTTTTCACGGAAGACGATACTGCAAGGCAGTTGAGGTAGTCGTCGATGAATACCGCAACGCCGATAAAGAACGTTGCAATCATTGACTGACGGCGGCTTTTGATCAAATTCTGCATCCAGCCGCTGAATCCATCGAGGCAGCCGCTGATTTCAAGTAGGCGGATAAAGCCACCCATCAAGCCGCATACCAGCACCACCCACACGATGGTCTCATTGCCGACAATGCTGGAAATATTTTCTGCAAAGGGTGAAATCAGGTTGCCCGGATCGAGCATGACCAATCCGGCTACGCCACCGGCAATCATAGATTCAAATGGCCGCCTTGAAATAATTGCGGTAATGATGACGAGCAGGGTTGGCAGCAGGGAATACCAGCCCCAGTCGCTGCCCGGTTCGTGGTGCGTTGATAGCCAGGAAAAGCCGACATATACGCCGATACACAGCAGTAAACCGGCAAACATACGCCGCCGCTGATATTTAGCGCCTACGGCATCGCTGATGGTGGTCGTCATAAGGTAGTCTCCTCTGTAAGCTGTATTGCTTTGGGGGTGTTATGCCGCAAAAAGCGGCGGTATTGTTAGCCTCAAGATCATCAAAAAGAGTGCTCAATCTGTTGTATTGATTGAGCTGTTGTTGTGGTTAATACAAATGACGACAAGATGTGCGGGCACAGGCTTACCAGCCAAGCCGGTCACGCAAGCCGTACCACCATGAGCCGACCACTGAGTACGGTACACGGAACGCCCGTCCTCCGGGGAACGGTATCCACGGTATTGCCGCAAAGCGGTCAAACTCATCGCGTTTGCCGTCGATGGCATCGGCTAGAATTTGTCCAAATAAATGTGATCCAGTCACGCCGTGGCCACTGTAGCCGTGGGCATAGAGCATACGTTCGTGCAATGCGCCCATTTGCGGCACACGCGAGAACGACAGGGCAAAGTTGCCACTCCACGCGTAGTCAATTTTGGCATCAGCCAGTTCGGGGAAAATTTTGAGCATATTAGGGCGGATTTTGGCGACGATGTCGGATGGATCTTGCCCACCGTATACCGTGCCGCCACCGAACAGCATGCGCTTGTCAGCAGACAGGCGGTAATAATCGAGAATATAGCGCACGTCCTCTACGCAAACATCGCTTGGCAACAATGCTTCACCAAGTTCGCCCAGTGGTTCAGTGGCGATAATCTGCGTTGATACCGGCATGACGCGGTCAGTCAGCTCAGGAACAACTTTATTGAGATAAGCGTTACCGCAAATCAGTACACGCTCACATTTAACGCTACCTTCTTCGGTGTGCACCAGCACATGGTCAGCAAATGGCTCAACCTTCACTACCAGCGTTTCTTCGTAAATCTTGCCGCCAAGCTTTTCGATTGCTGCTGCTTCGCCAAGGGCAAGGTTCAGCGGATGAATGTGGCCGCCGGAATGGTCGATCATGCCGCCTGCGTATGCGTCGGTCTTGACATACTCACGGATGGCATCCTTATCGAGCATCTCATGATCATGCATGCCGTGGCTTTCCCACAGTGCTTTTTTCTCTTGTAGCGCCTTCATTTGCCCCTGATTAAACGCGGCAAAAATGTTCTTTTCCTTGAGATCACAGTCGATACTGTGGTCAGCAATCAAGCGGCGAATGATCTTGTTGCCGCGCGTGACCAACCCGCCGACGAAATTGGCGGTATCCTGACCATAGCGCTTCTTGATCACATCGAGGCTGGCATTCAGTCCATTGACGATTTGCCCGCCATTGCGCCCTGATGCGCCCCAGCCAATGCGCGCGCCTTCCAGCAAGGTCACTTGATGGCCGCGCTCGGCTAAATGCAGGCCGGCGGATAAGCCACTAAAGCCGCCGCCAATGATGCATATTTCGCTCTCGACCGCGCTTTGTAGTTTTGGTCGCTCAGGCGCTGCATTGCGGCTCGCTGCATAATAACTACCTGGGTATTGGCCAGTTGGGCAATAGTGTTCAATGTTGTGCTTTGGCTCGCTCATCAGGCGTCCTCCAAATAAGTATCGTATTCAAATTGGCTGATCTGGTGGCTGAAATGGGTCATTTCCTGACGCTTGACCGCAGCGTACAGATCTACCAGTAGCGGTGAGAAAATATCGCGCGCGACATCGCTGTATTCGAACGCATCCGCGGCGGCCTGCCACGTCGTCGGTAAATAGGCGACTTCATCGTCATCATAAGCGCAGCCGTCAACTGCGAGTGGTGGCTCAGATTTGTGACGCAAGCCACGTAGCATGCCGCCAAGCACGGCGGCACAGACCAGATACGGGTTGGCATCTGCGCCAGCTACGCGGTGCTCAATACGCCGTGCTTTCGGGCTGCCACCGGGGATGCGCACAGCCGTAGTGCGGTTTTCATAGCCCCAAGTTGCGGCAATTGGTGCATGTGTGCCCGGCATCAGGCGGCGATAGGAATTGAAATGTGGCGCAAACACCAGCATGCAATCGTCCATGCTGTCGATCAGCCCTGCGACTGCGTGGCGCAAAGCATCAGTGCCTTCATCGCTGCCATCATCAAAGATATTATTGCCGTCTTTATCAAGCACGCTGCAATGAATATGGAAGCCACTGCCCGACTGCTCGGCAAATGGTTTGGCCATAAAGGTCGCCGTAAAGCCGTGGCGCTTTGCCGCTGCTTTGACGATGTATTTGAACAGCAGCGCATCATCAGCTGCTTTGAGTGGATCATCGCAATGCAGCAAGTTGATTTCAAATTGCCCGCAGCCATTCTCGGCAATGGCTGAATCAGCGGGAATATCCATCGCTTCGCATTGCGCATAGACTTCATCAAGAAAGCCGTCAAATGCGCATAATTCGCTAATCGACAATACATCCGTCTTGATTAAGCGTTGGCCATTGTGCGGATTAACCGGAGGAATAGGTAATTGATTAGGGTGGCTTTCGACCAGATAAAATTCCAGCTCAGTTGCGATCACAGGGGTAAGCCCCTCGGCGTGAAAGTCCTCGACGATTCGTGCCAATGCCTGGCGCGGATCTGCGCTATACGCGCCGCCTTCCTCACGATACAACCATACCGGCAGCAAGCGTGACGGATGCTGGGTCGCAAGGATTGGCAGTAGGCCGCGGCCAGTTGGTTGGGTGAGGCCATCCGCATCGCCATCTGCCAATGCATTGGCAACTACGTCGCCGCCCCAAATATCGACGCTCAATATTGACAATGGCAAACGCACTTCACCGCCCTGCGCCTTTTCCAACTGCGACATTGCTAACCGCTTGCCGCGCCACACTCCGTTTAAATCGCATGCCGCGACGTATAACGCCGCAGGTTTACGCTCTCTCGTCATGATTGATCCAGTTTAAAATAGTTGACGCACGTTAACATTTGTCACTTATTTATGTCAATATGTCAGTAATCATTAACATTATTTCTGTTTTAATAGGTCATCATATAGATATAGCGAGGAATTTAATGATTGTCTTATTGCGCAGAGGTGAAAAATAAATGACACGCACAGGGCAATATGTTACTTTTTTTACACAAACTAACTAAGCTGAATAACCATGAATCACCAACCCGTCATCGGCATTATTTGCTGTGCCAAGGATATCGAAGGTCAGCCTGGGCAAGCCGTACACAATAAGTACATCGATAGCATCACAGCACAAGGCGGCCTGCCGATCTTATTGCCATCGGCATTGAATGACACGCAGGACTGTCAGCATGTTTTTGGCCTGCTTGATGGCGTATTACTCACCGGCAGCTATAGCAACGTTGCGCCGCACCGCTATGGCGCGACCCACCATGAACCCAAGACCGATTTATCACGCGACAATCTGAGCTTCGCCCTTCTCGAACACTGCATGACGCATGGCAAGCCTTTGTTTGGCGTTTGCCGCGGCATGCAGGAAATCAACGTCTTTTTTGGCGGCACGTTGTATCCTGACTTTCGCACCAATCCCGCTTTTACCGCCTCACACAGCGAGTCTGATCGTATTGGGCAAGGCCATCCCTACGACGACATTCACAGCATCGACATCAATCCCGATGGGCACCTTGCCGATTTTGGGCAAAGCAGTTTCCGCGTTAATTCACTGCATAATCAGGCTGTTCGTGATCTTGCCCCGCCCTTGCGCATTGAGGCAATTGCCGATGATGGGTTGATTGAAGCCATTAGCCATCGCGAACACCCGTTCATCCTCGGTGTGCAATGGCACCCGGAATACCGCAGCATTCACAACCCGCTATCGGTATTCTTGTTCCGTAAATTAATTCAGCACGCCCGGCAAGCATATGAGTGAACCATCAAATATCATTATTGGAAACAAGATCAGCGAGTTGCGCCTTGCAAAAGGCTTCTCTCAGCGTAGGCTTGCACAACTTGCCGGACTGACCAATACCGCGATCAGCTCGATTGAGCACGGCAAAGTCAGCCCGTCAATCAATACCCTTGCAGCCATCCTGAACGAGCTGGATACTGATCTCGCTGATTTTTTTACAAACCTGCATCCGCCAAAAAAAACGCAAGTTGTGGTCAAGCCACATGAGCTGGTTAACATCGGTGATGAACAAGTCGCCTTCCGCCTTGTGCATAACCACCAGCCTAACCGTCGCCTCGGCTTCATGCTTGAGGAATACCAACCACATACGCAGACAGAAGAGCAAATTAGCCACGAAGGCGAAGAAGCAGGCACGGTCATCAGTGGGAAAATCACCATTCGCCTCGGCACAGACACCTATCACCTTGAAGCTGGCGACAGCTACGTTATCGATACCTCTATTCCGCACACCTTTATCAACGACCACGATGGCATTTGCCGCATCATCAGCGCCCATACCCCGACAACCTATTGAAGTTGGTTAGGCTGGCTACATAAATGTATTTGGTTAAAAGCCCGGATTCTAGCGCTTGGCTTTTTTCATCAAGGCCAGATTATGTTTCGCGTCCTCATCGCCTTGTGCGGCAGCGAGTTTGAACCATTTTTTCGCACGGTTATCGTTGCGCGATACGCCCACACCCTGCAAATAGCAGCAGCCAAGATTGTATTGCGCACCGGCATGGCCTTGTTCAGCAGCTTTTTCAAAATACTCGCAAGCCTTGGCTTCATCCTTGTCAACGCCCTCGCCGTGCAGATAAAGATTGCCGAGGTTACACAGTGCATCGGCATCATTTTGTGCCGCGGCTTTGCCGTACCATTCGTAGGCTTTGCCGTAATCCTGCTCAATACCGTCGCCGTGGTAATAAAGCCAGCCAAGGCTATTTTGTGCGTCCGCATGCCCTTGCTGCGCAGCTTGTTCGTAATAATCTCGTGCTTTACTGCTGTCGCGCTCGACGCTTTCACCGTTGTCATAAAGTAGTGCAAGGTTGAATTGTGCATCAGGATGACCTTGTTCAGCGGCAAGTTCGTACCACTTGCGTGCTTCACTTAGGTCACCGGTTTCATCGTAAATAACAGCAAGATTGTATTGCGCATCAGGATGGCCATTTTGTGCCGCCTGTTCGTAGTATTGCCGTGCATTGGCTGCATCGGGGGCAGTGCCCCAGCCGTGTTCGTGCAATAGTGCGAGGCAGTATTGTGCGTGTGCGATGTTTTGCTCGGCAGCCTGCATCCAATACTGCTTTGCCAAAGCAAAGTCTTGCTTCACGCCCGCACCTTGTGCGTACAGTGAACCAAGATTGCACTGCGCCTGTGCATTGCCTTGTTCAGCCAGTGGTTGCCATAGGTCGTATGCTGCTGCGTAGTCGTCTTTCTGGTAAAACTGCGAGGCTTGCTCAAGGCGGGCTTTGGTGTTGTCTGAATCGTTGTTCATGGTTATACCTGATGAAAATGAATGCGCACAGCATAGCAAAACGGCTCCCATTGCGTGGAAGCTGTTTTGTTATCTTATAGTTCGCCCGATATGCCAAGGTTGTTTGCTGCATTGGTGATGCACCAAAATCCTTGCCGGAGGCGGTATGATCAATGAGGGTTGTACGGATTGGCGGCCTGACCATTAGTAAGTATTTTTCACAGAGCTGAAGGTGCATTTATATGACGCATGAAATTAGACTACGCCAAATCCTGATGCCAAGATCATTGAACCTATGAACAAATATCGCCCTTGAAAATGCTTGCTGTGACAGGCATCTTGCTGCTGTTATCAGGGGCAGTTGGCAGTCGTGTGTTTTCCAATATGTGGCTGCTGCTCACCGATTCGACAAACTATATTCCCGGCAACAGTAGTATTTTCACTTTCGAGCCGACTCAGATTGATAGCGGTTCTGGCGGGTATTGGCGTTACGGCGAGGATCACCGCAACTACTATTATTTTTCCGAACAAGCTGCTGACACCTATCTCTATACGCCGAAAGACAAAGCGTGCGCCGGACTGAACCGCTTTGATTATTTGACGTGGTGCGAGCCAGTAGAGATGCAGCGGCAATCCATACGATAAAGGCTGCACATGGCAGCCTTTTTATTACTTAACTCTTATTTGATATTGATGACAAAGTCATCGGTCGGGCGGCGGACTTTTTTCATCGGCTTCATCCAGTCTTTTTCCTCATCAGCGTAGCCGACGTAAAGCAACGAGACGCTTTTTAAGCCGTGTTCGCCGAGCTTGAGGATGTCGTCGAGTTTGGCGTTGTCAAAGCCTTCAGCGGGTGTGGTGTCGACTTTGAGTTCGGCGGCTTGTGCCAATGCTAACCCTAGCGCAATGTAGGTTTGCCGGGCGGCATGTTCAAAGTTTTCTTCTGCCGTTCGGTTGAGGTAAATGCCTTTGATCATGTCGGTATAGCTGCTGAAGCGGCCACGCGGCAGGTTGCGTTCGTCGGTGGTGTAGTCGAACATCGTGTCAATGCGCTCTGCGGTGTAATCGTCCCATGCCGCAAAAACTAATACATGCGAGCAATCGCGCATACATTCGGGGTTAAGCGCGATTTTGCTGAGCTGTTCCTTGATGTCCTGATTTTCCAGCACGATAACTTTGAACGGCTGCAGGCCCGAAGAAGTGGGCGCAAGACGTGCGGCTTCAACGATTTTGTCGATGTCGGCTTGTGCGACTTTCTTGTTCGGCAGATAGGCTTTGACCGCATGCCGCCAGTTGAGGTTGTCGATAAGGTTAGCCATGTCATTTCCTGTTTTATATTTCGTCATGTGATGGGGATGTGATGGCAGGACTCAATGCAGCGCACTGTCCTGATGGTTCTGGGTTTGTTGTTTTTTCTTTTTGCGGGTGAATAGCCAGTACATACTGGCTGTATATACCAGCGCAAATATAATGCTACCGACGATGTTTTTTAGCGGTGAGCTATTGCCGGTAGAGAAAAAATATTGCAGTACAGTGAAGATGGCTGTGCTAATCACAATACCAATGACAATACCAACTATAAAACGCTTTTTCTCTTGGCTGTTCATGATTATTCCTGCTGTTTGCGGACGGATTTTTATTGTAGGACGATACGGAGAATATGACTTTACGAATTGGGTGGGTGAGTGATCAGGCTTCGTCGGATCTAAGTCGCCAGTAGGCTTTGACGTGATTATTCTTGCCGCTTAATAGCCGTTGATTACGCAGGTGATGGCGAATAGCTTTGGCGGATTCGCTTTCCAGTGCGCCCCATGCACAATCAATAGTCGTCAAACTTTTGATTGCAGCAATAGTACGCTCGCCTTGTTGTTCAGGCGAGCAGGTGATACGGATGGCGTTACTACCGGCCGGGAAGCTTTCGTCAGTAAAGTAACCTTGCTCACTATCGGCTGTGCTCAGGATGATGATGTGTGGTGGCGAAGCGTTTTGCCAGTGGTCAAGGATGCCTGCAAGTGCCGGATAAGCGGTTTCATCAGCAATCAGCAGGGCTTTTCCTTGGTGTAAATGAGCATGTTTATCGGCAGTTTCTGCTTGGCTATGGATAATGTCGCCAGCTTTAAGGCCGCGTGCCCAATTACTACCGGGCGTATCACCGTGCAGGAAAACGTCGATGCTGCCACGGTCGGCAAAAGTCGCACCGTCATCGCTACGCCATGCGTTGCGTAGGGTGTAATAGCGTGCGCCTTTGTTCATACTGCGCAGGATTTGATTACGCCGCTGGCTGGAAAGGTGCTTCATCAGCCACAGCAGGCCTCGGTTAAAGAGTCGAGCAGTCCAGTTGTTTGCGGTTTCCTGCACGGGTTGGTCGGGCTGCTTTGCGAGGGTTTTCAATGCGAACCAGTAAGCGTAGCCGGGGCTGTTCTCGGGTAAGGGGGCGGGGCTTTCGATATGGATGCGCAGCATGTTTGGGGTGATGTGTTCGCTGCTGATAACGGTAAAGAACTGCTTTCGATTGTCGAAGCTTTTGCCCTGTTTACTCATTGCGAGATAGGCGAGGTAGAGAATTTGCTCTTCGAGCTCACCTTTAATCTGAAAGGGAATGAAGGTTTCTATGTTATCGGGCTGTACACGGATAAGTATGCCTTCATTGTACATATCGACAATGGTGGCGCTAGTGGCATTTGGATAGTCACTAAATGATTGGGTGAGTGTGAGCAGTTCTTCGGGATGATCCTGATTGACGTGTTCGATAATATCGAGCTTCTGATCCTGATCTGTGATTGGTGTGTACTGAGTCATAGATTTCCCAATGGGATAAACATATTAAATGAGAACTAATTTCAAATATTATGCTATGAAAAGCTTGATGTTAAATCAATGATTGGATGACAGAATGGGAAAATATTTCCAGTCAATATTGGGAAATTTTGTGTCTTATTAAAAGGCCACCGCAGGAAAGCGGTGGCCTAAGTATAGTCACGAGATAAGATCAGTGCTCGTGGTGTTCGTTGACGAATGACAATGTTGTGGTATAGCTGACTTTATCCGCTTTTTCTTGTTCATCAGCTGGCGGATCGACTTTATAGCTGGCGGCAATGACGTTTAACCCTTGATTGCGTACCGCTAGATTTGCTTTGCCTTGAGCATCAGTGGTTGCGACCACGGTTTCGCTGTCGCCGACATAATCGGCAATAATTTTTGCATCAGCAACGGGTTTGCCATGATGATAAACAATCACATCAATATTGTCGCCAAGCTTACTGTGCATCACGTCACTTTGTGGCAGGATGACTAGCGGCAGTTCTTGCAATGCTTCAATAGTAGGTAAGTCTCCGTGGTCAGTGATACCAAAAGCAATCTTGACGGAGTGGCTTGCAGACTGAGCACCTTCTACTTCATTTTTTGGCTGATTGTGCCATTTGCCGTTGCTGTCTTTCGTCCAAAAGCCATTGTCCATAATGACAGCTACGCTAGTAAACGCATCATCTGCATTGAAGCCGGCATTTTTTTCCCGTTTATCCAACTTAATATCTACCGGCTGACCATGTTCGTCGAATGTTTGTACGAAAGTAATCTTTTCTGGGTCATAGGATTCATCACTTGCGCCATGGCCGTAAACGATAGTTGGTGCATCAACGCGTTCGGCAACCCATGCGCCGTGACCAAAAGCCAGTGGTGTGGCGATAGCAAGCAAAGCAGCTGCAAAAAGTTTGTGATTTAGCATAAGAATCTCCCTAAAAATGAAGACTAAATGTTATAACGTAACATTTAGTAAGGCAATCTAATTTTATTACTGTTTGGAAAGTCATCTATCTTTTAATAAAAATTGATATTAATTGTCATTAATGATACAATTTTTGTCATAAATGATACTTATTATCTTTGATGTTTACACTGAAATAACTACTCGGCATCAGGTGAGGCGGTATTTGGTTTGGTAAAGAAATTACGGGTTAATACTTTGTATTATCGTTAATATTTGATTTTCTTTTAGATTTTGGAGAAAGACATTGAACAAAAATATTTTATGCCGCTGCGTGATATTGGCTGTGACGGGATCGGTCGTTACGGCACAAGCACAGGAGCAATCTCAACCAGTTTTTGGATTGGCACAACAACCCGCAGAGCTTCAGCCAATTACTATCATCGGTAATACGATTAATGATATTGACGATACTCTACCAAATGTAGATGTGGTTAACTTGAATGTTTTGCGTAATCCTAGTGTGAACAATTTGCGCGACGCAGTTAAGAAGAATCCAGCGGTAGAAATTAATTCCTCTGGTAATGGTAGTGCAGATCAACTACGTATTCGTGGATTTGGCGAGAACTATACGGAGCTGACACTTGATGGTCAAAAAATGCCAGAATATTTTGCGTTTGGACCCTATACCTCCGGAGGTCGTAATTTTGTTGAGACTGATACTCTCAAACAGATTGATATTGTTAAAGGCCTACATTCACCTAAGCAAAATAGTGGTGCTCTTGCTGGATCAGTGAATATGCAAACCTATGATCCTAGTGATCTTGTTGATGCAGATGCTCCTTTTTTTGCTTCACTAAAAACTGGCTACACAAGCAAAGATAAAGGAGCAAGTGCAACAGCAATGGTTGCTGCAGCTCAAGGTAATCTTAGTGGACTGGTTGCATATACTCGTCGTCATAGCCATGAAACTAAAAATATGGGTAATGACGTAGATAAGACACTACACGACAAGCAGGATATTGATCAGCAGAATATTCTTGCCAAAGGTGAACTAGCCGTAGAAAATGGCAGCATCATCCTTACTGGTGAGTATTTCGATCACAAGCAGCAAGTTATCCCACGATATAATCCACAAGCAAAAGCGCATACGGATCCAACGAAACGTAAACGTTTTAAGGCTGAAGGTAATTTCACCAACGTTTGGGGATTGGATAAAGCTAGTGTACAAGCCTCTGTTAATAACTACAGCCAAACAACAGAAACTTATGGCACCAGCCATTTCAAACAAAATAATCTCAACGTACAATTTGATGGTGTAAAGCAGCTTGATTTTGGCAGCATGCAGCATAAATTTTTATTCGGTGCTGCTTATGACAATGATGAATTTGATTATAGGCTTGACAGTAAGTATGGCAGCATTCGCTATATGCCAGTTACTCAGCGTGACACCTTCACTCTTTACGCTAAAGATCAGATGACCTTTGCCAATGGTTTGAGCGTTTCTCCTGGTATTCGTATCGCACATCAGCGCCTAAGCTCAGATGTTGATCAGGCTTATCGAGTTAACCCAGCTTTAGTCGCACAAGATGGCTATATTCCAAATGGCAACACAACTGTTGTGACGCCTAGCATTAATGTCGTTATGCCGATCAATGACAACAGTAATATTTTCGCTTCATACTCGCGTGGTGCGCGTCTTGCTGATGCGAGTAATATCGGTAGCTTTGACCATGGTTTTGGCTTTATTCTGCCTAACCCAGATCTCAAAACTGAAAAATCCAACAACTATGAAATCGGCTTCAGCTATGCAGTGCCAGATCAGCTTGAATTCAAAGTGACCGGATTCTACAGCCAATTCCGTGATTTTATCGATTTTGAACGCGATGGTACTTTTGGTGTGACCAGCAAAGGTGTACCAAAAAGCGTATTACGCCCATTCAACGTTAATGAAGCTAAAACCTATGGGGCAGAACTTGAAGCAGGTTACGCCATTAATCAGCAGCTTTATGCACATGCCGCTGTTGCATGGATGCGCGGTCGCATTGGCAACGAAGCTTCACATGGTGTAACCCTGAGTCAGGCCTACCCGAGTAAAGCCATTTTTGGCCTGAGCTACAATCAGGATAATAAATGGGGTGGAAACATTGACTGGACGCTGGCTGGCAAGGGACAAAAACCAAGCAAGGAAACACAATTCCGCACGCCTGGCTTCGGTGTAATTGATGCAACTGGTTGGTGGCAGCCTATTGATAACCTGACCATTACTGCCGGTGTATATAATATTACTAACAAGAAGTACTGGCTCAGTTCAGATGTTAATGGCTTGCCCAGTGTTTCTCGTAGTGGTAAGCCAATTAATCTTGACAATTACACCCAGCCAGGACGTAATTTCGCTATTAATTTACGCTATGATTTCTAATCTATCCTGACCAGAAATTAAAGGACCGCGCCACTATTGGCGCGGTTTTTTTATGGCTTCAAAGCATTACCTAGTGTGTCCAATGTGCGTTGCATTGTGCTGAGGCCGCCTATGGCGAGTGAGGCGTCTTTGCCGTCAAGGAAAATGATGCGTTTATTTTTGGCCGCCGGTGTTTGCGCGACCAGCTCGTTATCAAACAGTGTCTCGGCATTGCTGCCTGATGCCTGCCCGATGGCTTGGTCTCGGTCGATGACAATCAGCCAGTCGGGCTGTTTGGCAGCGAGATATTCAAAACTGATCGGTTCGATGTCGGTGATGCGGCTTTGTGGTTTGTCGTCGATCAGGTCAAGATCGAGTTCCTGCACCAGCCAGCCGATCAGTGAGTCTTTGCCAAGCAGCGAAATAATGCGGCCACTGGTCAGTATGATTAGCCCGCTTCCGCTGTTTTGTGCGGCAGCTTTGGCTGCATCGCGGCTGGCTTCGAGGCTGGCGATAAGATTTTCAGCTTCGGTTTGCTTGCCGTATAGGGCGGCGAGTTGGCGGGCGCGGGTGATGCCGTTTTGGTAAATATGTTCACCGCCGTTAGCGCCAAGTGATAGATCAATGGTGGGTGCGAGTTCGCGCAAGGTGTCGTATTGTTTACGCGAGCGTTCTCCGACGATGACCAGCTTCGGTTGCAGTGTGGCGACGGCTTCGAGATCTGCTTCAAAGATGCTGCCGACAGGGGCAGGATTGCCGGGTATATCTTGCTCGCGGTAAGTATTTTGCGGCACACCGTCGATGGGTACGCCGAGCGCGAGCAATGTATCCAGCGCACCAAGATTATAGACAACCAATGGATGTGGTGCATCGGGTAGATCGACCGTTCCACGTGCGGTATCGATCTCCATCGCCTGTGCAGTGAGTATGCACAGGCCAATTGATGATAATAATGCCAGTTTACGAAAATAATTCATGTTCAGAAATCCACCTCAGAAATCCGCACGGATGCCAACACCAAATTCGCGCGGTGCGACAATATCGGCTGTTTTTAAGCTCTGGCCACGGCCGGGGGCGAAAATGGCTGTTGGCGACTGGTCATTGAACAGATTATTGACGTAGGTGAATACCTTGATGTTGTCGTGCGGTTGCCAGTCGAGTTTGGCGTTGACCACGGTGTATGGGGCGATTTTGTAACCTTCTGTATTGAGGTCGTCGCTGTAGTAGCTGCCAGTGCGTTTCAGGTTACCTGAGAGTTGCCATTGGTCGTTAATTTTCCACTGTGCGCCGAGGCCGAAGGTGTAGCTCGGTGCAAGCTCGAATGATTTGCCCTGATAATCGGCAACGGTATTGCTGAAGCGGTTGATTTTGGTCTTGAGTACGCCGAGGTTGGCATTGAGGTTGAGGCGCTCGTTGACCGCATAATCAGCGGCCAATTCACTGCCCCATGCAGTGGCGCGTTCGGCATTGACGGTGAAGGTGTCGGCGTTTAAACCGCTGTTTCCAGGGTTGGGTAGTGGGATGCGCACAAAGCGCTGTGCGTCTTTGTAGTCGCTGTAAAACAGGTTGGCATTGAGGTGCAAGCGGTTGTCGAGTAGGCTGGCACGGCTGAACAGCTCGTAGTTCCACACTTGCTCGGGCTTGAACGGAATGAATTTACGCTGGGTAAAGCTGAAGCTGACGCCGCCAGGGTTGTAGCCTTTGTTGACCATGACGCCGGCGTTGAATTGGTCATTGAATTGGTAGTTGGCGACGAATTTAGGCAGCAGTGCGTGGAAGCTGCCATCGTAGTTTAGGTGCATACCGGGAGCCAGTCCGCTGCTGCCGCTACGCTGGAAGCTGTCTTGTTGCCAACGCAAACCGCCGGTCAGGGCGAGTTGGTCAGTGACCTGATAGGTGAGTTCTCCATACACGCCACTGCTGCGTTTTTCGTCATCAAAGATATGCTTGAGGATGGTGCCGGGTTGCCGCCCGAAGGTTGACAGGGATTCTTCTGCATCAGTGCGGCGCAGGTACAGTCCACCAACGCCACTGAGGCTTTTGTCGTCACTTGAGAAAGTCAGGCGAGTTTCGTTGCTAATGTCATGCTGGTCGATATTTGCACCGCCGTTATCCATGGGGTTGGTGATGCGTCGAACGTTAAGTTTGCTGGCCTGTAGCTGGTTGTGCAAGGTGACGTTTGGGCTGAAATCGTAGCTCAGATCGGCAATCGCGGCATTGCTGTTGATTTTCCAGCTGACCTCGGTATTCCGGTCGTCTTGCAGCGCGCTGAAGGGTTCGCTGACGACTTCGGCCTGTGGACCGGTCGAGTCGCGGTGGTTCAAGGTCAGCTTGGCTTCGAGTTCTGGGATGGCGCTTGGCAGGTAGAGAAACTTGACCCGTGCATTTTTTGCCTGAAGATCAGTGCTGGCGTCGCCGGGGTTGAAGTCGGGGTTGATGAAGTGGCGGAAGGTATCACGGTCGTAGTAGTCGAGTGCGATGCGCGCAGCAAGGTTGTCGTCAATTAGTGCACCAGATGCGGCGAGTGAGGCACGCTTTTTGTCACGGCTGCCGTAGATCAGCTGCCCGCTGGCTTCGGGGGTGAAGGTCGGGTCTTTGCTGTTGACCACAATGGCACCGGCGATGCTGTTTGCGCCCTGGCTGGTGGTTTGCGGACCGCGGAAGGCTTCGACGCGTTCGACATCCCACAGGTTATTGACGCCAAAGCTGAGATCGTTAAAGCTCAGTGGTTGACCGTCAATGTTGATGGTCGCACGTGGTACGGTGCCACTAAAAAAGGCGGTGGCGCGTTCGTTTGGCCCTTGTGTTGCCTGGCCACGAATGATGGGTGCGCCAACCGTCATGGGTTGGGCGATATTGGGCAGGTTGGCAATGGTTTCTTTGATCGTTTGCTGGTGCGGGTTGTTGGCAATTTTCTCGTCGCTGATGATGGCGACCGAGCTGGCAGTATTGAATAGGTTGCGCTCGATGCGCTCACCGGTGACGGTGATGGCGTCAAGTGCAACCGGTTGGATGCTTTGCGCTTGTGCGGCGTTGGCGAGCAAGAGTGCGATGGTGCAGTAGAGGGTCTTTTGTTTCATGATTGTCTCCGGTTGGTGTCGCGCAAGAGCGGCATAAGTTGGTCAAAAAAGCGTTGTAGGGAATCATCACCACCGCCGGGCAGAGCAATAAAGCCGTCTATTGCGCCTGCATCTTGCCAGCGGCGAATTTCGGCGCAGGCATCGGCCGCCGTGCCGACGATGACCCAATGCGCGGAATGAATGACTTCGGGGTGGATGAGCAGCTCGCCAAGCGTTGGTGATTCACGGCAAATAAGGCGGCGTAGTAGGTTAGTGTGGGTGCGGCTGCGCGTTGTAGTTGTCGCTGGTGGCAAGTCTTTCTCGGTGAGGCGGGTGTCATCAGTGCAGTGGCTGAAATCAGCACCAAGTAAAGTGTTGAGTGCGCAGAGGCGCTGCTCGCGGCTGATGTGGCTGTTCGCCTGTTCGTAAAGTGCTTGTGCGGCATCGCGGGTTTCACCGAGAAACAGATAAATGCCGGGTAAGACGCGCACGGCATCTGCATCACGCCCTTGTGCTGTGGCACGTTGTTGCAGGTCGTGCTTGAGATTGAGTGCGCTGTCGAGATTTGGTGTGGCGGCAAAGATGGCATCAGCAGTGGCGGCGGCAAAATCGCGCCCGTCGTCTGATGCACCCGCCTGAAACAGCTTGGCCTGACCGTGCGGGTGCATTGGTACATTGAGCACGCCACAGCAATCAGGATGCTCAACGGTGTGCAAGCCATCTTCATCATGGCTTGCCCACAGTGCTTTGACCAATGCGGTGACTTCGTGGGCACGCGCGTAACGGCTTTGGCTATCGGGCATGGCATCGAGTCCGAACAGAGCGGCACCGTCAAGCGAGGTGACGATGTTCCAGCCGGCACGACCGTCACTTAGCCATTGCAGGGTTTGTACTTGCCGCGCAATCAGGTAAGGCGGCACAAACGTAGTCGAGATGGTTGTGATCAGCGTGATGCGTTTGGTGTGCGTCGCGATGGCGGCGAGCAGCAAGGTTGGGTCGAGGCTGCCGTGTTTGGGGGCGTGACTGTGCGAATCGGGGCTGAGATAAAGGCTGTCCGGCTTGAATATAAAATCAATGCCCGCGGCTTCGGCGCGTTGCGCAACATCGATATACAGCGCAATGTCGTAGTGCAGGTATGGATCGTGCTGTGGCGTGAGCCATGTTGGGGATAAGCTGAACCCGATATTCACATTCGTTTTTCGTATAAAAATTGAATGCGAAAGATTAGCGTTTTTTATTGTTCGCTCATGCGACTATCGGGCATTTTTTGCTGCAATTATCGGGCGTTTTGTCGCCACTGTTGTGGCGTGACGCCGTGATGCTTTTTGAAGGTGGCGCTGAAGTGGCCGGGTTGGTAGCCGCACAAGGCGGCAACAATATTGATGCTCAAATCCGGTCGCTCGCCGAGCAGTAATTCAGCGGCTTGCAGGCGGGTGCGGGTGAGGTAGGTATTGATGGTGTGACCGGTGCGGCGTTTGAAGCCAGCTTTGAGGTCGCAGGTGTTGATGCCGCAGCGTTGTGCAAGCTTGGCAATGGTCAGGTGCTGATCGTATTCATTGTGGATGATGTCGATGACGTCGTCGATGCGCGGGTCGTGCTTGCTGCTTGAGAGGCGTAGTTCAAGACAGTCGGCAAGCCAGTCCAGCGCGGCAGATTCCATGCGCAGGCGGCTGGTGAGCTGTACGGCTGGTGGTTGCTTGAGCATGTGCCATGCACGTTCGCGCAGGCGCTGCGGTACGGTGATACGCTCGATGATACCGCGTTCGCGGCGCAGGCGTTGTAGCCAGTTAGGTAAGGTGGCCTGTTCGGCAAGGCTGTCGAGGTAGTCAGGTGAGAATTGCAAAGCGATGTAGTGCTGTGGCTGGCCGGTGGCGTAATTGATTGCGCCGTCAAAGGCATAACCACTGGTGATATTCATTTGCCGGTGATAAAGGTGCTTGAGGGCAAGGCTGTCGCTGTCGGCATTACTGAACGCAAAGCACAAGCCAATGTAGCCCGTATCGGCAAATGGCGGATGCCATACCGGAGCGTGGCTGGTGAAAGATTGGCGCATAAGGCTAAAGCCATCGCGAAAATGGTGCTGCTCGATAGCGCTTTGCACTTCGGGGCGGGTGCAGGTGTGAATCGAGCAAACCGCAGATGATACGGTTTGCTGCCAGTCTTCATGATTCAGCGTAATCGGGGTTGGTGGCATAGTATTGATTGTGAATAGGTGTCATTATCAATGCGTCACCTTAATATTAACATGAGCAATATCTAGCGTGCCCATTTACAAGCTATTCAGTAAGCGCTGGTAGGCTTCGGATTGATCGAGTAGCTCAGCCACGGCTTCCTGTAGCGCTTCTATTTCATCTGCCTCAATTCGGAAGCTGGTAGACATACTTTGAACTTTGTCACGCAGTGGCGATGGCTTGAGGTCAGCAAGGTTCAAGCGAATGAAATACACATCGACCGGAAGATTGTTGCTTTCGCTGGCGAGATAGCGCTCGAACTGACGCACGGTTTCATGTGAGTAGCGGTCGATGGTATTGTCGATCGCCTTTTCTATTACTGTAGTAATAGAGGGTATTTTCGCAGTTTTATCGGCGCTGTAATCGATGTCTCGCGCTGCATCAACGCTGATAAAAACCAGCTTTTCATGGTGATCAACCGCAATGGGTAGCGCTTCGCTTTGATCGCTTAGATGTGATAAATCGAGCAGGGTACGCAAGCCGAGGTTGTCACTCAGCCCACCATCAACCAGGTGCAGATACGGGCGCTTGTTGCGATCGGAGAAAGCGTCGCGAACAGCGGCAAGGTCAGTCGGTTCACTGACCGATTCAGCACTTTTTTCAGCACCTGCGATCAGCTTGGATGGCCGGTAATTGCAGTTGCCAGCGTTGTTGTTGATGGTGATTGGGGTAAAGATAACCGGTACAGCACTCGATGCAGCAACTGCGCGTGCGATGGAGTATTTGCCGAGATCAAGGCAGATGATGTCGAAATAATCTTGAATGAAATTGAAGCGATGTCCGGCGGTGAAATCACTGGCTGTAATGATCGACATGGGGCCTTTGCGCTGCTTGAGGATGTCGCCAAAAGTTGCACCGTGGAAAAGGTGTTCGTCAAATTGGCGTGCGAGCAGGTCGCCACGGCCATATTCTGGGGAGGACAGCCAAAATAGATAGTCTGATGAAAACAGCTTATCCAGTACGTTGCCCTGAAAGTCCTGGCGTAGAAATACTTGCTCAAAGCGAGGGAAGGTATCTTCGCCATGCAAGGCATAGTACATAGATATGACAGACCCACCAGAGACGCCAAATGTCAGCCCGACATGGTCGAGTAAATGCCCGCCTTTGCCGTCATCTTGCTCACGCAGTGCTTCAAGCACTTTGTAACCAAAGGTTGCTGCGCGCGAGCCTCCACCAGAAAACATCACGGTGACGAACAATGGATCGTGGCGGTATTTTTCGCTGATCAGGTTGTTGGCGCGATAACCTTCGTTCTGCGCGACATCGCTGATGGTTGCAGCGGGCTCAAAAGGCGTACTTGCGCAGCCATAAAAGACGAGTGCGGCGAGCGTCAAAAGCAGGTGGTGTAATTTCATGGTCTGTTTCTATTGGTAGATAGAAACGCGATTATAACGGACGCTCGATCAATTGGTTTAATCGTTTAAATTCGCTATTAAGCTGTGTCGCTATATTGTATGAAGTAATTTTCTAATACAGCGATCTTTACTGTGAGATCCGCAAAGCGTATTGCTCCGAAGATTGTGTATTTCGTGATGGCATTACCTAGAAGTGTACACACAGCGGCTTGCCGTGATGCTCAATGATATCGACTTCGATGTTGTACAAATTGCTGATTGTGCTTTGGGTAAGGACGTCGCGGGTGTTTCCATTGGCAAATATTTTGCCGTCTTGCATGGCGGTGATGTGGTCAGCGTAGTGGCTGGCATAATTAATGTCGTGTAGGACGATGACAATGGTTTTTCCCCAATCATCAACGGCGGTACGCAGGGTTTGCATCAGCTGGCGCGCGTGGTACATGTCGAGGTTGTTAAGTGGTTCGTCGAGCAGAATGAGGTCGGTGTCTTGTGCAAAGACCATCGCGACCAAGGCACGCTGGCGTTGACCACCAGAGAGTTCATCGATAAAGCGCTGGCGGTAGTCGCTGAGCTGGAAGTAATCGAGCATTTGCGCGACGGTGTCGTGGTCATGCTTTTTCGGGCGGCCTTTGTGGTACGGATAGCGTGCAAACAGCAGTAGGTCGTTAATGGTCAGGCGGCTGAGAAACTGGGTATGCTGCTGCAAGATTGCCATTTTCTGCGCGAGCTTTGCGGTCGGTGTGTCGCGGATGCTCATGTCGTCGATATGTATTTCGCCACTTTGTAAGGTCTCAAGGCGTGCGATGAGGCTGAGCAGGGTCGATTTACCTGCACCGTTTGGGCCAATGATAGCGCTGAGTTGTTTGCTGGGTAAGGTGAGATTGATATCTTGAAGAATAGGTGCCTTGCCGTAGGCGTGATTGAGGTGTTGGACGGTAATCATAGGCGTTTTGCTTTGAGTAACAGAATGATGAATACGACGCCGCCAAGCAGCTCGACTGCCACACTAAGGGTAGCCGCAAAGCCGAGAAGGCGCTCAAAGATGAGTTGTCCGGCAACGAGTACGAGGCCGGCAAGCAGCGCAGCAGCGGGCAACAAAATACGGTGGTAAGGAACGGGGAATAAGCGATAAGTGAGAGCACTGACCAGTAACCCGAAGAACAATACCGGGCCAACAAGTGCAGTAGAGATGGCGACAAGTGCGGCAACGGTCATCATCAGCCCGGTCATGACGCGCTTGTGGTTTATGCCGAGCCCAATAGCGGGGTTGCGCCCAAGCGCGATGATGTCGAGAACGTGGCGATTGTGCCAAATAATGGCTAAGCAAATGATCATGCAAATCGCAGCAACGCCGAGCAGGGTGCTGTCGATGCGATTAAATTGGGCAAACGCCGCACCTTGGAATACTGCATAGTCCTCAGGGCTGAGTACGCGTGAAACAAAGCTGGTCAGGCTGCGGCACAGTACGCCAAAAATCACGCCGATCAGCAGCAGGCGATAGAGTTCACGGTTGAAATAACGCATCAGGACGCCGAACAGCAGCCCGGCGACGCCCATCATTAAGACAACATCGATCAGGAATTGCCAGCGTGCATCGAGCTGGGCATAGCCACTTCCACCAAGCACCGCGACGGCAACAATTTGCAGCAGTAAATACAGCGCATCCAGCCCCATAATCGAAGGAGTGAGGATGCGGTTGGTGGTGAGCGTCTGGAAGACGATGGTGGCAACGGCTATCGCGCTACCTGTAAGCAGTAGAGCGATAATTTTTTGCCCACGAAACGGCAAGATTAAATCCCAACTGCCACGGCTTTGCCAAAAAAGAAAAACAGCAGTACTGATCGCGAGTAGCATAAGGAGAATGAGGAGGCGGTGGGTGTAGCGTGTGGTTGGCATGATTATAGTAAAGGGTTATTCAGTGTCCTGACTGGCTGTATAGGGCGTATGGCCCTGATGCTGCGCGAATGACATTATTGAATTACGCCAGCTTGCTTGGCCGCATCACGGATTTGCTCGATTGATGGGCATACCAGTGGTTCCATGGAGCAGGCTTTATCGAGATTGGCTTGCCCTGCTTCAATGTCTTGAGTGCTGCCTTGACCAGAAAGTTGCATCGATCCGAGCAACATACAGGCAATGGCGTTGTCTACATTACAACCATTGGCTGCCATGCTGTAGGCTTTATCAAGATCTTGCGCTACACCTTGGCCACTCAAGTAAACGCTGGCAAGTACTGCACAGCCATCACCACTGCCGAGTTCGCAGGCTTGCTCGAGATGGCGGTTGGCCTGCTCGATGTCTTGTGCCACACCGCGCCCAAGCTGGTACATGGTACCAACTGCAGCGCATGAATCGGCATTGCCTTTGTCACAGCCTTGGTTGGCGAGCTCGAATCCTTGCTCATAGTTGCCTGTGATCAGGGCTTCATCGGCTTTTTGGAAGCAGTCATTGCCGCTATCGCAGTCGGCTGCAACGGCGGTAATAGCCATGAGGCTGAGTATAGCTATTGAGAAAGTCTGTAGTCGTTTGGCCATTTTTGATTCCTGGGTGGGGTATTTGGGTAATTATGGTAAGTCGCCATATTAAACGATTAATTTTTTTGGCGAATGGGGCGAATCAATAAATACAGAAAGATCACTGCACCAATGACGCCAAAAATGACGCTGACCGGTATTTCATAGGGAAAGCGAATGGTGCGCGCGAGGATGTCACAAATAAGCAACATAACCATACCCGTCCAAGCGACCCACGGCAGAGCATGGCGGATATTGTCACCAACAAAGCGGCGCACAATATTGGGCACAACCAGCCCGATAAAGGGCACCATACCAACGGTGATGACGACCAGTGCTGTCATCACGGCAACCATGGTCATAGAGAGCAACACCAGCTGCCGGTACGGAATGCCGAGTGCGTGACTCATCTGCTCACCCATGCCGACGATAGTCAGGCGGTCGGCAAGTAGATAAAGCATGATTGCAGCCACGCCACCAGCCCATAAAAGCTCGTAACGGCCGCGCAAAATGCCGGAAAAATCACCGTTAAACCAAATTTCCACCACTTGCAGTAAGTCTTTTTCGTAAGCGATAAAAGTGACCAATGCACCGAGGACGCCGCCATAAATCAGCCCGACTAATGGTAGTAGCAATGGGTCAGATGGTGGAATATGGCGTGCCATGCGCAAAAAGACCAACATACTGATGATTGCACCAGCACTACCGATCAGCATTTTGCCCATCACCGGTGCGGACGGGAACAGTAAAATGGCTGCGAGCAAGCCCAGTGCTGCACCTTGTGCAGTACCGGCTGTGGTCGGCTCGACGAAGCGGTTGTGCACCACCATTTGCATCACCAGCCCGGCAACTGCCATTGAAACACCGGTTAATAAAACGGCGAAGCTACGCGGTACACGGCTGACGAGGAAAATTTCCAGCTTATCGGGCTCGAGTAAGTTGCTCAAAGTCAGACTGCTCACGCCAATAAAGAGGCTAATAATGAATAGCACCAGCAGTAGTGCAATGGCGGCAATGGGATGAACTCGATTGGGCATAATTTTGTTGATCAAAGAAAAGGCGCAGCAATAGCTACGCCTTGATCGCTATAGCTTGATCCAAAAAACTCATACGGGCAAAGCTGGTATCCAAATAAGATCACGCATCTTTATGTGTCGTATGAGTCTCTTGGCCTGTTTGTAAACGATGGTTTATTTGGCCGGAAGCTCTTCATCAAGCTGCTTCATGATGTTTTCCATCGCTTGAACACCACCTACCGCGATATAAATATCAGCTGGGTTTAGATAGATCACATTGCCATTTTTCCATGCGTTGGTTTGCGCAACGACCTCATTGTCGAGCACCGATTTGGCGTTTTCGAGGTCATCCTTACCGATTGCCGCAGCGCGGTCGATCACGATCAGCCAATCAGGATTTTCTTCGGCAATGTATTCGAATGAGATACCTTCAGAGCCACCGTGGACATTTGGCGCGCGCTCGGCTTCAACGAGATCAAAGCCAAGATCTTTCTCTAACCAGCCGCCGCGAGAATCGGGGCCGTAAAGTGAGATTTTAGGGCCACTCACCAGCAGCATCAGCGCTTTACCAGTACCTTCGGTCTTGGCTTTAACTGCATCGCGCAGGCCGTTGAGGCGCTCTTTGATCGCCGCTGCTTCGTCTTCCTTACCGAAGACTTTGCCGAGGTCATCAAGGCGGGTCAATGCCTGATTGTAGAGGTCTTCGCTGGCGATGGTAAGATCAGCTGTGGGCGCAACTTGTCCGACAGCATCGTATTGTTTGGCTGAGCGACCAGCAACAACAACCCAGTCTGGCTGTAAAGCTGCAAGTGCTTCAATATTTGGCTCAAACAATGTACCGACTTCTTCCGCATCACCTTTCTCAAGGTAATCGACAAACAATTTGTTAGGCACACCGGCAACTTCTACGCCAAGTGCGTCTAGCGTATCAAGTACACCAATGTCGTAAGTTACCACTTTTTGTGGGTTCTCCGGTGCATCGATGGTGCCGCGTGCGGATTCAATATCAACCGCAAATGCAGAAACAGGTAGGGTTAAAGCACAAAGGGCTGCAAGGATCGTTTTTTTCATAAACTTCTCCAATTGAATTGATTAAGGCGAACATCTTAATGCAAAGCGTTATCATATTGGTACGTGTTTACAATAACGTAATTGATCACGGCTAGATCAAAAAAGCCATCGAGATGAGAAAGCAAAAATCACATCAAGATTTTGATTTAAAAAATAAAACTTGTTTTGAGAAGTGCTTAAGCGCGATGGTAAGGTAAGTTGTTGTTGATTGACCATGCGCGGTAAAGGGCTTCCGCGACGACGATACGCACCAGTGGGTGCGGCAACGTCAGCTTGCCGAGAGACCAGCTTTCATTGGCGCGTGCCTTCATTTCCGGGCTTAGCCCTTCCGGCCCGCCGATAATCAGCACCATCTTGCGTGTATTTTCCTGCCAGAACCGCAGTCGGTCAGCAAGTGATTCGCTGGTGTGGATTTTGCCCGGAATATCGAGGGTGACGACATAAGCATCGTCATCAATCGCCTTCATCACCTGCTCACTTTCTTTAGCCCGTGCGCTGGCAAGCTGACTGGCTTTGCCGCGTTTTTGCAACGGAATTTCAGTGAGTGAGAGCGTGACGTCAGCTTGTAGTCGCTGGCGATATTCTTCAAAGCCTTCGTTAACCCAGCTTGGCATTTTTTGCCCTATGGCGATTAGTTCGATGTGCATATCAATGTTGAATTAATAGGGTATATATGTACCAAAGCCGTAAAGCGCAGGGCCTGTATGGCAAGCGATTACTGGTGAAGGAGGTAAGCTGATTACCTCATGATCCGGAAAAGTGTCACTTACTGTTTGTTCAAAATCTTCACCTGCTTTATCAAGAGAGCGCATGACGTAGATTTGTGCTTTACGCGGACCAATAAATTGCTTCACCTGATTAATAATACGTGATTGTGCACTCGTCAGTTTACGGACTTTATCTACGGGAGTGATTGTGCCGCTGCTGTCGAAGTACATGATTGGCTTGATATTAAATAACCGGCCAATCATTCCTTTTGTAGGCGACAGGCGGCCGTTTTTTATCAGGTAGTCCAGCTTGCCGACAGTGAAATAGACTCTGCTATGCGAACGCAGATATTCAAGCTGCGCAATAACAGCTGCAAGTGGAATACCCTTGCTCATTTGCTTTTCTGCTTCAAGTGCGAGCATCGCCTGACCGTAGAGTGTTGTACGTGAGTCAAATACCTCAATGTGAATACGGTCGCGGTATTGCTGTGCAATGCGTAATGCACGCTGGTATGTCTCACTGATTCTGGAAGACAAGGTAATTAAGATGGCTTTTTTGATGCCACGTTTTACCCATCCTTCATAAAGCAGAACAATATCTTTGGTTTCAGGTGGTGATGAATAAGGTAATTCCTCAGGATATTTGATCATCCAGCGGATAAAATCTTCAGAGCTGATGTCAATAACATCACGAAGTCGTTTGCCATGCATATGCAAATATAGAGGTAGCGTTTCGATATTGTGCTCAACCTGAACGAAATCCAGGCAGCTTGTTGAATCAGCAGCGACAATCCAGTCTTTCATTGTATTTCTATCCAAAGATTATCCATAATATGGACAGTACACCTAAACAAATTAATTATGTACATTAACATAAAATCAGTATAACAAACGTTGGTATAGTCTCTTTGTTCTTCAAATTGTCTCCAAGCCGCTATTTCCGTAGTGGCTTGCTATAAAGCCACGAGTACCTTAAACATCAATTTAAGGTATTGCGTTTTTATTTCACCGCTTCAAGCGCTGCGTTAGAATAGTCCTTTTACTCGGGTTCAAGGAGCAAACATGTCAGTTAAAAAAGTCGTACTCGCCTATTCTGGTGGCCTGGATACCTCGGTTATCCTCAAGTGGTTGCAAGATAAATATCAGTGCGAAGTCGTCACCTTTACCGCAGATATCGGCCAAGGTGAAGAAGTCGAGCAAGCGCGTACTAAAGCGCAAGCGCTTGGCGTCAAGGAAATCTATATTGAAGACCTGACAGAAGAATTTGCTCGCGACTATATTTTCCCAATGTTCCGCGCCAATACCATCTATGAAGGTGAATACTTACTCGGCACGTCTATTGCCCGTCCGCTGATCACCAAGCGTTTGGTTGAAATCGCCAAAGAGACCGGTGCGGACGCGATTGCTCACGGTGCGACTGGTAAAGGCAACGACCAAGTGCGCTTTGAGCTTGGTGCTTATGCGCTGCTGCCAGAAGTTAAAGTGATTGCACCATGGCGTGAGTGGGATCTGCTCAGCCGCGAGAAGCTGCTCAAATATGCAGCTGAACATGGTATCGATATTACCGCGAAAAAAGGTAAAGCACCTTATTCGATGGATGCTAACTTGCTGCACATTTCCTATGAAGGCAATGAACTGGAAGACACCGACACCGCACCGGGTGAAGATATGTGGCTGCGCAGCGTTTCTCCTCAGCAAGCACCGGATGAAGTAACTGAAATTACCCTGACCTACGAAAAAGGTGATCCGGTCGCGCTCAACGGCAAGCGCCTCGCACCTCATGAGATGCTCGCCGAGCTGAACCGCCTTGGTGGTGAGAACGGTATTGGTCGCATCGATATCGTTGAGAACCGCTACGTGGGTATGAAGAGCCGCGGCTGCTATGAAACGCCCGGCGGCACGATCATGCTCAAAGCACACCGCGCGATTGAATCAATCACGCTTGACCGCGAAGTTGCGCACCTTAAAGATGAATTGATGCCGAAATACGCTGAAATGATCTATAACGGCTATTGGTGGGCGCCTGAGCGCAAGCTGCTGCAAGGCCTGATTGACCAAAGTCAGGAAAGCGTCAATGGTGAAGTGCGCCTGTCATTGTATAAAGGCAACGTCACTGTGCTTGGTCGCAGCTCAAAAGATACCTTGTTTGATAATGCTATCGCCAGCTTCGATGATGAAGCAGCGTATGACCATAAAGACGCAGCAGGCTTTATCAAACTCAACGCATTGCGCCTGAGAATTGGTGCCGCGAAGGGGCGAGATAATGGCTAACAGCAAAGAACGTACTGTTTTCGTCAATGGGGAATTTGTTCCCGAAAGCGAAGCAAAAATTTCTATTTTTGACCGTGGCTTCCTGATGGGGGACGCGGTCTACGAAGTGAGTGCAGTGATCGGCGGAAAAATGCTCGACAACGAAGCGCACTTGCAGCGCCTTGCGCGTTCGCTCGGCCAGCTGAACATGCCTATGCCGATGTCAGCAGAAGAGATCGTCAGCATTCAAGAAGCACTAATCATTGATAACAAGCTGGATGAAGGTGTTATTTATCTGCAAGTTACGCGTGGCAGTGCGGCTGATCGCGATTTTGTCTTTGATCCGGATATGCGCCAGAACGTCGTTATGTTCACCCAGCAGAAGACATTACTGGCTGATCCTAAGGTACAAAAAGGCTTACGCGTAATGACCATGCACGACATCCGCTGGCAACGCCGCGACATCAAGACCACACAACTGCTCGCGCAATCTCTGGCAAAAATGATTGCGCTTGATGCCGGCCATGATGATGCGTGGATGGTTGATGACCAAGGCTATATTACTGAGGGTAGCTCAAATAACGTCTGGATCATCAAGGGTGATCGTGTATTCACTCGCCCGTTGGATTACGACATCCTGCATGGCATCACCCGCCGTACACTCATTGAGGTTCTGGGTGACCATGGCCTGACCTTGGTTGAACGCGCATTTACGCCGAAAGAAGCACTGTGCGCGGATGAGGCCTTTGCGACTTCTGCTGGTGCGTTGATTATGCCGGTCGTCGCTATTGATGGTCATGCTATTGGCAGTGGTAAACCTGGCCGGAAAAGCCTCGCACTGCGCGAAGCCTATCTCGAACGTGTCCGCGGTCGCTAATAGTAGTGATAGTGCTGGCATTAATGCTGGCGCAGGCAAAACAGTGCGCTTTTACGTCCTGCCCGAAGGGGCGGACGTAAAGCAGCGCCTGCAACTGACTTGTACCTTGGTTGAAAAAGCCGCACAGGAAAATCTGCGTACCCTGATTCTTTGCGCAGATGATGATATGGCGGCTGCCCTTGATGAGCTACTGTGGTCGTTTAAGCCGGAAAGCTTTATTCCACACAGCTTACTTGATGATGAGATGGCAAAATACGCCAATATCTGGCTCGCCGTACCGCCTGCGCGCGTCAATGAAGCAGATGTGATCATCAATCTCAGCCTTGATCCGACCCCCGACATCCCGCGCAGCTGTAATCGCATTTTTGAAATCGTGACCCAACACAGCGATATCCTGAACGCCACACGCAAGCGCTTTGCGGCTTACCGCCAGCGCGGCCATGAGCCACAGACGCACAAGCTGTAGTTAATTGGCGTTGTTACTATTATCTTGCCGGTTGCTCTGTTCGTTAATCACGACAGGCAAAACCGTCATGACCATCCACATGCCGATCAGTATCTCAGACATCACCAGTAATTTAGCGAGCATCGACATCGGATAATAATGTCCGTAGCCAACCGTTGAAATGGTGATCAGGCTAAAGTACATGGCGTCAAACAACTCCAGTGGCTCATTAAAGCTGCTGCTATCGGTAACCCCTAGAAAATAATAAACAAAGCCAAAATAAATGATCAAGTTTATAAAAATGATCAACTCGATTTTAACGAAATTGAATAAATTATCATGATAGTTCATGTAGCGTTTGAACTCGGTGATCAAGCGCACATAGATATAAAGGATCAGCGCAGAATATACCGCCATAATATGCGACATATACGGCATATCAAATAATGCAAAAATATAGAATAAGAAAGGTAGTGATACGAACATCGTAATGACGCCGCGAGCCAACTTACTGCGCTCTTTCCCTTGCGGGGGAGCACAATAGTTGACGAAGCGTTCGGTCAGCGTTTCAACCTTTAAATTTTGCTGTAATGAACTGATGTGGTGATCAGTGAGAACTTTTTTTGGTGACATCAACGCATCCTTGTATTTTATTTAACCAGTGATAGCCGTGCTTTATTACTTAGACGTGGGTAGTGAGCCCACGTGTATGCCATGCATACTTTATTTATCCATGACCTAAATTTAATCATATCCTCAGGATGCTTACAAATCAGAAAAATTGAAGATTTTCCGCCTGTGAATGAATGTCAAACGGATGTAATTATGGTAAAACATCCGTTTGGTTGACAGGGGATACCCATGCAACGACGCACATTTATCAGGCAGGCTGGCATTGGCGCCGCCGCTCTAAGTAGTGGGCTTGGCACCGGCCTTACAGGGTGCAGCACGATGCGCAGATTACCCGAGCACATCAGCAATATTGGCCATGTACCGAATATCATCGTCGGCAGTGGCTACGGTGGGGCAGTTTCCGCATTGCGCCTCACTGAGCAGGGGCACAAAGTGCTGATGCTGGAAATGGGCATGCGCTGGGATCGCAGCCCCGATCACGATACCTTTTGCAGCATGATTGGCGCGGACAAGCGCTCTAGTTGGTTCCGCAATTTTCCCAATGCGCCAATTACCATTCCCAAGCCGATTTCTCGCTATCCCGGCGTGCTCGACCTGATTGAATACGATGAGATGAAAGTCTTTGCCGGTCGCGCTTACGGTGGCGGCTCGATCGTCAATGGCGCGATTGCCATTACCCCGCGCCGCTCTCATTTTGAAACGGTTTTCCCGTGGATTGATGCCGCAGAAATGTACGACACCTACTTTCCGCTCGCGCTGCGCGAATTGCGCGTTAGCCAGATTCCCGAAGCGTTTTTCAACGACAGTAAATACTACGAATTCACCCGTGCCGCCGAGCGTCAGGCGCATAAAGCGGGGCTGAAAACCGAGTTTTTTGGCAACAGCTACGATTTCGACTACATGCAGCGCGAAGCCAAGGGCGAAGTGTACGCCTCGGCATTGGGCGGGGAAGTGATTTATGGCAACAATGCGGGCAAGTTTTCCCTCGATCAAACCTACCTGAAAAAAGCCGAACAAACCGGCAATTTGCAATTGAAAACCTTGCGCCAGGTTGCGTCTGTGCATCAGCTTGAAGACGGCAAAATCGGGCTGGAAGTGCACGAACTCAATACCGACGGAGACGTCGTCACCCGCGAACGCTACACTTGCGACAAGTTGTTCCTCAACGCGGGCAGTACCGGTACTTCAGAGCTGCTGCTCAAGAGCAAGGCCAAAGGGCATTTACCTCAGCTCAATGATGAGATCGGCCAACACTGGGGGCCAAACGGCAACATCATGACCGGGCGCAATTTTGTCCACGCTGCCGGTGCTAACCAATCGACGATTCCGGTTAAGGGCATCAACATGTGGGATGGCGATTTCGAGCAGAAAATCTTTGCTGAAATTGCCCCGTTACCGCTCGGCATTGAAACGTGGACAACGCTGTTCCTAGCCATTACCGACAACCCCGAGCGTGCGCACTATTACTACGATAAAGTTTCGGATAGCGTCAAGCTGAGCTGGAAGCGCGAGCAGAATGATTACTCAGTGCGAGGTGCGAAAGAATTGCTTGCCCGCCTCAAGGAAAGCAACGGCGGTACGCGCGCGCGGTTGCTGTTCAACAACGGTTTCGGCGATGATTTTTGCTACCACCCACTCGGTGGCTGCGTGCTCGGCAAAGCGACAGATGAAGTAGGGCGAGTGCATGGTCACGAAAATATTTATGTGCAGGACGGTGCGCTGATTCCCGGTAGTGCGGGTGTTAATCCATATGTGTTCATCACTGGCCTTGCCGAGCGCAATATGGCGCGTATCGTGCGCGAAGATTTTTCCTGATATTGCAAGGTCAGTAATATCAGGCGTATCCTGTTACACAGTATCGGAATATATGTATATTCAACGATAAACAGGAGAGATAACATGGCAAAAACCATCGCAGATTTATTGGTCGAAGTACTGGCAGATGCGGGTGTCAAGCGCGTGTGGGGCATCACTGGCGATAGCCTGAACGGCATCAACGACAGCCTGCGCCGTAACGGCAAAATTGATTTTATGCACGTCCGCCACGAAGAAGGCGGTGCGTTTGCTGCGGGTGCGGAAGCCGCGATTACCGGCGAACTGGCGGTATGTGCGGGCAGTTGCGGCCCCGGCAACCTGCACCTGATTAACGGCCTGTTCGATTGTCAGCGCAACAATGTACCGGTACTGGCGATTGCCTCGCACATTCCGTCGTCGGAAATCGGGCTTGGTTATTTTCAGGAAACCCATCCCGAGGAACTGTTCCGCGAATGCAGTGATTTCTGCGAGCTGGTCTCGAATCCTGCGCAGATGCCGGAAATCCTGTTCCGCGCCCTGAATACTGCGGTCGGCAAGCGTGGCGTCGCGGTGCTGGTCATCCCCGGTGACGTGTCGATGCTCGAAGCGCCAGAAGGCGCATCAACCCACTGGACGCCGCCGCGCAAGCCCAATCTGATTGCGCACCAGGACGACATCAAAAGCCTTGCAGAATTGCTCAACAAAAGCACTAAAGTTACCATCTTTGCCGGTAGCGGCTGCGCCGGTGCGCACGATGAAGTCATTGCGCTGGCGGAAAGGCTCAAAGCACCGATTGTGCACGCCCTGCGCGGCAAAGAATTTATTGAATGGGATAACCCTTACGACGTTGGCATGACTGGCTTGATTGGCTTTTCATCCGGTTACCATGCGATGGAAAACAGCGACACGCTGCTGATGCTCGGCACGGATTTCCCGTATCGCGCGTTCTACCCCAAAAAAGCGACCACTATTCAGGTCGACATTAATCCCGGTGCATTGGGTAAGCGTACGGCGCTGGACTTGGGCATCGTTGGCGACGTCAAAGAGACCTGCAAAGCGGTATTGCCTTTGATTGACGACATCCGACGCGAACATTTCCTCAAGTCTGCCGTGCGTCATTATCAGGAAGCGCGCAAAGACCTCGATCACCTCGCCAAGCCGACCAAAGCCGGAGAACCGCTGCACCCGCAATACGTCGCCTCGCGCATCAGTGAACTGGCTGCCGACGATGCCATTTTTACTGCTGATGTCGGTACGCCAACGGTATGGGCGGCGCGTTACCTGAAAATGAACGGCAAGCGTCGCCTGCTTGGCTCGTTCAACCACGGCTCGATGGCCAACGCGATGGTGCAGGCAATGGGCGCACAGAGTGTAGACCGCAAGCGCCAGGTCGTGTCGTTATCTGGTGACGGCGGCTTTGCCATGCTGATGGGCGATTTACTCACCCTGCGCCAGATGAACTTGCCGGTTAAAGTAGTTATCTTCAACAACAGCGTACTCGGCTTTGTCGCACTGGAAATGAAAGCGGCAGGACTGCTCGACAGCGCCACCGACCTTGAAAACCCCGACTTCGCCGCCATCGCCGAGGCCGCCGGTATCAAGGGCATTCGCGTCACCGACTCGGACAAACTCGACGGCGCATTGCACGATGCCTTTGCTCATGACGGGCCGGTCATCCTCGACGTGCATACCGCCACCCAAGAGCTGATTATGCCGCCAAAAATCAAAATGGAGCAGGTCAAGGGCTTCAGCCTGTTCATGCTCAAAGCGATCATGAACGGGCGTGGTGATGAAATCAAAGAGTTGATTAAAACCAATCTTTAAGATCTGAAATGATGCCGCCCATAGCCTCTTAGGCTATGGGCGGCTTTTTATAGTAGAACTCCAGAAAAACGGTTACAGAACATAAAAACAAGGCATTGTTCTTGTTTTATTTTTTGGTCACTCTGTGACCGTTTTTCTGGAATTAGACTGTATTGCCGGACAGAAAGGCGTGGCGACACATATCGGGTCTTGTGTTACAGTTTCCGTATCATTTCAATAAGGGATCACATGATGAAATCACGCGCTGCAGTGGCTTTTGAAGCCGGAAAACCATTGGAAGTTGTCGAAATCGACGTCGAAGATCCAAAAGCAGGTGAGGTGATGGTGCGCATGACCCACACTGCATTGTGCCACACTGATGCCTACACCTTGTCCGGGCAAGATCCTGAGGGATTATTTCCGGCCGTACTCGGGCACGAGGGCGCAGGCGTGGTCGAAAAAGTTGGCGAGGGCGTGACCAGCGTCAAGCCCGGCGACCACGTTATCCCGCTTTACACCGCCGAATGCGGCAAGTGCAAATTCTGTACTTCGGGCAAAACCAACCTCTGCTCATCCGTGCGCGAAACGCAGGGCAAAGGTGTGATGCCCGATGGTACATCGCGCTTTTCCTATCAGGGCAAGCCGCTTTATCACTATATGGGCACATCCACATTCAGCGAATACACCGTAGTCTCGGAATACTCGCTGGCGAAGATCGACGAGGCTGCCAATCCGGAAAAAGTCTGCTTGCTCGGCTGCGGCGTCACTACTGGCCTCGGTGCGGTGAAAAACGCGGCTAAGGTTAGCGAAGGCGATACGGTTGCGGTATTTGGCTTGGGTGCGATCGGGCTGGCCGTGGTGCAAGGTGCGGTGAAAGCCGGTGCGAAACGCATCATCGCCATCGATTTGAATCCGGAAAAATTTGCTCTTGCCAAAGAACTTGGTGCTACCGATTGTGTTAACCCTAACGACTACGAGCGCCCGATTCAGGAAGTGATTGTCGAGATGACTGACGGCGGCGTGGATTACAGCTTTGAGTGTATTGGTAACGTCAACGTGATGCGCGCTGCGCTGGAATGCTGCCACAAAGGCTGGGGCGAGAGTGTGATTATCGGCGTCGCCGGTGCGGGGCAGGAAATCAGCACCCGTCCGTTCCAGCTCGTTACCGGTCGTGTGTGGCGCGGTACCGCATTTGGCGGTGTGAAAGGGCGCAGTGAACTGCCGGGCATGGTCGAAGAAGTGATGCGCGGTGAATTGCCACTCGACCATTTCATCACCCACACCATGCCATTCGAGGACATCAATACCGCATTCGAGTTGCTGGAGAAGGGTGAGTCTATCCGCACCGTGATGAATTATTGAGGAATAGCACATGAAACAAACCGAAAACTGGCGCTGCTTCGGTGGTGAACAGCGTATTTACCAGCACCGCAGCGACGTACTCGATTGCGACATGAACTTTGCCGTTTACCTGCCGCCGCAAGCGCTTGATGGTGAAGATTGTCCGGTGCTTTATTGGCTATCCGGCCTGACCTGCACCGAGCGCAACTTCATCGAAAAAGCCGGTGCGCAGCACTATGCAGCCGAACACGGCATCATCCTCGTTGCACCCGATACCAGCCCGCGCGGTGAGAATGTCCCCGATGATGACGCTTACGACCTTGGGCAAGGCGCAGGCTTTTACGTCAACGCCACGCAAGCGCCGTGGGCGGCACACTACCGCATGTACGATTACATCACCGAAGAACTGCCCGCGCTGATCGACCAGCATTTTCCGGTCAACGGCAAGCAAAGCATCAGTGGGCATTCAATGGGCGGCCACGGTGCATTGATGATTGCGCTAAACAATCCGCACACCTTTGCCAGCGTGTCGGCATTTGCGCCGATCGTTGCGCCGTCACAAGTGCCATGGGGTGAAAAAGCGTTCACCGCCTATTTAGGCGATGACCGCGATGCGTGGTTGGCTTACGACAGCAACGCGCTGATTGCCAATGCTGAAGAACGCCTGCCACTGCTGATCGAGCAGGGCGAAGCGGATAATTTCCTGCACGATGGCCAGCTCAAGCCGGAAGTGCTTGAAGCCACCTGCCGCGAATACGATCATCCGTTGACCCTGAACCGCCGCAAAGGCTACGATCACAGCTACTACTTTATTGCCAGCTTTATCGGCCAGCACATTGCCTTTCACGCACATGCGTTAAATGCAGCCGATTAACGATAGCGATCATGTTCATTATTTGGAAAAGCCGGCAGATTTCTGTAGGCTTTTCTTTTTGAGGTGTATTTTTCGTGAACCTTTTTACTATTGTACTGTATGAAGTTTGAAGGTGTTTGGCTATATAAGTGCGGATATACGAAAGTATAATTTAATATTAAAATTTATGATTTATTATTTGGGGAGTTCAAATTTAAGTATGGCATTCAAAGCAATCGTAAACTCTGTCTTTTCATTACGGCCATCCTCATCTAATTCTGTACTCAAGTCTTTAATTAGATTTTCCAAGCCGTATTGTTCAATAATTTCATCAATCTTATTTTTATTAATGATATGTTGTTCCTGATCACGCCCTGCTAGTGACACTGTATAAATCAGTAAAAGCATTAATTGCTCAATAGGTAACGAAAACTCTTTTTTACATGCCTGATATGCTCCATGCCATTCTTCTCCATCTTTTACCCATCTATGGATCTTTCCGTCATGAAATCTTTTTGTACTACAAGCAAACCCTTCCAGTAAAAAAGCATCTCTTATGTATAAAAAATTCTTTCTTTGGTTCATTTTTACTTTCCAGTTTTAAATAATTATTCTATTTCTTGATTGTTTAAAACCAATTTTAAATCTGATAAAAATTCTTCTCTCTCTTCACTTGTAAAATCTGAAATCATTTTCTGCAAGTCATTTTCATCCAAGAAAGATTTAATCTTTTTCATGAAAAAATCATGTGCGACCTGTCCTTTTGCACAATTCGTAATTAATGATATTACATAAAACATAAAGTATTCTATTGGGCAATCAAAATTTGTTTCCCAATCATAGTAGGCATAACCCCACTCATCTTCATTTTCTTTCCACTCTTGAATAAAATTATCTCTACTACTAAATTTCGGGTCTGAAAGATTGTCTCTATAAGCAAACTTATGATCTAAAATATTTTCATAAGCACTATGCAGATACCATATTTTTATATCCTGGTATTTGATTCTTTCGCACATCATTTGCTCCTGTATTTGGTTTTAAAACACCACCATTGTTGTGTATCACGCATATTTCAATATTAGGATAGGTATTTTGAAACTGTTTGATCACACCAAGACAACTTAAATATACCTTGCGTTCGGTGAAAATCGTTATTTTGCCAGTTACTTGGTTATTATTACTATGGTCATCAGCTAAATTAGAACGTATTTTATATTCCGAGTATGAATTTTGAAGGCGTTTGGCTATAAACTACGGTAACGTACTTTCTACCGTCGTGTCATAGACATAAACCACGCTTCCGGCATCCGCTGGCGGGTTATTGCGCTGATAGCGCTGGACGCGGATCACGTCTGCCACGCCGTCGTGGTGTTCATAGCCTTCGATTGGTGTGTGCAATACCGTCCAATCTGCATCTTCCCTAATTTTCACGCCTTGTTCGTTGTAATGTACTTCACGCACCTGCAAGCAATCGTGCTGCATTGTGCCGATGGTACAGGGTACTGTTTGTGGGGCAACGGCAAAAAATAGTGTTTCGCCTTTGCCGTACAGTGATTCGGGCGTTGCTTGACCGCGTAAAACCAGCACTGCTTTGTCATTTTTCAAGGTCAGTAGTGGTTGAACTCCAGTCACTACAGTCATTTCGTGTGCACCTTGAATATAATCAGTGACCAGCTTGTCGAGTTGCGCCACTACTGGATCAGCACATGCCACCATTGTGGTGTGTAGTTGCCCAATGAGCAGCTCGCCTTTATCCAGATTATATTGGCCACCAATGTCATTACAGGTATTTTCTATGTTGACGCTGTTGTCGTGGAAAGATAGTGTCAGCGGTTTATCCAACTGCACAAAAAATCCGTTAATACGCTGCCCGTTTATGCTGGCGCTGTTTAATATCCATTGATAATTCTTTAGCGACTCAGTTGTATCGCTTTGCAGTGAGCCATTGCTCATACAGGCGGTAAGAGATGTCAGAGCGAGTGCAGTGAGCATGATTCTATGTGCTTTCATTGTTTTTCCGGTGAATTAATCAAGGTTGTAGATAAGCATGATTATGGCATCTGATTTTGATCGGGCAATCAGTGGTAAAGCACATTTTATGCACAATACAAACGCAGTAGGTTATTTAAATGTTATTTCTATTTGGGTACAGTCAAAAAATGGGTTAGCATCCTGTCTATGGAGATGAATGTTCAGTCATTGTTTTAATCTACAAATGAATTGCTGGGCTTCCATAACTAAAAATGGTGGCTTGCCCTTTAAAGCAAGACCACTAAAACACCTAAATACGAAGGAACAATCATGACCAAAATCGTCAATTCATGGAACGACTTTGACCCGCTCAAGCACGTCATCGTCGGTCGTGCTGACCACAGCTGTATTCCTCCAGAAGAGCCTGCAACATCGGAAAAAGTCCCGCTCGATAGCCCGATGCGCGGTATGTGGGGACCACGCCCGCTGGAAACAGTCGAAAAAGCCAACGCCCAATTAGACAATTTGGTCAAAATCCTTACCGAGCGCGGGATCACAGTTGATCGCCCCGAGCCACTGCAATGGAATCAGCCGGTTATTACCCCTGACTTCCGCACTGATTCAATGATGACCTGCATGCCGCCACGCGATACATTGCTGACCATCGGTAGTGAAATCATCGAAGCGGCAATGTCGTTCCGTTGCCGTTATTGGGAATACCTTGCGTTTCGTCCGTTGCTGTCGCGCTATTTTGACGAAGATCCTGAGTTTATCTGGTCGCAAGCACCACGCCCTCGCTTGACCAACGCTTCGTACAAGCACAACTACTACGATGAGCGCATCTCGCTCGAAGACCGCCTCGTGCGCACCGCAAACAAGGATTTCGTCACCACTGAAGAAGAAATCCTCTTTGATGCGGCTGACGTCATGCGCATGGGTAAAGACCTGTTCATCCAGCATGGCCTGACCACCAACCGCAAAGCGATGGAATGGTTCAAGCGTAAATATCCAAACATGCGTGTCCACGCGGTCAACTTCCCTGGCGATCCGTACCCAATTCATATCGACGCGACCTTTGTCCCATTGCGCCCTGGCTTGATTATCAACAATCCGGTACGTCCGCTGCCTAAAGAACAACGCGCTATCTTCGAGCGCAATGACTGGCAAATCGTCGATGCAGCTCAGCCTGCGCATGACACACCACCACCACTTTGCTATAGCTCAGTATGGCTGTCGATGAATTGCCTTGTTCTCGATCACAAAACAGTCGTTGTTGAAGCGAGTGAAGTACATCAAATGGAGCAAATGGATAAGCTCGGCATGAACGTTATCCCTGTCCCATTCCGCGATGCGTACGCCTTCGGCGGCGGTATCCACTGCGCTACAGCAGATGTCTACCGTGAAGGCACTTGTGAGGACTATTTCCCAAATCAGGATTTTGATGACCCAACAAGAGTGTAAACAATAAACTACATAATCTAAGTATGCGAATGATTACTTTATACGGCATCAGTAATTGCGATACTGTACGTAAAGTGCGCCGATTTTTAGAGCAAAATGAAGTGACTTACGATTTTGTTGATGTACGTGAGGAGATGCCTAGTGAAGCTCGGCTATCCTCATGGTTGGCAAAATTTGGTGAGGCGTTGGTTAACAAGCGTTCAACAACTTACCGCGAGCATAAAGCGGTAATACTCGAAGCACTGGCGCAGGGTAATGAAGCTGTTATTGCAGTGCTGCGTGAATACCCGACGCTGATTAAGCGGCCGGTGATAGAGATTGCAGGTGAACCGGCATTACTCGGCTGGCAAGAAGATAAGCTGACGTCATTAATTTAGCACTGAACTTGGGCATGATCAGCATAGGCGAATGGCTTTGCCATTCGCCTATGCTGACAAGTATCATCTCCCACTATCTAGCTTACTGGCATTTTTCCGGTAAAAAGTGTGGTTCGACGATGCTGTCAAGCCATTGCCACGGTAAGACGAGTTCAGGATCGCCATAGATACCCGGCAGGATATCGTAAGCCTGATATTGCAAATGTAGTCCATCGGATGCGAGATTGAAATACGGGCTAAGATCTTCCCACCCCAGACGTGGGTAGCCAAAATCGGGGTCATCACTGTCAGGTTGTTCTGCGAGCAGGTAGCGAAACAGGGCGTCTTCAATCAGACGCTCAATCTCGCTGCGCTTTTCCGGGATGATTAACATGTCCGTAGTGATTTGTTGATCGCCATTAAAGACAAACAGCCAACTTTGAGAGCCTGTCGATGCGCCACCGGAGTAAAAATTGATACTGACGTCGTATTGCTCCAGTCCGCAATATGTGGGCTGCTGCCCAATGGCAAGATTAATATTGGCTGCGGAATAAGAAGTGCTGTTGTCGCGGATGTATTGATCGATAGCAGGATAATAGTCGCTGTCATTCGGAATACCGTCAGCACTGTCAGTACGCGCTGCAAGTTCGGGGCTGATGTATTCATTGATGGCAGTATTGACGATGCGGTTTGCGGTTTTGTTGGTACTGTTGAGGTATTCGACATGAATGTACTCATTGTCCGGGCAGTAAAGTGCTTCTCCATCTGTAGGCTCTTCACATGGCGGTGGAGGCTCGGGTAATGGTTTGGTGATAACCGGTGCTTTGGTCAATTCTGTGCCAGCGATGGATGTGGTAGCGGTAAATATCGCCATAAGCAGGGAGATTTTACGTTTCATAATGTCGTTCCGTTATGGGGTTTATCAGTATTTGCTATTGACGTGCCGGCATAGGCGGTATTTTGCCGGTGCCGCTTGTAAGGCGTTCGCAAGGAATCGAGGCGAGTCTAAAGGTCAGGTCGGGGCCGTGTCCGTACCCGTCATCGTTGCTGCCGACCGGAGGCTGGGTGCCATTATTGAAGCCGTAGTTGTGGCCTTCACTGGAATAGTGATATGGCAGCTTGTAGCGCAGTAGCATGGCTTGCCGTGCCTGTTCGTCGCTACCCTCTTCTTGTGGTGGGATAAGGAAGCATTGTGTCGCCGGTTGTGCCTCGATAACAATATCGCTTTTTTGAGTGGTGTGCGGCTCATCGGCACCGTCGAGACCTTGTACATACACCGGGCCACTAAAGCGCGTATCGAAACGGATTGTGCCGTCAGTATCGGGGCGCATCACGACGTAGGGGTATTCTGGCGGTGCTTCCGGTAAATCTTCGCCAAAGTCTTTGAAAAATTCATCCAGTGCTGCATCGGAGAGCAGTTGCCACTCGCGCACGGGTTCCTGATTGCCAACGGCTTTGATAATGACGGTGACTGCGTTGCTCAGCGGAGCAGGGTGGCTGTGCTCGTCTGCAATATCGGCATTTGGCAGCCCGCCAAAAATATGGCGCTCTCGTGCCGTCACCGGTTGCAGACTCGGCTCAAAGCACAGTGAGCCAAGCGGATAGCGTTGGTCATTACAATCGCGGCGCTTGAGCTGAACGACGTTGAGATAAGCCTTGGTGCCATCGCTTTGCCGTGTACTGACCACGGTTGCGGCTTTGGTGCGATAGCGACCGACAGAGTAAGTATCGTGATATGGTGCAGTGACTTTCCAACCTGTCGGGAAGTAATAGGTTTGACCTTCGAAGCTAACGCTGCAATAAGGTGTCGCCTGACACCAGCTGCCAATGGCTGTTGGATTGGGGGGCGCCCGGGGTGCGGCTAAGGCTGGTGGTGTGGATGTTGCAACTGGTTGTGCGTCACCAGCTTCACGGCAGTCTAGGTAATGCGAGGCAACCCATCCGGTGCGCTGGCGTGCCTGATCGGAAACCAGACACCATTCGGTATTACCGTTGTATTGGCAGTTGAATTGTTCAAGCCCATCCTCATTTGCGGCAAAAGTACCGATGACCGAACTGCTCATGCCGATACCATTGCGGATATTCAAGGTGTCATCGGCTGCCACACCACTGACGCGGCAAATTTGCGTAGCATGTGCTGATACACAGGCAAGCAAGGTAATGCTCAGTACAGTACGGTTGCATAAATACAATAGTGAAGAATGCGTGCTTGTGGTCATGGTTTCTATCCGCGTTCAGGAATTTGTGCTTAGATATATATACGGGATAAAGTAAATATAGCAGATATAACCCCATACTCTAGAAACAAAGTTTAGTGAAATCATACAGTAGCATTCATCTAAAATAGATAAATAGCGCCACTAAAAAGTTTATTAAGGCAATAATTTGTCTGTTATCACAAACAAAGAAAATACTATATTTATTCTTAACTTCACGAGGGACTATTAAACATAGTGCCAGCGGAAGCCCGTCCTTGCTTGGTTAAAACCATTCCTGAAAGAGAAAACTATGAGATATCGAAGAATATGCTGGAGGGAGGATAAAGGGGCTGATAATGAAGATTCGGATTGGATAACGGGACCGAATAACGGAATTACCCTAGCCGAGGCAAGATATAACTATCTGAAGGATAGCTTATATAATCCAGAGCGGAAGGACTTGATGAAAAAGAAAGCAGAAGAAGGACAATATCTTCGCGGCAGAGTTTTTGAGATTATCGATGATGAGTGGTTAATAGAGAAAGGTACAAATTGGCAAGCAAAAATGGCCGATATAGGCAAATAATTTTAAATTACAGGTAGCGCATGCTGTACTCATTAGAACTTAAATGTATCCATATGCTTTAAATGGCTGCCATCTTCTTAGGGGATAATAAAAGATAAAGTTATCGCTACAAAAGCTATAGTTGAAGACTTTAAATTTCACACAAAGCTTATTGGTACAGAAAGTACCGATACGACAATGCAAAGCGCTATAAATTTTGAAGGTGCTTGGCTTTATTTATATTCATCTGCTTTATCTGGTTACTCATGATAATGACCCATCAAGGAAATTGATTGTATGTTCGAGCTATAGTGCAATTTGATCGACACATGGATATTAATGGTTGCGTCACCCTCGGCTACAAATTCCGCTTGATGGTAACCATCATTTTTCCAAATGGTGAGATTCATGCCAGAGATAATCTTTCATTATCAGCGAGTAAAACCGGAAATACTTCTAATGAAATCCAGGGAAAGTTTCGGCTTCGCGGTGGTGTATTGAATTTTTCTATTGCACTTTTTCATTACCGCTGCATTAGAGTGACTCGGTCGTTGTTGCCGTAGTCTTGCAGGGTGCTGATATTGTGCCAATGGGGAAAGGTCGCTGCATATTGGCGTAGGGAAAGGGCTTGTTGGTAGCCGTGTTCAAGTAGTAGCCAGCCGCCGGGTTTGAGATAAGTGGCGGCATGAGCGATGAGGTGGTAGAGGTCAGCAAAGCCATCATCATCGGCGATCAGTGCTGTAGTTGGCTCATACGCGAGTGCATCTAGGTGCGGATCATCAGGTGCGATATACGGCGGATTACTAATGATGAGGTCAAGGCTGTCTGGCGCAAAGGATTGCAGCCAGTCGGCACAAAGCAAAGTGAGGTTGTTTATAGCACAACGGTCACGGTTGGCGGTGGCAATAGTCAAGGCATTGCGACTGCGGTCAGTGGCAATCACTTGTGCTTGCGGGCGTTCACTGGCAATGGCAAGGGCGAGTGCGCCACTGCCTGTACCAAGGTCTGCAACTATGGCAGGTTTTTCTACTGGCAGACGTGCAAGAGCCGCTTCAACGAGACATTCGCTATCACCACGTGGGATAAGTGTATGTTGATTGACGAGTAGGTCTAGGGTGTAAAAAGGTTGGTGGCCAAGAATGTAGGCAATCGGCTCACCACCACAGCGGCGAGCAGCGAGTTGATTAAGCGTACTTATTGTCTCGCTGGTAAGTTTGGGGTTATGGATACGCTGACGAGTGGGGCTAAGCCCAGTGACAGACTCAGCAAGAAGCCGCGCATCATACTCGGGACTCTCGCCTCCGAGGTCGTGTTGGCGTGCGGCAATCCACTCACTGAGATACATATCAGCCGTTTTGCAGGTCGAGCAGGGCGTTGGTTTCCTGTTCCTGCTGCAAGGGTTCTATGACGACGTCTAGCGCACCTTCAAGGATTTCGCTGAGCTGATAAAGAGTAAGGTTGATACGGTGATCTGTGACGCGCCCTTGTGGGTAGTTATAAGTACGGATACGTTCGCTGCGGTCACCACTGCCGACGAGGCTTTTACGCTCAGCAGCTTGCTCTGCTTCTGCGGTTTGGCGTTCGGCGTCGAGCAGCTTTGCTTGCAGCCAACTCATTGCTTTGGCGCGGTTTTTGTGCTGCGAGCGCTCTTCCTGACATTCGACGACGGTGCCGGTTGGGATGTGCGTGATGCGAATGGCCGAGTCGGTTTTGTTAATATGCTGTCCGCCTGCACCAGATGCGCGGTAGGTATCGATACGCAAATCTGCCGGGTTAATTTCAATCGCTTGTATTTCGTCACTTTCTGGCAGGATGGCGACGGTGGCCGCAGAGGTATGGATGCGGCCGCCGGATTCTGTTTCAGGGACACGCTGCACGCGGTGTGCGCCGGATTCAAATTTGAGTGTGGAATAGACTCGGTTGCCACTGATGCGTGCGATAATTTCTTTATAACCACCGTGCTCGCCAGCATTTTCAGACAAAACTTCAACTTGCCAGCGCTTGCCTTCAGCGTATTTACCGTACATGCGCCATAAATCACCAGCAAAGATAGCGGCTTCATCACCACCAGTACCGGCGCGAATTTCCAAATAGACGTTGGCTTCATCCAGTGGATCTTTAGGGAGCATTTGCCGCTGCAGGTCTGCTTCACAGCGCTCAAGTGCTTTATTTAGTGTTTCACGTTCGCTTTTAGCGAGTTCAGCCATGTCAGGATCGTCGGCAAAAGCATCGAGATCTGCGAGTTCACCTGTGATGCGCTCGTGCTCGGCAAGGTTGGCAACAATCGGCTCAAGTTGGGACAGCTCCTGACCGTAGCGACGTAGTTTATCAGGGTCGGCAGCCGTTTCAGGATCAGACAACAGAGCGTTAAGTTCTTCATGGCGCTCGCGTAGTTCAGCAAGCTTGGTTAGGATATTCGGGTGCATAGGTTATCGCTCGTTCGAGTCTTGTTCGATGTTAAAAGTGTCCGCAACAATAGCCAGCCAATCTTTGTGATCAGGCGGAATAGCATGGACTAGCTCGCTGGGATTGTGCAAAAGTTTGTTGGTAAGCTTGTAGCTCATTTGCTCAAGTACAACGGCTGGATCTTCACCGTGTGACAGGCGGCGATAAGCTTCGTTGAGCAGTTGTATGCGGATTTGGTTAGCATTTTCGCGGATTCGTCGTACCAATTGCTGCTGAGGTTTGGATAGCAACCAGCCAATAAAATCATCGCTGTATAAATGAACCATAACTTCTGCTTCTTTGGCGGCATCTTTGCGCGCTTGAACGTTGTCATCAATGATTTGTTCAAGGTCATCAATGCCGTAGCGGAACGCCTGACCAAGTTTTTCGATGTCTTGATCAAAGTTACGCGGCATGGCAAGGTCGACATAAACTTGCAAGCTGTTGCGGCGTTTCTTCATCGCGTGCTTGGCTTGATCGCGGGTAATAAGGATATGGTCAGCTCTGGCAGTACCAAAGACCATATCTGCTTCATGTAGGTGATCGTGCAGCTGATCGAGCGAAATCGCATAAGCCCCCGTTTCCTCTGCAAGTGCTTGCGCGTTAATCAGGGTTCTATTAGCAATAATGAGGCGGCCAATATTGGTGTCTTTGAGGTAGCGTGCTGTGAGTTGGCCTGTTTCGCCCGCACCAATAATGAGTGCCGTACGACGATGGTGATCATCAAAAAACTGGTGCGTGAGCTTAACCCCGGCATAGGCAACCGATACCGGATTTTCTCCAATCGCGGTAGCATTACGCACTTGCTTAGCAATGGCAAATGCCTGTTGGTAAAGGCGGTCAAGAGTTGAACCTACACTACCGGCACGTTTGGCCAAGCGATGCGCATCTTTAAGTTGGCCGAGGATTTGAGGTTCGCCAAGGATCAGTGAGTCCAACCCGCAAGCAACGCGAAATATATGGCGAATGGCCTCACGACCTTCGTGGCAATGCAAGTGTTTGCTGATTTGCTTGATATCGACTTTCTTATATTCGGCAAGCCATGCAGCCAATGCCGGGCGATGCTCGGAGAAAATATAAAACTCTGTTCGGTTACAAGTTGATAATATACTTATTTCAGCCGCACCAAGTGCATCACAACAGTCCTGCATAATGGCTTCACACTCCTGTGGAGAGAACGCCAGCCGTTCGCGCACAGCGCTATCTGCCGTCTGGTGGCTAACGCTGAATGCATAAATAGTTGAATTGGGGGCCTCAGTGCTCAAGATGGTTCGTCATGTTTTTGTCTTCGTGATATTCTAAGCCATTTCGTACTGGCTTTCAGCTTTATGGGGGCGTTTTTGCGCTTAACCACAATAATATCCTTTTTTGCTTCCTTGGGCATCTCTTCTGCGGCATATGCGGAAGCGCCGTGGTCGCCTACTGCCAACCATCTTTACGATGCGTTAACGGCGCAGTTTCTTGATCATAGCGGTGACTATGTTGGCGCCATGGATACAATGGCCAATGTTGCACGAGATAGCCGTGAGTATGACGCGTATCGGTTTGCCTATAATTTAGCTATCGATGCCTTAAACTATGCACAAGCCGAGAAAATCGCCCGAGAGTGGGTCGCGACATTCCCTCGTGATCAAGATGCCAACTGGGCTTTGGTACGGGTTCTTCTGGCAACTGATCGCGTCAATGCTGCGTACGACGTGCTCAATATTATGCTTAAGCGCAATGCCTCACCTCATCAAATCGCGCAGCTATCGCGCTATCTCACCAACTTGTCAGATAGTAACAAGCGTCTAATCCTACTGAAACGACTCGCTGACAAATTTTCAGATAATCCTTTTTTATATTATTACGTTGGCTTGATGGCAAAAGAGCAGGGCAGAATCTCCTTGGCAATTGAGGCATTTGATCGTGCTATTGCACTGGATGGCCGTTGGCAGGAGCTGCGCTTAATGCAGGCTCAAGCACTGGCCAGTACTGGACGTTTGCAAGATGCCTCTCAGCTGATGGATGCGCTAGTCTTAGAAGACCCTGATAATGAGTATCTACTTTCGGCGTACGTCGATATATTGGTTGATCAGTATCAATGGGAAGCTGCGTTGGCGATCGTCCAAAAATGGCAGGCAATAAATCCCGATGACTTGCAACTTAAGCAGTTACAAGCATGGTTGGCCAGTAATGCGGGGCAAGTTGGTATGGCGCTGGCCTGCTATCAGGAACTACTCGATAGCGGTAATATTGATTTTGACCAATACCTGTTCAATATAGCTGGTATATTCAGCAATGCCAAAGAGGACAACTTGGCTCTGGCGATGCTGGTTCAGATTGGCTCAGAGTCCGTTTTGTATATGCTGTCGCGGCAGCAAATCGCCTTGAATGCATTTAGTAATGGAGACATCCAGCTGGGGCAGGAAAGATTTGCGGAGCTGCGGGATATTTTTCCGGACTATGCGCTTGATATGTACTTAATTGAGCTTGCTCAGCTCGATGAACATCAATATTGGCTAGCTGGCGATAAACTGCTTGATCAGGCCTTTGAGTTATATCCGCAACAGGTTGACTTGCTTTATGCAAAAGCAGAGCATTTGGTCGCACAGGGCGAAAATGCGGCAGCTATCGATGCTTTTGCTGAATTACTGGCTTTTGATCCAGCTAATATTGACGCGCTTAATGCTTACGGCTATCTACTTCTCACTGAAACTGAGCGCCATGATGAAGGTGCAGAGATGATCCGTGCGGCATTGGCAGCCTACCCTGATGCTCCCGCAATTCAAGATAGCTACGCATGGCTAAACTATTTGCAAGGGAACATCGAAGAAGCACTATTGTGGTCGCGCCGGGCATATGCAGCTTATCGACGTGGGGATATCGTGCCACACTATATCGAGATTTTATTGGCTAATGGCCAAAAAGCATTGGCAAATGAGGTTTTTAAACACGAATCCCGGGCTCAGCCGGATAACCCAGCACTTCAGGCGCTAGCCGAATATGTAGGAGAAAGTGATGATGACTAAGCGACTAATTTTTATTGGGCTCTCAGTACTTATTCTGGCTGGTTGTGCCGGGAAAGCTGTACAGTATGAATCATTTGACCCAAATAACAATTGGCAAGCTGACGGAAAGCTGGGAATTAAATACCCACGCTGCAATGAATATCGGGGTTGTACCGAGCAAGCTGTTAACGCAAGCTACGTTTGGATGCATAACCCTGCAACAGATCAACTGCAATTATTCGATCCTACCGGACAGGAGCAGCTTGCGCTGCACTATGCTGGAGATCGAGTGCAAGTTCATGAAGGTGGTCAAGTTGAAGAGATAGGAATTGATCAGCTTGCGGATAGATTAGGCGTAGCATTGCCAATTGATCAACTCGATGAATGGTTAACTACGGAACGCACGGAAAAGGAGTGGGATAGCCATGGCTGGCACGTTCGAGTTAGCGATTGGCAAGGACATTTTTATCGCAGAATGACGCTGACTCAAGGTGATTACCGCATAAGATTGGTGACTTATAACGTCAAGCCAATTTGATGCGTTACCAGTGTTAGATAGCCAATGTGAGTGGTTTCCTGATTGTATGTTGTGCTCCATCTAGAATGCTTCTGTATATTTTATTTCTGTTTTTATTTTAATTTCAGTTTGTTGGAATAATTTTTTTATTGAAGCTTGCGCTCCAAGTTCGATTTTGTATAATACGCGCTTCCTGAGATACATCAGGGTGCGCTAGCGCACAGCGAAACATCAAATTGGGGTGTAGCCAAGTGGTTAAGGCACCGGGTTTTGATCCCGGCATGCGTAGGTTCGAATCCTTCCACCCCAGCCATTCTTTATTCTTTCCGGAAGATTATTAAAGGTGAATGCCGTGTCTCGAGGCAGTATGACCGTGTTTACGGGTAACGCCAACCCGCAATTAGCCCGTCAAATCGTTCAACATCTGGGCTTACCTTTGGGTAACGCTTCAGTCAATAAATTCTCTGATGGGGAAATCCAAGTCGAATTGCATGAGAATGTACGCGGCAAAGATGTCTTCATCATCCAGCCGACTTGCTATCCAACCAACGACAGTATCATGGAGCTTTTGGTGCTTAGTGATGCACTCCGTCGTTCGTCAGCTAACCGCATTACTGCGGTCATGCCTTACTACGGATACTCACGTCAGGATCGTCGACCACGCTCGGCTCGCGTACCTATCTCGGCAAAAGTCGTTGCCAATATGATTGCAAGCGTTGGTATTGACCGCGTTATGACGCTGGACTTACACGCCGACCAAATCCAAGGCTTCTTTGACTTCCCGGTAGATAATATCTACGCAACACCGATCTTCCTGAACGACATTCTCACGCGCAACTTTGCGAACCCTATTGTTGTTTCACCAGATATCGGTGGCGTTGTTCGTGCCCGTGCTACAGCGAAGCGCGTCGAGGCGAAGCTGGCGATTATTGATAAGCGTCGCCCTCGCCCAAATGAATCTGAAATCATGAATATTATTGGTGATGACGTCAGCGGTTGCGATTGCATCATTGTCGACGACATCGTTGATACAGCAGGCACACTGGGTAATGCTGCACTAGCGCTTAAAGAGCGCGGCGCAAGTAGCGTTACTGCATACTGCACGCATGCTGTATTGTCAGGCAAAGCTGTTCAAAATATTGAAAATGGCGGACTGGATCAGTTGGTCGTTGCTGATTCTATCCCACTGCGCGAAGAGGCCAAGCAATGTGAAAAAATCCGTGTACTTTCTATCGCCGGTCTGGTTGCAGAAAGTATCCGTCGTATTCACGTAGAAGAATCAATTTCGTCACTGTTTGTGGATTAACACAAGCAGGGCAAACCATAGAGCGCTGGTCGCAAGCGCTCTTTTTTATTAACTGGAGAAAAATATGTCTCAAGACTATCGTTATGAACTGCGCGGTGAACTCCGTCAGGACAATGGGAAAGGTGCGAGCCGCCGCCTGCGTCGTGAAGGTTGGGTACCCGCTATCGTTTATGGAGGCGAAGGTGAGCCTTTGTCTATCGCCATCAAGCAAGATGAGCTGGTTAAAAATGCTCGCTTTGATAGCTTTTATTCACAGATCATTAACCTGAAAATCGAAGGTCAGGAAGATCTGGAAGTTATTATCCGCGACGTTCAGCACCACTTGTACAAGCCACTTTTCATGCACTTTGACTTCCAGCGTATCGTTCGCGGTCAAGACATGAATGCGACTGCATCATTGCACTTCATCAATGAAGAAACTTGCCCAGGTGTTAAAGAAGAAGGCGGTATTATTTCGCACTATATCACTTCTGTTGACATTATCTGCCGCCCACGCAATCTGCCAGAATACATTGAGGTAGATATGGGTGCTGCTGAAATGGGTACTGTTATTCACTTGAGTGACCTCGTCATGCCGGAAGGTGTACGTTTGGCTCAAGAGGAAGAACTGGAAGAAACAGCTGTTGCACAAGTCGTCTATCCTCAGAAAGAAGAAGAGGAAGAAGATGAAGACACTGTTGATGCTGGTGACGTTCCTGTTGCTGGTGAAGAAAGCGATGCCGAAGAAGGTGACGCTGAAGAAGGCGATAAAGAATAAGCCTGATTCAATGATTAAGCTTATAGTTGGCCTCGGCAATCCCGGGGATCGCTATGCCAAAACCCGCCATAATGCGGGTTTTTGGCTATTAGATAACCTAAATAGTCATGAACAGAGCTTGTGGAGGCAAGAAAAAAAGTTTTTTGCTGAATACAGCAAAATTTTTCTTGCCAACCAACCTTTGCATTTGCTCAAGCCGCAAACGTTTATGAATCGCAGTGGGCAATCTGTATCTGCAATTGCGAACTTCTACGATATTGAGCCTGAGCAAATACTGGTCGTACACGATGAGCTTGATTTGCCTGAAGGAACCGCCAAGCTCAAATTGGGCGGTGGGCATGGTGGCCATAATGGCTTGCGAGATATCATCAAGGCTTTGGGAAGTAAAGACTTTTACCGTTTACGTATTGGTATTGACCACCCAGGAGACCGTAATGAAGTGGTCGACTACGTGCTTAAAGCACCGGGGAAGGCTGGCCTGGCGCAAATCGATAATGCCTTGATTGATGCCGAGCGTATCCTGCCTGTTTTACTAAAAGATGGTCCCGAAAAAGCCATGAATCAGCTTCACACATGCCATTCTTGAGTAGAGGCGCATACAAGCTTGCCGTTTTTAAAAAATCTGGTTTTATCCTCATTAACAACGAGATCAAAGGAATACTTTGTCTACTAAGGTACTCCACCATTTGGTCTTTTTATTTCAATCTTTACGGATAAATATCTCTGGCTCAGTCAACTATGGTTTGGTTCTATAAAGCGCTGATATATAATGCCTAGTATTTGCCGTTTTAACAGGAGCGTCCATGGGTTTTAACTGTGGCATTGTCGGCTTGCCGAATGTGGGTAAGTCTACGTTATTTAATGCATTGACCAATGCAGGTATTGATGCACAAAATTATCCTTTCTGCACGATTGATCCAAATACGGGCATTGTTCATGTCCCTGATCCACGCTTAGATAAGCTGTCAGAAATCGTCAAGCCTGAGCGCGTGTTACCAGCGACAATGGAGTTTGTTGACATTGCCGGTCTGGTGGCTGGTGCTGCTCAAGGTGAAGGCCTTGGTAATCAGTTCCTCGCCAATATTCGCGAGACAGATGCTATTGCACAAGTCGTGCGCTGCTTTGAAAATGATGATGTGATTCATGTCGCCGGCAAAGTTGATCCTCTATCTGATATTCAGGTGATCGAATCCGAACTGATTCTTGCCGATATGGCATCACTCGAGAAAGCACAGCAGCGCCTTACCCGTGTGGCTAAAGGTGGTGACAAAGATGCCAAGCTGAAATTGGATGTCATCGCCAAATTGCTGCCCCACCTTGAAGATGGTGAGTTAGCGCGTACTTGCGATCTCAATGAAGAAGAGCGCAAAGCGACTCGTGAATTTTTCTTGTTGACCATGAAGCCGATGATGTATGTCGCTAATGTCGATGAAGATGGTGCAGATGATACTGACCACGTCCGTGCAGTTCGTGAAAAAGCAGCGCAAACAAATGCTGCTGTGGTTACTGTATGTGCTGCGATTGAGGCCGAACTTGCCCAGTTGGAGAAAGACGAACAGCTTGAGCTTCTCGCTGAATACGGGCTTGAAGAGCCGGGGCTGAATAGAGTTATTCGTGCGGGCTACGAGCTGTTGGATTTAGGTACGTATTTTACGGCTGGAGTCAAAGAAGTTCGTGCATGGACGATGCCCAAGAATGCAACTGCACCACAAGCTGCCGGAGTCATTCACACTGACTTTGAGCGGGGCTTTATTCGCGCAGAAGTTATCGCTTACGAAGACTTTATTTCCTGTCGCGGAGAGCAAGGCGCTAAGGAAGCAGGAAAATGGCGTCTTGAAGGCAAAGACTATCACGTCAAAGAAGGGGATGTTATCCACTTCCGCTTCAATGTATAAACAAAATTAGATACTGATTAACTTGAGGAAAATTTATGGCTAATTATTCAACTAATGAATTTCGTGGTGGTTTGAAGATCATGCTTGATGGCGATCCATATACTATTGTTGAGAATGAGTTCGTCAAGCCAGGTAAAGGCCAAGCATTTAACCGTACTAAAGTGCGTAACTTGAAATCCGGTCGTGTATTGGAAAAGACATTTAAATCTGGTGATAGCGTTGAAGCAGCAGACGTTCATGAAACAGATATGCAGTATCTGTATAAGGATGATGACAACTGGTATTTCATGGACCCAGAAAGCTTCGAGCAATTACCAGCGCCTGCAAGTGCGGTCGTAGATGCCGAAAAATGGATGCGTGAACAGGATATGTGTACTGTTATTCTGTGGAATGGAAATATCATCAGTGTAACAGCACCGAATTTCGTTGACCTGCGTATTGTTGAGACTGATCCGGGTCTGCGTGGTGATACATCAGGTGGTGGCGGTAAGCCAGCGACTTTGGAGACAGGCGCAGTTGTGCGTGTGCCGTTATTTTTGTCCATTGATGATGTAATCCGCGTTGATACGCGCAGCGGTGAATATCTCGGACGTGCAAAAGAATAGTGGTGGTATACGATATGCACTTTTAGCGTATCGCATTGTATAACAGTGATCTAAGCCATTTGGCTTTTAAGGAGAAGAGTATGCAAAGAGTCTTTATGCGCAGCACATGGCTTATGACGCTGTTGGTATTGATGTCATGCGTGACAGTGAATATTTACTTTCCTGCTGCAGCGGCTGAAAAAGCGGCTGACAGCATTATTCAAGATGTCTGGCATGAGCAGCAAAGTAATAATGCGGTGTCTTCACCAGTAAAGGGTGAGCCAACGCTATCCTATACAGTATTTAGCCCACGTATTTTGGTCTTGGCATTGTTAGATGGTCTGAGTAATACCGCTCACGCTCAAAATGTTAATTTTAGTGCTAGCTCGCCACAAGTCGAGCAAATTAAAGACCGAATGGCTGGGCGCTTTGCCAAATTAAAGCCCCTATTTGAAAGCGGTGCTGTTGGACTGACAGATAATGGTTATCTCGCTATACGCGATGCCTCTGCTGCTCCGATGGCACTACGCGCACAAATCAGCCAGTTAGTTGATGCTGAAAATGCAGACCGTAAAGCGCTGTATCAGGCTATTGCGGATGCAAATAATCAGCCCGGCTGGTTCAAGCAAATCCAAAACACTTTTGCTAGCCGCTGGATCTCTCAAGCACAAAATGGCTGGTGGTACCAATCTGGTGGTCGCTGGACTCAGAAATAGGTGCTCCATTGCTTAATAATATTCTCGTTTTTGATATTGAAACTGTCGCGGATATCGATGCTTATCGTCTCTTAAAGGGTGGCTTGCCCGAGCTAGATGATCAAGATACTTATCAACTGATGTGTAGTGAGCGCTTGGCTGATACTGGTAATACCTTTATGCGCCATCACTTGCAAAAAGTAGTGGCTATTTCTTTGGTCATGAAAACAGCCAATGGCGTGCGGCTTTGGTCGTTAGGGGATGAAGAGAGCAGCGAATATGAGCTAATCAGCCGCTTTTTCCAAGGGATTGATAAATTCAGCCCAACATTGGTTAGTTGGAACGGTAATGGCTTCGATCTTCCTGTATTGCAATACAGGGCCTTATTCCACGGTATTAATGCACAGCGTTATTTTGAAATTGGCGATGATGATCGTGATTTCCGCTATAACAATTATCTCTCCCGCTTCCACTGGCGACATATTGACATGATGGACGTTCTATCTGGCTTTCAGGCACGAGCAAGCGCAAGCTTGAGTGATATTGCCAAATTATGTGGATTTCCTGGGAAGCTGGATATAGATGGCTCCGCCGTTCAAACGATGTGGGATGAGGGTAATATTAGTGATATTCGCCATTATTGCGAAACAGATGTACTAAATACCTATTTGGTCTATTTGCGCTTTGAGTTACTGCGCGGCCAGATTTCTGAACATGAATGTCAGCGTGCAATTGGAGAAGTGCAAGAATTGCTTTCTCGCAGCGAAGCTGAGCATTTGCAATATTTCCTACAGGCATGGGCTGCGTTGAGCAATGGATAGGTCATGAGCAACGAACGTCATAAAAATGTCATTTATCGGGTACAGTTTCAAGCTAAGGATAGTCATTACGATCTTTATGTTCGCCATGTCTACCCAGCTGATATGGCTGGCTTCATCTGCCTTGAAGATTTCGTGTTTAATGAGGAAAGTCAATTATTAATTGATCCACGTAGTGAAAAATTACGCAATGAGTTTTCCAATGTAGAAACGGCTTTTATTCCTTATCACCAGATTCAGAGAATTGACCAAGTTAGCAGAGCTGGGGAATCTCGTATTGACAATCAGCCTTCAGAAGTAGCCAAAATAAAACCATTCCCAACAAAAAATTAACTTAAGCATCATTGGATTGCACAATATCTGTGCTAGTATTAATTCGTTTTCATAACTCATGTTCCATTAAGGAGATACACGATGAAGAAAGGATTAATGTATGCAGTATTGGTCGCAGCTGGCTTGTTAACTGCATGTTCAGAGGAAACTGAGCAGAAGAGTAAAGCGGCAGCAGAATCTGCGGGTGAAGACGTTAAAGCTGCAACTAACAAAGCAGCAGCAGAAACTAAAGAAGCTGCTCAGGCTACTAAAGACAAAGCTTCTGAATTGGCTCAAGATGCTAAAGAAGCCGCTGATAAAGCTGGTCAGAAAATCAGTGAAGCTGCTGACGTTGTCGCAGAGAAAGCATCTCATGCAGCAGAAGACCTGAAAGAAAGCACAGCTGAACTTGGTCAAGACATCAAAGAAGGCTTGAATGCTGCTGGAGAAAAGATCGATAACGCTACTGATCATGCTGCTCATGAGACTAAAAAAGCAGCCAGCGAAGTAAAAGCCGAAGCTAACGAAGCAGCAGAAAAAGCATCTCAGGCAGCTGCGGAAGCAAAAGCCAATGCAAATGAGATAGCAGCTGAAGTTAAGACCGAAAGTACTGAAGCCGCAGTAGAAGCAAAGCGTGATGCTGAGGCTGCTACAGATAAAGCTAAAGAAGCGGCAGCTGAGGCTAAGAAAGAGGCCGAAGTAAAGGCGCAAGAGGCTGCTGATAGCGCTGTTGAAACCAAAGAAACAGCAGGCGATAAAGTACAAGCTGCTTTGAATAAAGCTGAAGAAGTTGCAAAAGATGCCAAGGATGAAGTTGCAGCAGCTGCGGCAGCAGCAGGTGATAAGTTAGACGAAGTAACCAAAGCAGCTGACCAAAAATTGCGTGGAACACAAAACTCAGCGAAGCCTGTTGTCCCAGTTGATCAGGTAGGTGCAGTTGATAAAAGTGCTGATAAACCAGTAACTGCAACTACTCCTGAGCCTAGCTCTACGACTACTAACTGATAAATATCAGATTAGTACTACCAAAAAGCCCGCTATCCTGCGGGCTTTTTATTAATGAATTTCTATCGAGTAGATATTATCAGTAGTGCAGCTATGGTATCGAAGTAATCCCCAATTTATTTTTGCCCACAAGCACGCTTTACCGTTGGCTTTTCCCTGCAAGCTCAATGAAGCCACATAGATAATCTATCTCGCTATCTTGCTCACGGATGCCGACGTGGATGTGTTTATGAATGCCATTTTTACCCAACTGTAAGCAGGTTACTTCTATATGTGCGGCCTGTTGCTCAACGAGCCAACCCGGTAATGCGGCAACACCCCGTCCAGCAGCAACCAGTTCCAGCATGATTTCGCTGGTTTCAATGGTTTTGTGTTTGGCGACAGAAGCATTTGCAGGCCTCAGAAACTGATTAAAGATATCCAGCCGCTCTGTCGGTACAGGATAGGAAAAAAGCGTTTCGTCAGTTAGGTCGTCAGGCTCAATCATTTTTTTCGCCGCGAGTGGGTGATCTTTGCTGACGACCAGTTTTTGCTCAAAAGCGAATACAGGGCTAAATATTAAGCCTTCTTTCTGGACAGGATCGGGGGTGATCAGAATATCGACTTCATGGTTAATCAATGCGGCAATACCCTGGAATTGGAATTGTTGCTTCACATCAACATCAACCTCGGGCCAGTCGTGCAAAAATGGATTGACTACTGTGAGCAGCCAGCGATAGCAAGGATGGCACTCCATACCGATGCGTAAACTGCCTCTGCGTCCTTCTGCAAACCCGCGTAATTCATCTTCAGCAAATTCAAATTGTGGCAATAAACGACAGGCAACATCGTGTAAACGCCAGCCAGCTTGAGTTAAGCGCAAGCGTCGGCCTTCTTTGTGCCATAAGGCAATACCCAACTGCTCTTCAATTTTCTTGATTGTATGGCTGAGTGCTGACTGAGTAAGGAATAGCGATTCTGCGGCTTTGGTTAAAGTGCCGTGTTCGACTACAGCACGGATAATGGCAAGGTGGTGTCGTTCGAGCATGACGTTTACTGCTGTAATTTTAAGGTGTTTGGCATTATGCCTCAATTGTATGAGGATTAGCATGCCAATCAGGAATATAAACGTTACAATATCTTTTTATTAATAGTTTGGAGTTTATATGGCAGTTCCGAATGCATCTGTACTACGTGTTGGTGGTGGTACTTTGATTATTACCGGTACGATTATGGGCGCCGGTATGCTTGCTATCCCTACAGCAATGGCTGGGATATGGTTTTTGCCATCAGTTATTGTGTTAAGCCTGACTTGGCTGTGCATGATGACCTCTGGCTTGCTGATTCTTGAGACGAATATGCACTATGCGCAAGAGGCAAGCTTTGCCACGATGGTGCGCGATCTGCTGGGGCCGTTTTGGCATGCACTCAATGGCTTTGCCTTAGCTTTTGTGCTCTATATTTTGACCTACGCCTATATTGCTGGCGGCGGTGATTTAACGCGCAGTAACCTTAACTCACTACTTGGTACAGATAGTGTGCCATTTTGGGCCGGGCAGACGTTATTCTTTCTCGTTCTTGCCGGATTGGTTTGGTTTTCGACGCAATGGGTGACGCGCTTTAATGCTGTATTGATTGGCGGTATGGTTTTGACGTTCTTTATGGCGTGTGGCGGTATGCTTGGTACGACCTCAAGTGCTAATTTGTTTGCTACTGGTGATCTGGGCGGTAGCTGGGTGTATGTTTGGCCTGCATTGCCAGTGGCATTGGCTTCTTTTGGCTTTCATGGCAATGTCCCAAGCTTGCGTAAATACTTTGCCGGGCGTGCCAAGCCGGTTGCCATATCAGTGCTTGCCGGTAGCTTGATTGCATTGGTGATCTATATTTTGTGGCAGATTGCGGTGCAAGGTAACGTTTCACGTGCGGCATTTGCACCAGTGATCGCTGCTGATGGCCAGCTTTCTTTATTAATCCATACCGTTGCCAGTGATGAGCGTGCAGCAGATGCTTTGGCGTTTCTGTCGTTATTCAGTTATTTGGCTATTGCAACTTCTTTCCTCGGCGTCACACTGGGGCTATTTGACTTTATTGCGGATGTGTTTGGTTGGCATAACGGTGCAAAAGATAAGGCGAAGACAGCTGCAGTGACATTTTTGCCACCATTTTTATTCTGCTTATGGAAGCCATATGGATTTGTCAGCGCCATTGGCTATGCCGGATTAGCGGCGACAATTTGGGTGGCAATTATTCCAGCCATGATGGTTTATGTTGCGCGTAAGCGCTTTGGAAATGGTGGTTTTCGAGTGCCGGGCGGCAATGTCACTGTCGCCATTATTATGCTCTTCGGATTACTCAATATTGCAGCACATTTCCTCGTACAGTTTGGTGTTGTCCCAACGTATGCACCTTGATTACTTTGCAAAGAAAGCACCGGCTAGATCGGTGCTTTTTTTAGGTATAAAGGGTATTTAAGCCGTCAAGACTTAAGCATTCAAAGCCTTGGCGATGATTTCCAGCCCTTCTTCAAGGATTTCATTTTCGACCGTCAGGGGCACCATGATACGGATGGTGTTTCCGTACATACCGCAGCTGGCAAGCATCAAGCCATTGTCTTTAGCATGTGCGATCAGTGCTTTGGTCTTGTCTGCATCGGCTTCTCCGTCAGCATTGATGATGTCGAATGCGAGCATCGCACCTTTATAGCGAATATCACCAATAATACTGATGCCGCTTTCTTTCTGTTCTTGCAGGAATGCAGCAATCCGTTCACCGATTTGCTTGCTGCGCTCGAGCAGGTTTTCTTCTTCAAATACGTCCATGACCGCCAATGCAGCCGCAACCGCAATCGGGCTACCAGTGTACGTACCGCCCAAGCCGCCCGGATCTGGTGCATCCATGACTTCGGCTTTGCCGATTACACCGGAAAGTGGATAGCCACCAGCAAGGCTTTTTGCTGTGGTGAGCAGGTCTGGCTCGATACCAAGTTGCTCAGTGGCGTACAGCGTGCCGGTACGCCCGAAGCCGGATTGTACTTCGTCACAAATCAACATAATGCCGTGTTCGTCGCAGATTTTGCGCAGTTTTTGTGCAAACTCAGGGCTCATGGCATGGAAGCCACCTTCACCTTGCACTGGTTCAAAAATAATTGCGGCCACTTGTGACGGATCAATATCTGTCTTGAAGCGCATTTTCAGCGCTTTGAGCGACTCTTCTTCACTGACGCCCAGCACTTCAGCAGGGTAAGGAATGCGGAAAATACCGCCCGGCATTGGCCCAAATTTTTGCTTGTACGGGGTCATTTTGCCAGTCAGTGCGAGCGTGAACACGGTACGACCGTGGTAGCCGCCATCAAAGGCTATTACACCATGGCGACCGGTATATGCGCGGGCAATTTTCACTGCGTTTTCGACGGCTTCAGCACCGGAGTTGAAAAACACGGTTTTTTTCGGCGTACTACCGGGGGCTGCGGCATTGAGTCGCTCCGCAAGCTCGACATAAATTTCATAGCAGGCAATTTGCGCCGCAGTATGAGAAAACTTGTCGATTTGCGCATGCACGGCGGCTGTGATCTTTGGGTGGGAATGACCCGTATTGAGTACGGAAATACCACCGATGAAATCAATGTAGCGATTGCCTTCTACATCCCACAACTCGGCATTTTTAGCTTTTTCGGCGTAAAACGGAAAAGCAATGCCAAGGCCGCGTGGAACGGCGGCTTCTTTGCGCTGCTGTAGTGCCTGATTGGTTGTCATGTTTGTCTCCAGTTTGAGTTAGTCTGGCTGAGTGGCGTCTTGGCGCTGCTCGGCTTTCAAATGTTCGAGTTCTTCATCCATAATCTGTTGGCTTTGCCTTGGGCATCTTTTACTGAATGGATACATGGATAATGTGGGGGAATTACACCGCACTACAGCAGTATTTAATGCTGATGTATTCATCAATGCCGTATTTTGATCCTTCGCGACCAAAGCCGGATTGCTTGACGCCACCAAACGGTGCGACTTCATTGGAAATTAAGCCGGTATTGTGCCCAACCATGCCGTATTCCAATCCTTCCATGACGCGAATTGAGCGGCGCGCGCCTTCGCTATAAAAATATGAAGCAAGGCCGAATGGAGTATCGTTGGCGCGCTTGATGACTTCTTCTTCGCTGCTAAAGCGCTGGATCGCGGTAACCGGACCAAAGATTTCTTCATGGGCAATATCCATATTGTCTTTGATGTCCGTCAAGATAGTTGCTTGCAAGGTGAGTTTGCTTTGTTCATCAGCCTTGCCGCCCGCGATGCAGTTTGCGCCTTTATCAAGTGCGTCTTTGATCAGGCTGGAGACTTTCTCTACTGCATTGTCGTCAATCAGTGGACCGATGTCTGTGCCGTCATCCAGGCCGTTACCAACGTTGAGTTTAGCGACAGCGTCTTTAAATTTACTAACAAACTCGTCGTACACGCTATCTTGAACATAAATACGGTTGGCGCAAATACAGGTTTGCCCTGCGTTGCGGTATTTGCTCGCAATCAGGCCGTCAACTGCGAGGTCAAGATCTGCATCGTCAAAGACGATAAACGGGGCGTTGCCGCCGAGTTCCATCGACAGTCGCTTGACCGTATCCGCGCATTGCTTCATTAAAATGCTGCCGACTTTAGTCGAGCCAGTGAAGGACAGCTTGCGTACTTTTTGACTCTCACACAGCGCTTCGCCCAGTGGTGCAGATTCACCAGTGATGACGCTGAAAATACCAGCTGGAACGCCAGCGCGTTCTGCAAGCTCGGCAAGTGCCAAAGCGCTGAACGGAGTCTGGGTTGCAGGTTTGACGATCATGGCACAGCCTGCTGCGAGTGCTGGGGCAGCTTTACGGGTAATCATCGCGGAAGGGAAGTTCCATGGAGTAATTGCAGCGCATACGCCGACGGGTTGTTTGATTACCGTGATGCGAGTATTCGGCGCTTTGTTGGGGATAGTATCGCCGTAAATACGCTTGGCTTCTTCGGCAAACCATTCCATAAAGCTTGCAGCATAGGCGATTTCGCCTTGAGCTTCCTTGAGTGGTTTGCCTTGCTCTATGGTCATTAACTTGGCGAGGTCGTCCTGATGTTCCATGACTAACTCAAACCAGCGACGCAGCACTTTGCTACGCTCAGCAGCCGTTTTCGCTGCCCAGTCTTTTTGTGCTTTTTCGGCAGCGTCGATGGCTTGTGTAATATCTTGCTTGCTCATTGCTGGGATATGGCCAATACGCTTGCCATCAAAGGGATTGAACACATCGATGGTTTCTTTACTCTCTACCCATTTGCCGTTGATGTAGCAAGCTTCGCGAAACAGTTTCTTGTCTTTAAGGTCAACCATATGCACTCCAGTTCCAAATAATGAACTTAGTTCTTTATAAAGAACTAATAGTAAGCTAGACTGATAGTATGGTCAAGAAAATATAAGGATATAAAATTGCATGAATGCCATAAAAGTACCTGCAATTCAACGTGCTGAACGTGTGATTGACTATGTTGCGGGCTGTGTGGAGCCTCCAAATGCAGGTGAAATTGGTGCTGCATTGGGCATGGCAAAAAGCAGCTTGCATGCATTGCTGCAGACGCTTACCGAGCTTGGCTGGCTGACGCGGAACTCGGCAAATCGCTATCGTTTGGGTCATAAATTACTTGCATGGGCGCAAGCTGTGCCGCTACAACGCGATATTGTCGTTTGCTTCAATGAAGTCATGGAAAACGTGCAGGCGCTGGAACAATACACGTTAACGCTGACCATGCTCAAAGGTGATGAAGTCGTCTATCTTGCTTGCCGGGAGAGCTTTGCGCCATTGGGGTTTACATTTCGCCTAGGTATGAGCTTACCAGCCATCTATACGGCAACCGGTAAGGCAATGCTTGCCACTTTCGATAGTGCCACTCTCGAAGTATTTTTACAGCAGCATCCATGGCCTGCACCGCTGACAATACACGCTGTTGCTGATCAAGCCGCGCTGCACAAAGAACTCGATATGGTACGCACAGCTGGCTACTCACTTGATAATGGGCAAGTTCGTGCCGGTATGTTTTGTGTTGGCGTTGCAGTGTCTACAGCAGGTGCTGGAAGTAACTATGGCATTGCGGTGAGTATGCTGGAGCATGAAGCAAGCAAGGACGAGTTGCAGCGCTGTGGTGAGGCATTGCAGCATATTGCGGCGCAACTCAATAGTTCGTTAATGGGCAATTAACAATAAGCTATGAAAATGGGCAGTTAAAAACCCCACCTTTGCCGGGCAAAGGTGGGGTTGGTCATGTGCAGGGCAATATTTCTATTGGCCCGTTGTTCTTTAGAGTGACCAGTACGGCGGGTAATCGCGGCCTTCTACGTTGGCATCGCGGAAGATTTTTTCACGGACTTCATGCTCGCGGGCAATGACATCGCGCTTGGTTTTGCCGGTTACCCACATTTGCTGCAACATCACGCCTGCGGCTGTCATGTCGTTTTCAGTCAGCACATCATCGGCTTGGCGAGTGTGGCGAATCAGGACGCCTTCATCTTCCTCAAGCTGACGGACGTAGTCATAGTCGAGAATATCACTGACTTTACCAGTCTTGTTCGCAGTGAGCAGAATAATCAGGGTATAGATGAAATCATCACCATCACGCCATTTTTGCCACGGCGTTTTTTCTTCAAGTCGCTTGCCGGTTGCTGCGAGCTTGAGGTTGTCTTCATACAGTGAATTGCCGAAGGAATATAGGTAGTTGTAGTGATAGCTATGTGCTGCACGAGGATTAATCTCAGTCAAGGCAATAGTGCCATCCGGCATGATCCAGAATTCAAGATTGAAGAACTGCCCGACGTAGCCCAGCTCAGCAAAGCGGCCCATATAGTCATCAACCCATGCTTCAATCTTGGCCGCAGTATCTGCATCAATGCTGATTGGTGGAGTGACATACCCCAGCGCTTGGTGGTTCGAGAAATAGACTTCTTCAGTGAGCGCATAATGTACGATTTCGCCATCAGCGGTAATGTAGCCTTCATAGCAGTATTCAACTGCCGTATTCATATCGACCATATGCTCGGCAATGAAAGGCGGGATCACTGGAGGTAGTTTGTCTTCAGGAATGCCTTTCATGTATTCCGCATTTTGATAGGCAATCAGGTCTTGAAGTTCTTTGTCCTCACGATAGCTCTTCAGTACTGAACGCAGGTCGTCTTCATTTTTGATTTTGAAAATACCACGACCAAGGGACAACGAAGTGTTTTTCAGCATGAAAGGCCATTCGGTAATTTTGGCAATAATTTCTTCATCGCTTTCGTTCATCGGATCAACGTAGTCAAACCAGAATGGGTTGGCTTCCAGCGTCCGCATTAGGTATTTGTTCATGCAATAAAGGAAGGCAAGGCGTGATGGCACAGTATTGCCCAAACGTTCATTGATCAGAATATGGTGGAATGCATCTTTCTGTGCGAAGCCGGCAACAGCACTGATACCTTCATCGCAGCAGGTTTGTGCCATGGCGTCCATTTCTTCATCAGACCAAGTTTTTGGATTCAGTTCATGTACGACCAAGTGTTCATTCATGGTATCAATAGCAGCCTTCATATAGGGCTGCGGACCAAGGAAACCAATATGGGTTTTTTGTGACATCTAGCGATCCTTAATAATTATCAAACAAAGGTGGTTATGTGTTGTTGAAACACATCGAGAATGAAGCATCAGTAATGTTCTATCTCTGTTCGATCATATCATAAAATTTATAAAAATAGATATTATATAAGAATTTTATACTCAGAATATTGTAGTCAATCTATCTGTGCATTATTGGGGGGTAATAACAGCATTTTAGGAAAATAATCTATAAAAAATATGCGATACAGATCATTAGGTAATACTTATTGCCAGTATCATGGAATACTGCTATATTTCTTTTTTTTAATAATGGACAAGAAATACTATGCTTCAAGGGTTTAAAAAATTCATTGCACGTGGCAACGCGATTGACCTCGCGGTTGGTGTGGTCATGGGTGCTGCTTTTGGCGCTGTTGTTACTGGACTGGTTGATAGCTTCATCAATCCACTGATTGCGGCATCTGTCGGTGAGCCAAACTTCGACGATATTGGCTTTACGCTGAACGGTGTACTGTTCCCAGTTGGACAGATCATCACTGCATTGGTCAAGTTCCTCCTCGTTTCTATTGCGATTTATCTGTTTGTCGTGATCCCGATGAACAAGCTCAGTGAGCGCATGAAGAAAGAAGAAGATAAGGCACCAGCACAGCCATCAGAAGAAATTTTGTTGCTGCGTGAAATTCGCGATCAATTGAAAAATCAGAATCGCACACTCTAAAGCGTACGCGAACTGAAAAAAGCCCACCAAATGGTGGGCTTTTTTTATACTTTGCGACTTTTGGTTTTGCTGCTTTCCAGCTCTTTAAGTACACTTTTGCGTGCGACTTGTTGCGAGATGACGTCCTTTTCGATCTTCCAGCCACGTGCCGGGCAGTATTCACGGCCGTACCAGATCAGCTGCAGGTGTAGCTTGTTCCATTTGTCTTTCGGGAACAGGCGCTTTGCATCGCGTTCGGTCTGCACCACGCTTTTACCTGATGACAATCCCCAGCGATACAGCAAGCGGTGAATATGGGTATCGACTGGGAAAGCCGGAATACCAAATGCTTGGCTCATGACCACGCTGGCAGTTTTATGCCCAACCGCGGGTAGTGCTTCGAGTGCGGCAAAATCAGCTGGGACTTCACCATCATGTTCGTCTATCAAAATATGTGAAAGCCCGTGAATGCCTTTGGCTTTCATCGGTGATAGGCCTACGGGCTTGATGATTTCGCGAATTTCTTCGACAGAAAGCTTGATCATGTCATACGGATTATCGGCTTTGGCGAACAGCAGTGGGGTAATCTGATTAACGCGGACATCAGTACTTTGCGCCGAGAGCAGCACAGCAATTAACAAAGTATATGGATCTTTGTGATCAAGCGGAATAGGCATATCCGGGTAGATTTCTTCCAGCTTATCGATGATGAACTGGACTTTTTCGGCTTTGGTCATGGCTATATGAATAATGAAATTGTCGCTGGCATTTTATCAGCTTTGTCGTGGCTGGCGGACGTGATAAAGCACTTTGCCAAGAATGGCTTCTTTGGGTTGGATGCCGATTTCGCGCGGCGTGACGCTATCGGGGTGCAGGCCGGTGAGGCTGTAGCCTTGTTCTTGAATGGCGCAGATGCGCTTGATGGTGATGCCGTATATGGCATGGTTAATGACGACATCGTCGCCAATGTTCAAGTGTTGCCACGGATGTCGATATGCAATAACGAAGTCTCCGGGCAAAAAATCAGGGGACATACTATGCCCCCTGATTTTATAGCAGCGTAAACGCCACATATTCATCTCGAAGTTCAGTCAAGCTTTGGATAAACAGTTTCTACTTTTGGCTCGTAAGGGCAAATGGCGCGATAAGTGCCGACTTTCTTGGTTGCCCAGAATTTTTCGGCGAATTTGTTGACCAAATCAACCAGCTTTTCACCATTTTCTACGGCCATATTCTGCTTGCAAGCAGAGCCTGCGAGCATGATATTGTGGGTAAGGTCGGTAAATTCAGGGTTGTTTTCAAGGATGTCGCCTTTGATATAGTCACCCCAAATGATGCGGATTTCGTGCTTGACCTTCTCGGCATGTTCTTCCTTCATCTGTACGACACGAACCAGCTTGGCGCGGTCATCAAGGCTGTCGCCTTTGAGCTCGGTGGCCTGATGCAGGAAGCGCAGTACAGAAAGGGCGGCAATTTGTGCCGGCATTGGGTCATAAATGCCGCAAGGTACATCGCAGTGTGCGCTGGCTTCTGTGATGCCGATGCGCTGGTCGATCTTATTTAGTAGGTTGAATAACATGGGGTCTCCTTATTCGCTGTCTTTGCGAGTGGTTTTTTGGGCACTTTTCTTGCGCATGTAATAAACGCCGTAGGCTGCCAAGGCAACGATACCAGCGATGCTGCCATAATAGGCCAGATGAATTGGCACAGCTGAGATGTCACTGTGGTCGTGGCCAGGGTGGGCAAAGGCAATGCTGGTGATGGTTGTTGTCGCCACGGTGGCTAATGCTTTTAATTTCATGATGGCTCCTCTAATTTTGAAAATAATTCCAGTTATCAAGAATAACATTATTCGTTGCTTAATAAAAATATAGATACTATCTATGTTATAGGTTGGTATATTTTGGGTGTACTCATACTATATATCTCAGACCGTTCATTACTCGTACATCAACTATGAAAAGGCGCAGGTAATTTCATACAAAACTTTTTATGCAAAATTACTTCTTCTGACTGGGTTTTGTGATGTTTTTTGCGTATGCTGGCTGCGCTGTGAGACAGCACTATATTGATAGTTACAGAGGTTGGTATGACGATAAAGAAGACTATGGTTTTACAAAGTGGCGCATTATTGGCTTTTTTGCTCGGCACAGGCTGTGCGACATCGCCGCAGTGGCAAGCTGATGAGACGTATAAACTGACGGTGTTACATACAAACGATCACCACGGCCGCTTTTGGCACAATGAGCATGGTGAATATGGGATGGCTGCGCGTAAGACACTGATTGACCGTATCCGTAAGGAAGTTGCCGCGCAAGGCGGGGAAGTTTTGCTGTTCTCTGGTGGTGACATCAATACCGGCGTACCAGAGTCTGATTTACAAGATGCTGAGCCTGATTTCAAAGGCATGAATCGCATTGGTTACGATGCGATGGCGATTGGGAACCATGAATTTGATAATGCTTTATCGGTGCTGGCCAAGCAAATTGATTGGGCCGGTTTCCCTGTACTTTCAGCCAACATTTATGACCGCGAGACCGGTAAGCGCATGTTTGAGCCGTATCATGTGTTCAACAAGCACGGCATCAAGATTGCGGTGGTTGGCTTGACCACTGAAGATACGCAGAAAATTGGTAACCCTGAATACATCAGCGGCGTTGAGTTTCGCAATCCTGTCGAAGAAATGAAAAAAGTGCTGGTTGAGCTCGATGACAAGGTCAAGCCAGATTTGATTTTCGCCGTCACCCACATGGGGCATTATCAAGATGGGCAGCATGGTGTGAATGCACCGGGTGACGTGACGTTGGCACGCGCATTGCCGCCGGGCAAACTCGATATGATTGTTGGTGGGCACTCTCAAGAGCCGGTCTGTATGGAGCCGGGTGACAATCACCGCTACGATGCAAACTTCAAGCCAGGTGCTGACTGCAAGCCAGACCAGCAAAATGGGACGTGGATTGTGCAAGCGCATGAATGGGGCAAATACGTTGGGCGTGCGGACTACACCTTTAAAGACGGTGAGCTGACGCTGGTTGAATATCGCCTGATTCCGGTCAATCTCAAGAAGAAAGTTGAGGTAAATGGTGAAAAGCAGCGCGTCTTTATTGAAGAAGAAATTCCTGCTGATGAAGAAATGCTTGCTTTCCTCACTCCGTATCAGGAAAAGGGACAGGCGGAACTGAACACCGTCATTGGCAAGACCAACGGCAAGCTCGAAGGTGATCGTGATCAGGTACGCTTTAAGCAGACTAACCTTGCTCACTTGATTGCTAAAGCGCAAATGGAGCGCGTCAAAGCCGATTTTGGGGTAATGAATTCTGGCGGCGTACGTGACTCAATTGAAGCCGGTGACGTGACTTATAAAGACGTCCTCAAGGTACAGCCGTTCGGTAACACAGTTGGTTATGTGGATATGCGTGGTGATGAAGTACGCGATTACCTCAATGAGGTTGCCTTGATGCCTACTGATACCGGAGCGTATGCCCAGTTTGCCAATATCGCGATGACCGTTGGTAAAAATGGTGTAAGCAACGTACGCATTGGCGGCAAGCCATTACAGGACGGCGAAACTTATCGCTTCAGCGTGCCGAGCTTTAATGCTGTCGGCGGTGATGGCTATCCTGACCTCAGCCAGCATGCGGGCTACGTCAATAGCGGGTTTGTTGATGCTGAAGTACTGAAAGACTACATCGAAAGCCACTCGCCACTGGACGTGAATCAGTATGCACCGAAGGGTGAGATCGTTTATCAATAAAAGCCAGTTTACTCACTATAATGAAAAAGGCGGCCGTGATGATCACCATCACGGCCGCCTTTTTACTATCTCTAAAGAGGAAGAGCCGTTACAGCTCTTCACTGATGAGAAATTAGATGATCTCAGTACGCTCGATAACGATGTCTTCAGTTGGGACGTCGCTGTGCATACCAAAACGGCCAGTTTTGACTTTGGCGATGCTGTCGACAACGTCCATACCGTCAACGACTTTACCAAAAACGGCGTAGCCCCAGCCTTGGATATTCTTGCCACTGTGGTTCAAGAAAGCATTATCCACGAGGTTGATGAAGAACTGTGAGCTGGCTGAATGTGGGTCCTGAGTGCGTGCCATGGACAATGTACCGCGATCATTTTTAAGCCCGTTGTCAGCTTCATTTTCAATTGGCGCGCGAGTTTGCTTTTCTTTCATGCCTGGTTCCATGCCGCCACCTTGCAGGACGAAGCCCGGAATAACGCGGTGGAAAATGGTGCCGTTGTAAAAGCCGTCTTCAGCGTACTGCTGGAAGTTTTTGGCTGTGACAGGTGCATTGTCGAAATCCAGCTCGATGTCGATGATGCCTTTATTGGTGTGGAAACGGATCATGGTTTTTCCTTTAAGTTTAAGTTGTGGGTTGTTCGGATGTATCTTGTTCTGGATTGAGTGGGTCAGTCTCGCTCAGCTCCGCTGACTCAATGGTGACGGTTTGCTGTGGCACGTCTTGCCGGAATGGGCCTTTTGCACCGGTTGGCGTTGTGCTGATCGCATCGGCGACGTCCATCCCTTTGATGACTTTGCCAAATACCGCATAGCCATACGGATCACTCGCGCCTTTATTAAGGAAGCTGTTGTCCTTGACGTTGATAAAGAATTGCGCGGTGGCTGAGTGAGGATTGCTGGTGCGCGCCATGGCAATCGTACCACGGTCATTAGCGAGGCCATTATGCGCTTCATTGGCAATTGGTGCGCGAGTTGGCTTTTTCTCTAATGCAGCGTCAAATCCACCGCCCTGGATCATGAAATTGGGGATCACACGGTGAAAGACGGTGCCATCGTAAAAGCCGTCTTTGACGTAAGTGACGAAGTTATTAACCGTTGCCGGTGCGTTGTCCTCGTCGAGCTCGAGTACGATGTCGCCTTGATTGGTGTGCAGGGTGACCCATGGCGAAGCAATGGCTGCTTGACCTGCGAAGAGTAAGGCAGTGAGCAATATTTTGCGCATATGGTTATATCCTAATCCTTTAACGTGATAGATACAGCCGTGCCGGCTGCTTTGACGCTTGCTATACTAGCAGAATCTATCTTGATTACAGAGAGCCACCATGAGCGCATTGCAGTTTTATAACAGTCTGACCCGAACAAAAGAAACCTTCACCCCGCTACAAGACGGCAAAATCGGGATGTATGTTTGCGGAATGACCGTATATGACTACTGCCATATTGGTCATGCACGGGTGATGGTCGTTTTCGATACCATTGCGCGTCATTTGCGTAGTGAGGGCTACGAACTGACTTTTATCCGCAATATTACCGATATTGACGACAAGATCATCAAGCGCGCATTGGAAAACAATGAAACCATCGGCGAACTCACTGAGCGCTTTATCGTTGCGATGCACGAAGATGAAGCTGCACTGGGCTGCCAATCCCCTGACGCTGAGCCGCGTGCGACGCAATACGTTGACGGCATGGTCGCGCTGATTGAGCGCTTGATCGCAAAAGGCCATGCCTATGCAGCTGACAATGGAGACGTCTATTACAGCGTGCGCAGTTTCGACGGCTACGGCAAACTGTCCAATCGCAATCTCGATGATTTACGCGCCGGCGAACGCATCGAAGTGAATAGCGACAAGCGCGATCCGCTGGACTTCGTCCTGTGGAAAAGTGCTAAGCCTGATGAACCAAGTTGGCCATCACCTTGGGGCAATGGACGCCCAGGCTGGCATATCGAATGTTCGGTGATGAGTTCTGATGCTTTGGGCGAGCGTTTTGATATTCACGGTGGCGGCATGGATCTCAAATTTCCGCATCATGAATGCGAAATTGCACAAAGCGAAGCCGACTGCGGCCATGAAACCGTTAACTATTGGATTCATAACGGATTTGTGCAGATTGATAATGAGAAAATGTCCAAGTCGTTGGGTAACTTCTTTACCGTACGTGACGTACTTGAGCAATTTGATGGGGAGGTTATTCGCTACTTCATGCTAGGTAGTCATTACCGCGGGCCACTCAATTACAGCGATGCAGGGCTGAATGAGGCCAAGCGTGCATTGACTCGCCTGTATACAGCGCTACTCAATCACCCTGTGGATAACTTTGTGGATAAGATTTCAGCGCCTCATCAAGCTGAATTTGTCGCAGCAATGAATGATGACTTCAATACGCCCAAGGCTTTATCGGTTTTATTCGATCTCGCACGCGCTTTGAACAAGGCTGATGGCGAGGAAGCAAAGATGCTAGCCGCGACTTTATATCAGCTTGGTGGTCGTTTGGGATTGTTACAGCGTGATCCGGCCGAAATGCTTAAAGGTGAGCAGCGTGAAGGCGGTATGGATGCTGCACAAATCGAAGCCCTGATTGATGAACGTGCTGAAGCGAAGAAGAATAAGGACTTTGCCCGCGCTGATGCGATCCGCGACCAGCTTAATGCGGCTGGTGTGGTGATTAAAGACGGCGTTGATGGTACAACTTGGCAATATCAATAATCAGCCTCAAGTACAGCCCATGAAAAAGCCTGCAAGGCGTATACCTTGCAGGCTTTTTTACAACCGGTTTCAGCTGGTTTATTGATACACGAATGTGGCGAGAATGAATGTCCAAATACACACGAATACCAGCAGGCCGACACTATATTTCAGTGTCATCTTGAGCAAGCTGGATTCCTGACCGGACTGCCCAACAGCTGCGGTTGCAATGGCAATAGATTGTGGAGAAACCAGCTTGGCCATGGTGCCGCCGGTGGTATTGGCTTGAACCAGCAGCGATGGATCAATCGCCAAATTGTGCGCGACGATGGATTGGATCGGCGCGAATAGCGTGTTGTTATTGACTACTGAACCAGTCATAAATACGCCAATCCAGCCGAGTACTGGTGAGAGAAGCGGGAATACACTACCAGTGACAGATACTGCTTCACCAAGTGCATTAGTCATGCCTGTGTAGGTTTCAAGCTTGGCAATAGCGAGAATGCAGGAAATAGTGGCGATGGAAATCCACAATTCTTTGACGGTCTTTTTAAGGTCGCTCAATGCTTGTGAGATGCCAAGATTTTTGCCAGAAATTAGGATAGTGGCAATGACGGCGAGCAAAATCGCGGTGCCGGTCGAGTTAAGCAGGCCTAAATTGATCGCAATACGGCTTTCGTCATGCTGTGCCAGTGTCCAGCCGAGGTTGGTGAATGATAGTGGCGCACCGGGCGCGAACATTGCTTTAAACGCTGGCAAGCTCCAAATAATCACGAATGCACTGAGCATGTAGAACGGCGCCCATGCACTTAAGATTTCTTTAAATGTATATGCCTCATGCTGCTTTTCTTCTTCGCTTTGTGGGGCAACGCGGAAGATATTGGCCGGTTGCCACTGGGTAGACAGTGCAGCCAATGCAATCAGAGACAACAGCGGAGGCAAGATGTCCGCCAGCTCAGGACCCATGAACTGTACCACAGCCATCTGGCTGATGGTAAAGACGCCGGAAGTAACCAGTAGCGCGGGAAAAATCTCCTTGATGCCTTTGAAGCCATCGAGAATCCACACCATCAGGAATGGCAAGCTCGCAGTAATGAATGGCAATGTGGTGTTGGTGGTCCGTGAGACGTCCATCGCGGTGACGCCTTCAAGATGGAAAGTGTCGATAATCGCGACTGGAATACCAATGGCACCAAATGCACCGGATGCTGCATTGGCGATCAGGCACAGCATTGCAGCTTTGAGGGGATGGAAGCCGAGTGCGGCGAGCATCACGCTACAAATCGCGATAGGTACACCAAAACCGGCTGCACCCTCGAGGAAAGCGCCGAAGCAGAAAGCTATCAGCAGCAACTGTACGCGCTGGTCGGCAGACACCATGGCGAGGCTCGCTTTAATGACTTCAAATTTACCGGAGTTGACGGTTAATTTATACAGCCACACAGCCATAATGATGATATAGCCAATTGGCCACATGCCTTGGACGACACCTTGGACGACGGCTGCTATTGCTGCATCAGCAGGAATATGAAACGGTACAAATGAGAGCGCAAGCGTGACTACCAGCGTCATTAATGCTGCGTTGATGCCCTTCATTTTCATAACCGTCAGGCCAAGCAAAAACAGAACAATGGGCACTGCGGCAACGGCCGCGGATAGCCATAGGTTATCTAACGGATCAAAAGTAGGTGAGAACATGGTGCATGTATTCCTTTTGTTAAGCGTTATTGATAAAAATTCCGTGTCTTAATCACGCTGAGTGAGCAAGGGTTCGCCACGAGCTCAAAATGATTTACACATATTTTATAAAAAATTTAGATAATAACAAGGATGTTTTTCACAAAATTTAACACCATATAACTAAAAGTAAACATGATGATTTCTGATCGTGGTTTTTGTTAGCGCACTACCTGAAGTTTTAAGCGTACGACGGCTCTTGTAGTGCTTAATTGATGTATTTACGGCGCTTTATCATTTAATTAAGATCCGTTCACAAAGGGCTAAGGCCAATGAATTGGGTAGGCTTTGAAATGTGTTTTATTGTTGGTGTGCGCAAGTAAAGAGCAGTTGCTATAATTGCGTTTTTTCGCGTACGGGAGCAGGTATGTGTGGCATTGTTGGCATAGTAGGTCAGGGATACGTCAATCAGGCGCTCTATGATGGGCTGACCGTTCTGCAGCACCGCGGACAGGACGCGGCTGGGATTGTGACTTGTGATCAAGGGCATTTCTATCTGCGTAAAAGCAATGGGCTGGTGCGTGACGTCTTCCGCGAAAAGCACATGCAGCGCCTTATCGGGCATTACGGTATCGGCCATGTGCGTTATCCGACTGCAGGTACGTCCAGCTCAGCTGAAGCACAGCCACTTTATGTTAATTCCCCCTACGGTATTGCTTTGGCGCACAACGGCAACCTGACCAATACTGAAGAGCTGATTAAGGAAATCTACGAAAGTGATTTTCGCCACATCAACACCAGCTCGGATTCTGAAGCACTGCTCAACGTCCTGGCGCACGAGTTACAAGTACAGCAATCATTCCGCCCGACGCCAGAAGTTGTCTTCCAAGCGATCAGCAAAACCCATCAGCGTGTACGCGGTGCATATGCGGCGATAGCGCTGATTAGTGATTATGGATTGATTGCCTTCCGTGACCCTAATGGTATTCGCCCATTGGTGTTCGGTGAGCGTGTTGCTGAAAATGGCAAGAAAGAATATATGATTGCTTCGGAAAGCGTTGCATTGCACACGCAGGGCTACAGTTTGCTGCGCGATGTTGACCCCGGTGAAGCAGTAATCATCACCAAAGATGGCGAGCTGTTTACCCAGCAATGTGCCGAAAAAACCCGGCGTGCGCCATGCATTTTCGAGTATGTTTATTTTGCGCGCCCTGACTCAACCATCGACGGCATTAACGTCTATAAAGCGCGCCTGCGCATGGGTGAAAAGCTCGCTGAACGCATCATGAAAGAATGGCCGGACCACGATATCGATGTCGTCATGCCTATTCCTGATACCAGCCGCAGCTCAGCAATGGAGCTCGCCAACACGCTCGGGGTTAAATTCCGCGAAGGCTTTATGAAGAACCGCTATATTGGGCGTACGTTTATCATGCCGGGGCAAGCTCAGCGTAAAAAATCAGTACGCCAAAAGCTCAATGCCCTCAACCTCGAATTCCGCAACAAGAACGTATTGCTTGTCGATGATTCGATCGTGCGTGGTACCACCAGTGAGCAGATTATTCAGATGGCACGTGATGCCGGCGCAAAAAAAGTCTATTTTGCTTCAGCCGCACCACCAGTACGCTTCCCTAATGTGTACGGTATCGATATGCCGACCCATGAAGAACTGATTGCATGGCAGCGCGAAGAAGCAGATGTCGCGGTGGCGATTGGCGCAGACCGCATGATTTATCAAACCCTGCCCGACCTGATCGACGCCTGCATGGAAACTAAGCATTGCTTGCCGGAAGAATTCGATTGCTCGGTGTTTAATGGCTGCTACGTCACGGGCGATATCGACGAAGCGTATCTCGCTCGCCTACTTGAATCGCGTAAAGATAAAAAGCGCGCCCGTATCAGCCCGTTGGATAAATCCAGCGACATACACAACGCTAACGACTGATGGTGTTGTGGTTTGTCGGTGATGTGCCGCAAGGTATTACAGCCAATAGCGCCGCCAGCGTGGACGAACTGCCGCAAGCACATTACCTGACGCGTGGCGAAGACGGCTTGTTTGCTCTGCATGACCGCGAACAGCGCCACAGCCCGCTGACCATCGACTTCGCTGATCCGTATTACCGCTATCGCGGTGGTAAGGAATATCTACCCAAAGCGTTTAAAAACATGAATGGCGGCACGATTGCAGACGTCACAGCCGGTTGGGGGCGTGATGCGTGGCTGCTCGCTTATCGTGGTTTTCACGTCACTATGATCGAGCGCAATCCTTACCTTGCCTTCTTGCTCGAGCAAGGCTTGCTACAAGCCCGGCAAGCACCACAGTTGGCTGATGTGGCCGCGCGTTTGACGCTGCACAGTGGCGACAGTAAGGCTGTTCTCAGTGCAGATTTTGATGCGGTTTATCTCGACCCAATGTTCCCCGAGCGGCGTAAGAAAGCCAAGGTCAAAAAGCACATGCAAGCCTTGCATAGCTTGCTTGGTGGCGAAGAAACTGACGGTGCTGCATTGCTAGGCCATGCGCAGAAGCACGCAAAGCATCGCGTGGTCGTCAAGCGGCCACAAGGCGCGCCGTATGTCGGCAATGAAAAGCCGCACCATAGCCTTGATGCACCGAATACCCGTTACGATATTTATATGCCCCAAGGAAACAATTGAGGAATCTCCTATGAACCTGCAAAACAGCGCGGCATTCGCCACCTTCCTGTTCGATCTGCAACAGCGCATTACCGACGCACTTTCAGCCGAGGACGGCAAATCCTTTGCAATAGACGCATGGGAAAAGCCACCAACAGAACGCGGCTTGATTGGGCATGGCAGAACCATGGTTCTGAAAGGTGGCGATGTGATCGAGCAAGGCGGTGTGAACGTCTCGGTAGTACGTGGTGAAAATTTGCCGCCAAGTGCCACGGAAAAGCGCCCTGAGCTTGCCGGCTGTGGCTTTGAAGCGATGGGGTTGTCTCTGGTTATTCATCCGCGCAATCCTTATGTGCCGACCAGCCATGCCAATATCCGCCTATTTGTCGCTAAAGATGCAGAAAAAGTTCGTGACTGGTGGTTTGGTGGCGGCTTCGATCTTACCCCGTATTACCCGTTTGACGAAGATTGCCGCCATTGGCATCAAACCGCGTTTGATGCTTGTGCTCCATATGATGGTGACCTCTATCCACGCTTTAAAAAATGGTGTGATGAATATTTCTACCTGCCGCACCGCCAAGAAACACGCGGTATCGGCGGTCTGTTCTTTGATGATTTCAATGAATTACCCTTTGATGAAGCACGCCAATTTACCCAAGACGTTGGTGATGCCTATATCGACGCTTATTTGCCGATTGTGCGTAAACGCAAGGATACTGCCTACGGCGAACGCGAACGCCATTTCCAGAAATATCGCCGTGGTCGCTATGTTGAATTTAATCTCGTCTATGATCGTGGCACTCACTTTGGCCTGCAAAGTGGCGGGCGTACCGAATCCATCTTAATGAGCTTGCCGCCGGAAGTTCGCTTTGAATATGCGTACAGCCCGGAAGCAGACAGTGCCGAGGCTCGCTTGCACGATTATCTCGTGCCGCGCGACTGGCTGTGAAAACCCTGCGATGAAAGTTTGGCTACTGCTCGCTGGTGACTATGCTGCGCCAAGCTGGTCAGTCGCTGAACATGATATCGTTATCGCGGTTGATGGCGGTATGTGCCACGCTGCTGCTTTGGGCGTAATGCCGGACTTATGGATCGGTGATTTCGACAGCGCCGATACGGATTTGCAGCAACGCTATGCTGACGTGCCGCGGCAAACCCATCCTGAAGACAAAGACGCTACCGACTTCGAACTCGCACTTGCGATTGTCGAAAATAACTATCCGCAGGCCGAAGTGCTAAGTGTCATCGGCGGCTTGGGTGGTGAACTCGATCACACCTTTGGCAACCTGTGGGTGTTGCCACACTTTGGTCTATCCGCATTGGTTTGGGGAAAAGTACAGCATATCGCTTATTTGAACAGCGCAACACTCGATTGCGAGCTGGCTGAGGGTGAAAAAGTCAGCGTCTTTGCCCTCACACCACTCAGTGGTATGCACTACAGCGGCTTACGCTGGGAAGCCCCCGCTGACGGCCTGCAACCCTTTTCCGCACTTGCTGCGCGCAATATCAGCGCAGCCGAGCAGGTCAGTATCGGTTGGCAACAGGGGCATGGGCTCGTTATATTGCCGCAAACTGCACAAAATCTCCGCATCACACACTAGTCATCCTCGATTAATAACCATAATTTGCAAATCACGGAAATGTCATGACCAGCAATATTCATGACGCTGGCTTGTGTCGGGTTCGTATCATCACCACTTTCATCACATTGAGCAAAGATGACGGCACATGGGCAGACGTATTGGCTGACGCGCAGCAGCAATGCCAGCGTATAGCCACTGCTTTGCAGGCCAAAGGCTACACCGTGCAATCCATGCGTATCGTCACCAATCCATTCGGGGAGTATCTCGATACCCGCGATGTCGCGCAAGCTCGGTCAGGATTGGCGACTTTAACCCGGCTGTTGCAGGTGATGGATAATGGCGGCATGCGTATCAGCTTTGCCATTGGCAAGGCATGTACCACTCAGGAAATTGCACCTTTAAACTTTATACATCGTTGTATTGTCTTGCTGTACTGCCTGCATCAATGCGCCTTGTATGAAATTTAAAATCGAGAGATGACTCGCCTTTTTAATGCTTTATAAATACTCAGGGTGCTTTGCGATAGACTGCAGGCTGAAATTAAATGCTCACTGCTGGATATCGTATGCCAACCCATTCACTTGATTTTCAGGCTTTGCCCAAAGCAGCGCTGATGCAAATCCGTATTGCTTTATTACCCGTTGTTTTGTTGGTTCCTGTGCTGTTAACAGCGCTGTATTGGCTGATAGCGCTTATTTTTTATCACTTGCCCGACTTATTGCGCAATACGCTTTTGGTCGCCTTGACTCAGCTAGTCATCTTTGTCGCGCTATGGATCGGGCTATCGAAGCTACGCTATCGTTATACGACATATGAGCTCAATGCACACGTATTTGCTGTGCGTACAGGCATCTTTTGGCGTAATGATACGCGTGTGACCCGTGCGCGGGTGCAATACGTTGATATTCAGCGCTCGCCACTGGCACGGCGATTAGGCTTGGCCACGTTGACCGTGTTTACTTCTGGTTCAGCTTTGCCCGCAATCAAACTCGCTGGCTTGTCACTCGAAAGTGCGGAAGAAATTCGTTATACATTGATCGAGCGTGATCGTGCTTAAAGGCATTAATATCAAGCAGAATGAATCTCCGCAAGAAAGCGTATCTACTGCGGGCCACATCTGTTCGGATGATCTGGCGACAGTACTGGGCGCGCATGATATGCGCCGCCTCCATCGGCATTCGTGGCTGTTTATCCTCACGGGGCTGGTGATTCAGTGGATTTTTCCTATTTCTATTGCATTGTGGTCGCAGTTCCATAATGTACAGACGTTGTGGGTGGTTGTGGCGATTGGCTTGTTCATTGTGCTGGGTTCAGTACTTCATTTTCTCACTTACCGTTTTTGTATCCACGATGGTGACGTAGTGATCCACTATGGCATCCTGTTCCGCATGACGCGCTATGTACCACTGCACAAAGTGCATAATGTGACTCTGCACCGTACGTTATTACACCGTTGGCTTGGTGTTGCGGAAGTGCGGCTTGAGTCGGCGGGTAACGGTAAGCGCTCGGAAGCACTGCTGCGGGTGTTATCACTTGATGATGCGCGTGCGTTTGAGCGCCTGATTGAGCAGTATCATCATGCTGATGAGCGTGCTCAGGAGAGCGATAATCTATTGCCACTGTCGCATATGGAGGTGCTGCGTTATGGGCTAATCAGCAATGCAGGGCTGGCATGGGGTGGCTTTCTGACGCTGTTGATGGTGATGCTTGGGGTTGATGATTGGCTGAGTAATGATATGCCCAAGATGGTCGTTGAAGGTGAGCTGTGGCATCAGGCAAGCTTTTGGTGGCTGAGCGCATTGGTAGTAGTCGCTACTATTGTGCTGCTTGGCAAGTTCTCAACCATTCTTGCCGCTTTTCTCGGGCATAGCCATTTTTATTTGAGTGACAGCGATAGCCATATCACCCAGCGCCGCGGCTTGCTGACTAAAGTTGAAAGCCATGTGCCACGTGAAAAAATCCAGTGCTGGCGTATCGTACAAAATCCATTTCACCGCTGGTTGCGACGTTATGCGCTGCACATTGATACTGCGGTCACCGCTGTGAAGCTAAAAAACGGTGGGTCACGAGGAATTCGTGAGTTGGTACCGCTTGCAGACGTGGAAACGATGGGTGAGTTACTCAAGCGCTGGACGCATACCAACCCACTTGAGCGGGCAATCAATCCACTGCACCCTAAAGCTGATCGGCGCATTTTTATCCGCTATAGCTTGCTATGGTTGGTGATGCTGGCATCACTTGCGTTTTTGTGGTGGCTTTTTCAAGGTGAGCATGAGGGCAGCGTGATCTACTACTGGACGCTATTTGGGCTATGGTTAGCGTTGTTACCCCTGAACTACTTTGCCGCTTGTCGCCGCGTTGCATTTGCCGGTTGGCAACTTGAGCGTGATGGCTGGTTAATTTAGCGGGATGGCTGGCTGTGGCGGCGCTGGTATATGGTTGATGTAGCCCACATTCAGGCGGTGCAAATCAACAGTAATCCGTTCGATCGGCACTATAAAATGGCCAACCTGCTCGCCGACACACTTGGCGCGGCAAAGCTCAATGCACCGATGCAGCTGCGCTACTTGCCGCGTGCGCATGCTTACGCATTGCTACAGATTTTGCAAAGCCATCAATAGAATGTAAAAAAGCCGCTGCTTGTAGGCAACGGCTTCAGAGAGCGAGACTGAATTAGTGGTCTGCATGCTCGTTTACAAAGGACAGAGTGGCGGTGTAGCCAATTTTCTCACCTTTGTCCTGCTCGTCTTTTGGCGCATCAATGCTGTGGTGGACGGCGAAGACGTTTAGGCCTTTATTGCGTACTTCGACACTGGCTTTGCCGTTTTTGTCGGTTTCGGCAACTACTTCACCTTCGGCGTTCACAAAGTCATTTTCAACCTTGGCATTGGCCAAAGGCTCGCCATTAAAGTACACGATGATGTCGACTTTGTCGCCGGCTTTGCTGTGCTGTACGTCGCTATCCGGTGCAATCAGCAAAGGAACTTCTTTGAGCAGGTTAAGATCCGGCATTTGGCCTTCTTCCATAACGCTAAATGCTGTTTTGATGTAGTGACCGCCGCGCTTGGCATTTTCTACTTCATTTTTTGGCTTGTTGACCCACTCGCCATCGGCTTGCTCGGTCCAGTAGCCATTATCCATAACGTAGGCCACACTGCCGTACTCTGCGCCTGCACCAAAGCTGATGTTTTTCTCATGCTTGTTGAGTGGGATATCGATTTCCTGGCCCAGCGCATCAAAACCTTGGATATAGACGACGTTATCGGGGTTGTAAGGATCATCACTCGCACCTTCACCAAATACAATGGTTGGTTCACCGATACGCTCGGCGACCCATGTACCATGAGCAAAAGTCAGTGGAGTAGCAACAGTTGCCAATACAGCGAGGACTAGATTACGTTTTTTCATTGTGTTCTCCTTTGGAAAGTTTGCAAGTTGATGGTAGAGCAGGAGAAGTGTGAACGCAATATATTTAAGAATAATATTCATTACCGTTTTAGCGGCGCGTGCTACTTTCCAACCAGTGGCGCACAGACTTGGCTCGCTGTGGATCGCTATTGAAGCGTGGCTCTGGTACGAATGCAGAAAATATTTCACAGGCCAGCAGCTTACAGATGTTATCAGCCCAAAAAATGATGTCGTCGCCGTACATCGATAGCACTTGCCCGCGGCCATCAAGAATGAGGAAGCGATGCCCGCAAACAGGGAAAATTTGCGGAATGTCAGGATGGGCTGATGGGTTTCCATCAATTCCATTGCTTTCATAAATCCAGTGAATATAGGATTTAATGGTGTCCAGATCGTCAGGGTAGGCGTAGAACGGGGCGCGATAAATGGGCGAGCTGCCGTCTGTTCCGTAAAGATTGATTGCCGGCTTATCCAGCCCGTTCATGGTGCGATAGTAGTTTTTCAGGTCTTCGGGAAAAGTCATACCGAGTGCTTGCTGGAAATCGTCCAGCGACTGTTCATCGAGGCCATCACGCCATCGTGTACCGGGCTGGATTTGCAGGCCATAGAGATTTGGATCAAGAGTCATTCCAGCCCAGTATGCTTCACTCAGTTCTTTGAGTTGCTCGAAATACGCTAAAGAACCATCGGGATCGGGAAGTGCAGAGAATGGATTAAGTGGCATAGAGTATCCTTGCAATAAATTCTAGAGAGCTAACTTATTGTGTAAGCATTCTATACCATGTGAATATCAATTCTTTGTGGGCGTGATAGAGCAAATATTGAAAGTTGCCGATAAAATCAAAAGGGCACTATATAAGCGCCAGCTGTATCAGCCATCACAGCCACAGTCAACCACCGTACCTGATTGTGCTTTTTCGCCTGAAGTGGCGTAGCCATCATGTTTCCACCAGTCTAATCCGCCGATCAGTTCCTTGACCTGAAAACCGAGCGCGAGCATTTTTATCGCGGTTTTGGTTGAGGCATTACAACCAATGCCGTCACAGTAAGTCACATATACCGGTGCTTTGTCGAGGTGTGCGGGTGTGTCTTGCGAGATCGTGCGGTGCGGAATGTTGATGGCATCTGGAATATGCTCTTTGGCAAAGGCTTCACTGCTGCGTCCATCCACAACCACGATATTTTGCCCCTCGTTGAGCGCGACAAACACATCCCACGAGTCCATTTCATAATTCAGTTTGGCTTGGTAAAACGCCATTTGTTGTATAGGCATGGGTTTGTCCTTAAAGTTTTTTGCCGTAATGATTGAATGCTGTATTGAGGTTAAAGCCCAGTGCGGGGTACAAGTGATTGCCCGTTTCGTTACCGACTTGGGTAGAAATTTTCAATACGGCAATACCCGCATCTCGCGCACGCTGCTCGATGTCTTGCAGCAGAATTTTGCCGATGCCTTGGTTGCGGTGGCTTTTGGCAACGTACAGGTAATTGATAACCCACATCTTGCTTAAGCCAACAGATGAGAAGGTGAAGTAAATTTGTGCGAATGCAATAGGCTGGTCATCTTGTAAGCCGCAAAGGATGATGGATTCGTTGTTTTGCAGGCGTTCCGCGAGAAAAGCTTGTTCCTTTTGCGGGTCAACGCTTGCCTGACAAAAGTCGCGGTAGCCGGAAAATAACCCGCTAACCAAGTCGAGTTCGTCGGTGGTGATTTGTTTGGTGCAATTTTTGGTTTATATAGCAGTACTTATCTGAAGAACTTGACTTATGCATTCAAAACAATATTTGATTATTTCGTTCAAATAATGAATTGTTATTAATTCTGTTTATTTCTGCATTGCAATCCATGATTTTATTATCAATACTAAAAATTCTTGATTTTATCGTAGTAACTTCTCGGTATTTTTCATCCGCTTCACGATTATTTCCTGTTTCATTTAATTTATCAATTTCTTTTTCTAAATGGAAAAATCTCTGCGTTAAAAAATCTTTTTTCATTTTTAATTCCCTGATTTCAAGTTCTAAGAGTCTTATCCTATGTTTATTTTCAAAGTAATATCTTTTTTCCAAATCAGGATCATTGAAGTTTTCATTTTCTCTGAATCTCATTTTATTAGAGAAAAGAGATCGTTTTCTTTGTGTTAATTCTATTTCATTATTTCTTCTTTCAAGGATTTCGCCTACACTTCTTGCTTCATTAATAGTCTTTTCATCAATTTTTTCTTCGAGATAATTGCTGGCATGCTTTATAAATGTATAGGATTTATACATATGAAAAAGTTGGCCTGTTTTATCTTTAAATTCCTTTATTAGTTCTTTTCTTGGCCCTAATGTTTTACCATCAAAAATATGCCACCAATCATCTTTTTCATCATCAGTAATGAAGATTATAGGTATTTCAACATTTTTTGATTTCTCTATAATTTCATTCCAAATAATCAGATCTCCAAAATTATTTTCATTTTTTTTATTATCTTTATACCCAGGAGGAATCTGCTTTTCAAACCTATTTTTACCTTCCTCTTCTATTTTTTCAACGGTTTCTAAATTTAGTGGTTCTCCTATATTTTTTGAAAATAACTCAGCAATTCTTGTTAAAGTATCATCTTTGTTAATTTTTTTACCTTGCTGTTCTGCATTGCTTCTTAGTTCATTACAGATATTTTTCACACAGCTTGAAAAAGCATCAAAATTTTTTTTGCTAACGAAAGGGTGTGATTTATCTTTTTCAAATATACCTTTTATCTCTTCTATTTTCTGTATGGCGTTTTCATAAGCTTTTTTTTGTTCAGATATAACAGTAAGTCTATTAGTGAAAAATTCATTTGCTGTATGATTTGATACCCAAATTCTTTTCTTTAATTTTTCTAGTATTTTCAAAAAGACATTTTTTGTTTTATCTGAATATCTATATAAATTAAGTAGTGTATTAGTATCAAAAACAAATAATGCGTTATCCCATAATTTTTCAATTTCTTCTTCAGATAGACTGAAGTGTTCGGGGAACATTGATTTCATTGTTAATACTCTGTTTTGGAAGAAATATATTATAACTTTGCATAAAATTTAGGTCAATAATTCATATTGTTACTGCTGCGTTTGCCACAGTCTAGCGTAGCGTCCGTTTTGCGTCAGTAATTCGCTATGTGAGCCTTGTTCGATGAGTTGACCGTTGTCGAGAACGATGATTTGCTGTGCAGCGACGATGGTTGATAGGCGGTGCGCGATGACGATGACGGTTTTATTTTGTACCAGTGCATCGATGGCGTGCTGGACGGCGAGTTCGCTGTGTGTGTCGAGTGCGGCGGTAGGTTCATCGAGGATGATGATGGGCGCGTCTTTGAGCAGGGCGCGGGCAATGGAGATGCGTTGTTTTTCGCCGCCGGATAGGTTGTTGCCGATGTCGCCAACGCGGGTTTGGTAGCCATCGGGCAGGCGCTCGATGAAGTCGTGGCATTGTGCGGCTCTGGCGGCGGCGATGATGTCTGCTTCACTGGCATCGGCTCTGCCCATGCGGATGTTGGCGAGGATGGTGTCGTCGAATAGGTACACGTCTTGGAATACGACGGCGATGAGGCGGTTGAGGGTTTCGGGTTCGATGTGGCGGATGTCGATGCCGCCGATGGCTACATTGCCTTGTTGCGGGTCAGCGTAGCGCATCAGCATACGGATGAGGGTGGTTTTGCCACAGCCTGATGGGCCGACGAGTGCGGTGAGTGCGTTGGCGGGGATGTGCAGGTTGATGCTCTCTAGTGCGGTGTCACTTTGTCCGGCGTAGGTGAAGCTGAGGTCGTGGAAGTCAATGTGGTATTGGCTTGGGGTTTGTACGGGTTGCGCTTGCGGTAAGGGTTCGATGTCGCGCAGGTCTTGCAGGCGGTTGTAGCCGGCATGCACCATTTCAAAGATGCTCATCATGCTGAGGAAGACGCTGAGCGGTTCGGCAAAGCGGATGATGGCGACCATTAGGGCGGTGAGCAGCATCAGCGATATGTCGCCGTGGCTGACTTGCCATAGGCCAAGTGCGACGACGAGCAGCATGCCGATTTCGATGGCAGACGCGAGTAGTAAATTGGGTACGGATTCGTCGCGCAGGGATTTGATTTGCAGGTCTTCGACGGCTTTGGCGGCGCTGATGAAACGCGCGGATTTGTCTCCAACGCAGGTGGCGGCTTTGAGGACGGGCAAGCCTTGGGTGTATTCGACGATTTCGGCATTGAGGTGACTGCTGGCAGCAGCTTGTTCTGCTTTGTGGCGGGTCATCATCGGGCGTACCCACAGGTAAATGGGGATGACGGCGGGAAAGAGGATAAGCAAGGCAAGCCCCAGTCGCCAGTCAAAGAATAGGGCGACGAGTGCGACGACAGTGGGCGTGACGATGGCGGCAACGAGCATCAGAGATACGGTCATGGTGTAGTTGATGACGTCATCGACGTTGCCGGCTATGGTCGCGGCGGTGTTGCCTGAGCGGCTGCGGTAGAGGTCTTGCAAGGGAATGCGGCGCAGATGTTGCCCGAGTTGGTGGCGAAGGTCGTTGCCGGCGCGGGCGGCGTGGCCGTTGTAGTCGTAATCGCGGCTGTACCAGTCGCCAATGCTGGCAACGAGCATGAGTATAGTCATGACGATTAGCCATGTGACGATGCTGCGGCCGTCCTGTGCGGCGACGGCATAAAACAAGGGGATAAAACAGGCAAAAACCAGTCCGCGCAGTGTCGCCGTGATGCAGCCGAGTAACATACTGCGCTTGAGTGCCGGTGCTTGTTCGCCGGCAGTGCTGAATATCATGTGGGGCAGGTTGGCGAAGGCTTTGCTGTTCATGGATTGTCCTTAGGCTTTGTGCAGTACGGTGGTGCAGAATTGGCGGTCGACGGGTTCGCCGCTTTTGCTGATAACGTGGTCGTTTGCGTAGTGGTGAGCGTGTACGGTGAACGGAGTTTGCGCGACGAGGCGCTCAATGTCTGCTTCATCGTAGAGGGTGAAGCCGTAGCGACTGAACGGCAGGCTGATCATGAAATCTTTGCAGCCGTAGGTGAGGCAGACCAGTGCATCAGTAGCAAGGATGTCTGATAAGGCGTTGAGAAATTCGGCGGGTTGCGGCCAAAAATACAGGGTATTGACGCTGAACAGGCGCGCGAATGGTTGCGGAAAATTAGGCAAGTTGTCGCCGTCGTATAAATAGAATGTGGCATTGGCATGTGGCTGCTGTTCGCCGCGCTGGTGCATGGCTGGCGAGAGTTCCAAGCCGCTGTAGTACAAGTCGGGTTGTTGGGTGAACAGGTAATCGAGGTGGTCTGCACCGCCGTGCCCGATTTCAAGGACGTGCTGCCCTGCTTGCAGTTGCAGGTGGTCGATGGCGTGATGAATCATGGTGCGGTTGCCGTCCGCCATCGCGTCGCCGACTTGTGCGGCTTGCTCACCGCTCGGGCAGGCGAGTTGTGCTGCAAGGGCTTGCAGTTCGTAGTGGCTGAGAGGATTATTGGGCTTACTCATGTTACTTCCTTACGCGGTGCGTATTTGCCAGTTTTGCGCTTGTTGATACGCTTGCCACAGTTCGGCATATGCGCCGTTTTGTGCGAGCAACTCGCGTGGTGCGCCAGCTTCGACCAGTTTTCCGTCAGCAAAGACGAGGATTTGGTCGGCGTTTTGAATGGTGGCGAGGCGATGCGCAATCATCAGCACGGTTTTGCCCTGCATCAGATTGGCGAGTGCTTTCATCAGCAGTGCTTCGTTCTCTGCGTCGGCAAAGGCAGTGGCTTCGTCAAGCACCAGTATCGGGCGGTTTTGCAGAATGGCACGAGCGATGGTAATGCGCTGACGTTGGCCGCCGGATAAGCTTGCACCACGCTCGCCGACTTCGGTATCGTAACCGTTGGGCAATTCATTGATGAAGTCGTGGCACTGTGCAGCTTTGGCGGCAGCAATCACGTCGTCCATTGTCGCGTCGGGCAGGCCGAGGCGGATATTATCAGTGATGCTGCCGGAAAAGAGGAAATTGTCCTGAAAGACAAACGCGACTTGCTGCATCAGTTCATTGGGGGCAATGTCGCGCACATCCACGCCGCCGACTTTGATGCTGCCGCTGTCCGCATCCCAAAAGCGTGGAATCAGGCGGGCAACGGTGCTTTTGCCTGCACCGGATGCACCGACCAATGCGGTGAAGCTACCGCTTGGCACAGTAAAGCTGATGTCGCTCAAGGCATTGTCGCTACGTTCAGCGTAACGGAAATTGACTTGCTCAAAGCTGACTGAGGCGTCTTGCGGATGTTGTGGTTGTTTACTAATCGGTAGTGGCACGAGGTCGAATACTTCGAGGATACGCGCCACGCTGATTTTTGCTTTTTCAATCAAATGATACAGTGCCATGTATGGCATCATCGCCTCAGCCATGCCGGTGCCGAGCAGTAAGCAGGCCAGCCATGCACTAAAATCAAGGCTATCGTGCCACAGCCAGTACGCACCCGCCCACAGCAGTGCGAGCAGGGTCGGCATCGGATTGAGGATAATCATTGAGAGGCGTGCAGCGGGGCCAGATTGTTTGTACCAGCCGGTAAGAATATTGAGATACTCGTCGAGTGCAGTCTCATAGCGCCCGAATGAGGCTTTACCGCCATCAAAGGTACGCACCACCGGCATCGCCTGCACAAACTCGATTACCGCTTGATTGACCTTTTCGCGCGATTGATTGTATTGCTCGCTCATGTCGCCACTGTTGCGCATTACCATGCCAAGAATAGTCATGCCAATCACCAATACAGCGGCAGCAATCAGTGCCAATCGCCAGTCGATGAACAGCAAAATAACAAAGGTCAGCAGTGGTGCGGCAAAAGAGCGTGCATAAAGTGGCGTGGAATCCGCGACAAAAACGTGCAATTCGCGCACGTCATCCTGAATCACTTTGGTCAGCCCCGCAGAACCTTGTTGTTGAATCGTACCCAGTGGCAGCTTGGCAAGATGGCTGATAATTTGTTGGCGCAAAATTGGCTCAAGGGCAAATGCGGCCAAGTGTGATTGTCTGAATGACAGACCGCGCAGAATGTAGGCGGCAATGGCAAACACCAGTGCCACCCAAAACCATGTCCACTGTACTGCATCGGCAGCAATCGTATCGCGCACCAGCCATGCCAGTGACAGAATCGACAGTAGTGAACACACCACACCACCAACCGCGATACCCATTGCAGTGTAAATACGCGGCTTGATTGGCTCGATGATTTGCCAGTGAGAAGGGCTTTTTTTGCTGCTTTTATCCATCTTGATACCAGTACGGTTATTGATGGATTTATGCTATTGCAGATAACAATCGTTCGCAATAATAAGGTGGAGTCTAATCGGGAAATTTTGGCTGGTGAGTAGGAAACGGTGAAATTATCTTCCGAGTCGCCTATTGTGGCTATAACGGAAAGCGAGCATGGCGGCCAAAGTGGCAATCACAATGGCTGTGAAGATAACGCCTTGGTAGCCAATGGCTTCGGCGAGCGGCAGTGCCACACTAGCGCCAATGGCAACAGCGATAAAGTTGATGCTGATTTGTACGGTGTAATCAGTGCCGGGGGTTGTGCCTTTGGCGGCTTTATCCATCATCAGGGTGTAAAGTACGGCAATGACCAGAGGGTAGAAAATATAATAAGCAGTGAGAGCGAGATAAACATTGACCGTGTTTGCGCTAAAGGCGGCGGGCAGCATGGCGGCGAGCCCGACGATTTGTAGTAATGCAAATCCAATCAGGCAGCGCTTGCGCCCCCAATGCTGTATTAGCCAGCCCCCGAGCAACCCTGTGGCGATGCCAATCACGCCGCCGAGAATGTTGGTGGCAAAGCCGACTTCAGGAAGTGTCCATCCACCATCAACCAGCATTGGTGTCAGAATGGCGTAGGTCATACATAGGCCAAATGGGTAGAAAATACTGAGGATGAACCATAAACTGCGCCCGCGCCAAAAGCTGAATAGACGCATGAATACATCGCGAATAGTCTGTGGGCTCTCAATGGTGCAGTGTGCTGGCTCATGAAAGAACAGCAGTTGTAGCCAACAGATAGCGGTCAGGGCGGCGAGCAGATAAAGCGAACCTTGCCAGCCGATCAAAGGATAGAGCATGAGTACGCCGCCTCCCCCGATGAGGCTGCCGAGCTGTCCTCCCGCCATTTGCATACCGTTGACCAGCCCACGTTCATCATGATGGAACAGGGTAGTGGTCAGTGCATCGGTGGCGATGTCTTGTGTGGCAGAAAGCGTGATGAATATGGCGCCAAGGGTTGCAATGAGGGTTAAATTCTGATCAAGCGATTGTGGGGCAATGATGAGTAGCGTGATGACCATGAGTGCTTGCAAGATCAGCAGCCAGCCACGGTAATGCCCGAGTCGAGGGATGGCGAAGCGGTCAATCAGCGGTGCCCAAAGAAACTTTAGCCCCCACGGTAAGCCGAGCAGGTACAGCCATCCAAGATCAGCGAGGCTGGTGTCACGCTCGCGCAAGATTGCAATCACGGCGACCATGAGAAAACCCATGCCGAGGAGTTGGGTGGTGTAGAGGCTGATGATTAGCATCCAGTGTGAAAGTGGACGTGATGTAGTCACGGTATTTCCCTATTAAGTCGAGATGGAACAGGTCAGATAATGAACCTGTGCCATCAAGTATGCCTAGAAGTGGTAGCGGAAACCAACGCCAACACTGCGGCCTGCACCAAGCGCACCTGCTTTGGCATCTGCACCACTGCCGCCATAGGTGACGGGTATGGCCGGTAAATAGTAGCCATTGAGGGTTTTGCGCTTGCCGAGTAGGTTGGTGCCGTAGAGATAAAGGTCGAGGTGTTCGCTTTCGATACCGAGGCGTGCATCAATTTGGTTATGTGCAGGTAGATTGAAATGGTTTTGCGCGTCCGCAGCGCGTTTACCGGTGTGCTGATAGCTGATAAACGCGGTGTAGTTGCCCTGTCCCAGCCCAAGCGGCAAGGTCGCAGGTTGGCGATATTCAGCAGAAATGCCGCCACTCAGGCGTGCGACGTCCGGTATACGGTTGCCGATACGAATATCCGGTGAGCGACTGTTGTCAGTTTTACCGGTAATGGTAGCATCCGTCCATGCGAGGTTGGCGTCGAGAGTGAGGTTGTCGTTAGCACGCCAGTTTGCCGCGAGTTCGATACCGTGGCTACGGGTGTCGACGTTTTCCGTGGTGTAGGCATAGGATGTTGTCGGGTCAACCAAGACGTAGAGGTGATCACCTTTAGTGCGGTTGTGAAACAGTGCAGCACTGGTACTGAGGCCTTGCTCAGGTAGATCTGCTTTGATACCAATTTCGAAACTGTCGATAGTGGCGGGTTTATATGGTGTAGCAGGCTGGCCGCTACTGATGCTGGTGTCCCAGTCGCTAAAACCGCCAGCTTTATGACCACGTGCGTAAGTGGCATAGCTGCGCCAGTTGTCGGTGATGGCATAACTCAGGCCAAGGCGACCGGTAACCGCGTTGTCACTGATGCTTTGCACATCTTGCTGTGCGCTGGCACCCGGCATGAGATAGGTTGGATTAGGAGTCCAGTCAGCCTGATAGTCTGTGTGTTCATGGCTATAGCGCAAGCCGGCGGTTAGGTCGAGTTTATCCAATACTGGATAAGTGAGTTCACCAAATACAGCTGCACTATCGGTGCGGAAGTAGTGGTCAAATTGTGCGTTGAATGGGTCATAGGCACTGTTCGGGTCGTTACTTTTCCCTGCGCGGGAATAGGTGCTGCGTTTGCCGTGCTCGTAGTTCACGCCAGCAGTCCAGAAAAATGGTGCATCGTCGTTGCTACCAATACGTAGCTCTTGAAACCAATGCTGTTTGTCGCCTTTGCCATGCGTCTCTGTATGCAATGCTTGGCCGTAAATGCGGTGAGATATGCGCCAGTCATAGCTTGGTATTCTGCTTGAACTGCTGTATTTGCCCCAGCCTGTGGTGCTGTGTAAGTAGAAATTGTCAAATTCGTGATGCCAGTTGAGGCTGAGGTTGCTGTGGTTTGCGTTGTCTGCCATTAGCCCAGGCGTTATCGCTATCACGGCTTCGTTACCGAGTAAGCTGTTTGCCGTGGCAAAGTTGCGTAAGCGGTGGTGCTCGCCGCTGAATAAAATATCGTCCCGCTCGCCTTGCCAACGCAGGCCGAGGCGAGCATTAAGTGCATTGGGCTTCGTTAGCGGCTTTCCGTCAATATGATTGGTATAAGGGTGCTCATCATGGCGGTATTGCAAGGCAAGGCGGGCGCTGGTTTGCTCATTTATCGGGGTATTGAATACCGCTTCACCTTGGTAGTGCCCGTTGTTGCCGATTTCTGCGCCAATATGATATTCGTTGAATAATTCGGGCTGGTTGGGCTTGAGGTTGATGACACCTGCTTCGCTATTGCGTCCGTACAGTGTGCCTTGAGGACCTTTGATAATTTCGATGCTTTGCATGTCAAACAGATCGCTGCCAGTTTGAAGCAGGGATAGTGGTATGCCGTTTTGGTAGAGAACGACTGATGAGTCGTCGAGGGTGACTTTATTCAGAGCGCCTACACCGCGCATTCTGATTGCCGCTTGTCCGGTACCGCCATAGGATTTGAGATTGACGCCGGGAGTTTGCGTCAGCACGCTTTCCAGTGAGGCAAAGGCATGGTTATCTATGGTGCTGTCCGTGATGGTATTGACCGTCAGTGGGAGATCGAGAGCTTGTTCGGGACTGTGGCGTGCGGTGACAGTGATTGGGGCGAGCTGATATGCGGTGGTGTTGTTAGCGTAGGCACTGGCAGGCAGGCTGCTGTACAGCAGGCTAGCAATTGTGATGGAAAGTAACTGGCGTGAGGGCAAAGTGACCATGGCGCATCCTTTATGAAAAAGTAATGTGAATCATTATTTTTCCATGACCGATACCGTACCCGAGGGAAAATAAACGTACAGGCGGGAATTTTTGTATTCGTTCAGTGATTTCGCACTAATGTGGCGGGGGAAATGCCGTACGCCTTGCGAAAAGCTCGGCTAAATCCATCTGGGTTGCGGTAGCCAACGTGCCATGCAGTTTGCTGCAGGGTTTTGTGCTCATCAAGCAATAGGCGCATGGCTTCATTCATGCGCAGATCACGGATGTAGTTGGCAATGGTCTTGCCCGTACGAACTTTGAATTGCTGCTTGAGGTAGCACTCATTGAGCCCGATACGCTGAGCCAATTCAGTGATGGTTAGTGGCAAGTGGTACTCGCTGCGGATGATGTCGATAGCTCCATCAATTTTGTCCTTTCGCGGAAGGGCGGTGTAGGCAAAATGGTCGGCACATAAAGCGAGTATCTGGCTTTCCAACAGCAAACGGTCGTGTATTGTGACGACAGGCTGATCGATAATTCGTGCGACATGAGCGAAGATGCGCTTTGTCGGGATTGGGGCTACTGAGGTAAGAGGTGCTTTGCCATAAATATTCTCTGTGCTGAGCAGGCCTTCTTCTTGCCAGCGTGCTGTGATTTCAGGGCTGAAATCAAGTGAAATTAATCGGTTTTGCTGGTTGCCATACCATGTTGTTGCGACTTCACCCAAATCGCCGCTGCGCTGCCAGATTTGTCGTGCGCGGATGTCGATATGTTTGTGCATTGCCGTGGTGTGGATGGTATAAGCAGCATCGAGAGTGAATTGTATGCCGAAGTGGCATTGCGTGGATATGGGCACTTCTTCATGGTAGTCAGCTGCGTAGATATCACCACGAGAAAATAGAATATCGTTGCTTATCTGCCAGTATTCTCCGTGGCCGGACCAGCCCGGACGAGTGGGGATGACGCGCAGAAACTGTGTGTGGCTATTGTAAGCCTCTACTTGCCAGTGTTTATGACTGAGGGATGCGAAGGCTTGGAGGTAGTTGATATTGCATGTCATGGTCTGATGTGTCCTTGTGCGCTATTTGCGGATCAACGTTGCACCAGTTCAGTGGGCATGATGCCGTAGGTTTTTTTGAATACTTTGCTGAAGTTGGCTGGGCTGCGGTAGCCGATGTACCATGCGGTTTGTTGTAGGGTTTTGTTTTCATCGAGTAATAAGCGCATGGCTTCTTTCATGCGCAGATCGCGGATGTAGGCGGCGATGGTTTTGCCGGTGCGCGCTTTGAATTGCTGCTTGAGGTAGCATTCATTGATGCCACTGCGTTGTGCGAGTATGGCAATAGTGAGCGGCTGGTTGTATTCGCTGCGGATGATGTCGATAACATCGTCAATTTGCGGGTAGTGGTGCTTTGCTTCGGGGAGGGTAAATAGTTCGTTACACAGGGCAAGGGTCATACTTTCCAGCGCGAGTTTGTCGTTCAGCGTGATGACGGGGTGGTCAATGATTTGTGCCGTGCGTGCCATGATGCGCTGCTGTTGCGGCAAGTGGTGTTGTTTGAGGTGCGGATTGTCGCTTGCTGGCATTGTCAGCCATGACGGCAAGGCAAAATCTTCGCGCCAACGTTCGATGAGTTCGGGCGTGAAGTCAATGGTGAGGACACGGTTGCGGGTATTGTTTTGCCAGACTGCCGCGATGTCTTCGAATACACCGCAACGCTGCCAGATTTGCGGTGCATGGACGTGCAGTGGGTGAGCAAAGGTATTGCTGTATAGGCTGTATCCGGCTTCGCAGATGATGTGCAGGCCGAAGTGGCATTGCATGGACATCGGCGGTTCTTGCGCTGCACTACCGGTGGTGATGTGGGCACGGCCAAGCATCATGCCGTTGTCGAGTAGGCGGCAGTCGCCATAGCCTGACCAGCCGTTGCGTTTTGGGTGCATAACCGCTGCTTTGTCACCGTGAACTTCTACTTGCCAGTCTGTGCTGTCGTAATAAAGGTAGTTGAGATATTGGTTGGTCATGATTGATTTATAAGCTTTGTTCGGGAAAGTCGATATAGCAAACGCCGGGAGCTTTGTTGATCAATGCGCCGAGGTATTTTTCTGCCCATGGCACGAACCAGCGCCTGAAACCACGCGGATAAAGGAAGGTGACGTTGTGTACCTTGATATCTTGCCCGATCCAGCGCGATAAAGTTGGCGTGAGGTCACGGCGGTTGATGCCCCACGGCATGGGCGGCGTGCGGTAGTGCGGGGTTTTCATCCAGCCTTTGTCGCTGATACTGCGCTTGGAGAGGAAAGTGTTGAGGTAGTCGAACATCAGGCGCGCTCCGGGGAAGTGCCGGGTAAGCGCGTGGATGAAGGTCGCCATTTGTGCTTCGCTGAAGTACATGAATAGCCCTTGCGCGGTGATGAATACAGGGCGGTCGGCGGGAATGTCGCTAAACCAACTAATATCCAATGCACTTTTGCGGATGTGGATATGCTGCGTATCGGGCTTGATGAAGCGTTCGCGGATGTCGATGGCTTCGGGCAGGTCGATGCTGAACCATAATGCTTGCGGTGCGTCGATGCGGTAGCGCTGGGTTTCTAGCCCTTCGCCGAGATTGACGATGACGCCGTCGGGGTGTTTGTCGAGGAATGCGCGCAGATATTCATCAAAGAGCATCGAGCGTACGCCATGTGAACCATCGGCTTTGCCAAAGTGACGCTCGTAGTCGTATTCGAGTGCGTTGTAAATATCGAGGCAATGCGGGTCGCGAATGCAGCCGTCTTCGCGTATGGCTTCGGATGCACGGTTGTGCAGCGTCCACAGCATGGTCTCGGGTACTCCGGTTAAATTGGCTTGCTGTTTCATGATTGTGTTTCCGGAGGTGTGGTGATGTCGTGACCACTAACGACAAACATCCAAACGCCAGTGAAAAAGATGAGTGCGGCAAGGTTAAATGTTGCGCTGCCGATGTTGGTGGCAAGCTGGCTGCTCGGGAATAGGCTGCATATACCAGCGATGATCAGCGATAGTGGTAGCGGGTTAACCAATGTCATCCAACGCGGTAGGATGGAGCGTCGTCTATAAACCTGTATGGCAAACAGTAGCCAGCCAAGTGCTGCGCAGGTCAGTGAGCAACTCCAGTGCCAAAGCAAGATGGTGTAGAAGTCGTTGGCCATCTTCAAAATCGCACTGCTACTTGTGCTCGATGAGGCGAGCAGTAACTTATATGTTTCACCAGCGAAGTAAAATCCGGCATGACCGAGTGGCGAGAGTGCGTAATGGAAAAGCAGCAGGGTGATGATGATTGTGCGCATGGTTCCGGGAGCAAGTAGTGCACGGATGGCAAGCAGGGCGTAGAGATAGCCTGCGACGGTAAAGGTAGCAAGGAAGATTCCCCAGCGCTGAATAGCACTATGCCCTTCGACCATCATCAATGCAAAATCGCTATCAAGGTGGGCGGCAAGGGTCTTGCTCAGTAGTGGATAGGCTTCGGGGTCGGGGACATAACCGACCAGTAGCATGTCGCCAACCGACCATGCGATGGCGGAAAAAATACCTGCAAGTAGTGCTAACTTAGGGATATTATAAGCTTTAATATTTTTTGTTGGCTTCATAATGAAAACTCGTTAAAGTATTTGCTTCAACGATATGGTTGGGGTTGACTGCAGATACAACATAAAAGCCATCCTGATCTTTAACTAACTGTGTTTTTAATTGAAGGCTTTCTCAGCTTGCATGGAAATATACAAAGTAGAGCAAAGAGCCTTTATTTGAGGATAAAGATAAATGAGTTTCATTATTACAAATAATAGTCGTTACTTGCAGTACTTTATCCATTTTATGTTGGGTTGGGCGTTGTCTCTCTAACATTAGATATGCGTCGGTTATGGCTTTTGAAAAGGAGTATTGATCATGCAATGGTTGAAAAGCCTATTTGGTAAAAAGAAGAATGAGTCTGTCGTAGAGGTCGAATCAGAGGAAGAAGGGGGCGTCAGGTTGCCATCCGCGTGGGCGTTGCCGGTTAGCGGTGAAGTTGCCAGCTTGAAAGGGTTGCCCGATCCCGTCTTTGCTAAAGGCATGATGGGGGCCGGGTTTGTTATCCATACAGATGCGCCGACATTATGCAGCCCAATCAATGGCGCTGTATCTGCTGTTTTCCCAGGTGGGCATGCAATTGGGTTGACGACTGATGAAGGTGTTGAAGTGTTGATCCATATTGGCCTCGATAGCGTGAATCTCAAAGGGGAAGGTTTTCATCCGCACGTTCGTGAAGGGGATCAAGTCAAGATCGGCGATCCGTTGGTCGATATTGATTTTGCACTACTGAAGCAGCGCTTATCCAATAGTGAAGTCATCGTTCTTTTCCCAAATGTGGAAGGGGGAGAAATTACCGTCAGTGATCAAGAGCTGGTTTGGCAGCCGGAGGTGCAGTAATGGATTTGAGTAAACTGGCTACTGAGCGCACCAATTCAGCCAGTAGTGATATTGATCGCTGCAGTACGGAAGACATTTTGCGTATCATCAATGCTGAAGACCAAAAAGTCGCGCCGGCAATTGCCACCCAAATTCCGCAGATCACCTCTGCAGTAGAAAAGATCGTCAGTGCATTGCGCAGTGGTGGTCGGCTGATCTACATCGGTGCTGGAACTTCTGGCCGCTTGGGTATTTTGGACGCCACAGAGTGTCCGCCAACCTATAGCACCGATCCAGATCAGATTGTCGGCTTGATTGCCGGTGGGCGTGAAGCGGTATTCCGCTCAGTTGAAAATGCTGAGGACAATGCGGAATTGGCGGTGGATGACCTCAAAGAAATCCATTTTAGCCAAGATGACGTGCTGGTCGGTATTGCAGCCAGTGGGCGTACGCCGTACGTCATTGGTGCTTTGCAGTATGCGCAGTCGTTGGGTGCCGTGGCTATTGCCGTTACCTGTACTGAAGAGAATCCAATGCAGGCACATTGTGATATAGCGATTTCGCCGGTGGTCGGTGCGGAAGTTGTGACCGGCTCAACGCGAATGAAAGCGGGTACAGCACAAAAGCTGGTGCTCAATATGCTGACCACGGCAACGATGATTCGCCTCGGCAAGGTGTATCGCAATTTGATGGTCGACGTAAAGCCGTCTAATGCCAAGCTGGTACAGCGGCAGAAAAATATTGTGTGTACGGCGACCGGCTGTGATGAAGCGGCCGCCAGTCAGGCCTTACAGCAGGCAGATGGTGAAGCCAAAACGGCAATCATCATGCTGATGCTGGGGCTTGATGCCGAAAAAGCGCGTGCGCTACTCGCCACTCATCAAGGCGTCACTCATGCGGCGATTGATGCCGTTTCTTCCTCTTCTAGTCAAGGAGCATAGCCATGGCTAATACGATAAACCGTGAGTCATTAACCACATTGATGGATTTGCTCGGTGGGGCAAATAATATTACTGAAGTCAGCAATTGCATGACGCGTTTGCGCCTTAAGCTTGCTGATGAAAGCCTCGTCGATGCAGAGAGTATTAAGCAGCTGCCATGGGTTTTGGGGCTGGTCGTTGCCGGAGGGCAGCATCAGGTGGTGCTTGGTGCGGGGAAGTCCGGGCGTGCAGCAGAAATCATGCGCAGTCTGATTGCAGAAGAAGTGGATGGGCAGCCAGTACAGCCGGATTTGGCCGATATTTCCAAACAGAATAAGCAGGCCGTCAAAGCGCGGCAAAATCGTGGTGTGCAGAATTTTTTCAGTACTTTCGCGACGATTTTTACGCCGCTGATTCCGGGCTTTATCGCCGCCGGTTTGTTGCTCGGTATCGCAACGTTGATTGGGCAAGTGGCTGGAGAAGAAACGCTTGCCAGCTCGGCATGGCTGGGCGACCTGATTGCCTATATGAAAGTGTTCGGTAAAAGCCTGTTCAGCTTCCTGGGTATTCTGATCGGCTATAACGCGGCGAAAGCATTTGGTGGCACTGGGGTTCACGGTGCGATTCTCGCCGGGCTGTTTGTGCTCGGCTATGACGCAGAAGCGACCAAAGGCATCTATTCCGGCATGGAGCAATTTTTTGGCTTCACGATTGATCCGCGTGGCAACATCATTGGTATTTTGATTGCCGCAATTGTTGGCGCGAAAGTTGAGCAGTTTGTGCGCCGCTTTATCCCCGATAACCTCGATATGATCCTGACCTCTACCATTACGCTGTTGATCATGGGATGCGTCACGTTCTTATTGATTATGCCTTTGGGTGGCGTGTTGTTTACGGGTATGTCGTGGCTATTCAGCAACCTCAATGGTAACCCATTCGGCAGTGCCATTCTCGCTGGATTGTTCCTCGTTGCGGTAATGCTCGGTATTCATCAGGGCTTTGTGCCGGTGTATTTTGCACTGGTGGAAAGTCAGGGCTTTAATGCACTGTTCCCCGTTTTGGCAATGGCCGGTGCCGGACAAGTTGGCGCTGCATTGGCGCTGTATGCCCGTGCTGCAAAAGATAGCCTGCTGCGTCAGCAAATTCGCGGCGCGATTGTCCCCGGATTTTTGGGCATCGGTGAGCCGCTGATTTACGGCGTTACCCTGCCGCGCATCAAGCCGTTTGTCACAGCCTGCTTGGGCGGTGCGTGTGGTGGCTTCACTATTGGTTTGATTGCTTGGCTTGGTTACCCAGTCGGCCTCAATACCGTATTTGGTCCTTCGGGATTGCTGGCATTGCCATTGATGACGTCAAATAGTGGTGTATTCCTCGGTATGGGCGTGTATATCACCGGTATGGTCGTTGCGTGGATCAGTGGTTTTGCCATTACATGGCTGTTCGCCAGCCGTAATGTCGATCTATCATAATAATTAGGGGAGATAACTCGATGAATACGCTGTTTACGACGTTAGATTGGGTGGTTTTTGTCGCCTACTTTGCACTCATTGCTTATATCGGCTGGTACTTTAGCCGTAAGAAAATCACCACAACGCGCGATTACTTTTTGGGCAATAACAGCATGCCGATGTGGGTCGTTGCCGTATCGGTATTGGCGACGTCCCAGTCAGCGGCAACGTTTCTCGGTGGGCCGGACTCCGGCTATCGCAGTAACCTGACCTACCTCGCGACCAATATCGGCGGTATTCTTGGCGCATTATTCGTTGCGTGGATTTTGATCCCGCGCTTTTACCAATTGCGTGCGGCAACGGTCTACGAGCTGCTCGAAGCCCGCTTCGGTGAGCGCTCAAAGCGCCGTGCGGGGATCATGTATTTGGTCGGGCGCGTGTTTGCCTCCGGTTCGCGTTTGTATATGGCGGCCATCGCGGTTTCGATGATTTTGTTCAGCAATATCTCTCCATCAAGCGTGGTGAGTGCGGTTGCTATCATCACGGTCATCGGCCTCGCCTATACCTATATGGGCGGGATTCGTTCGGTTATTTGGAGTGATTTAATTCAGCTGATTGTCTACGTCGGTGCGGCAGTAGCGGTGGTGTTTTATTTATACACTCAAATTCCGGCCAGCTTTAGCGAGATCGTCAGTGCGCTGCAAAATCCCGGTAATGGCCAGGCATCAAAGCTGACCCTGCTCGACTTTAATCTCGATTTTAGCCCCAAAGGTACGTTTAGTTTCTGGGCGTGTATTACCGGGTTCGTCTTGCTCAATATTGGTGCTTTTGGTCTGGATCAGGACATGACGCAACGCTTGCTGACTTGTAAAGATGCCAAAGAAGGCTCTAAAGCGATGATCTACTCGATCGTCTATTCGATTCCGATTGTCTTGGTGTTCATGTGCATCGGTTTGCTGCTCTATATCTTCTATCAGCGCCCGGAATTGATGGGGATTACTGGTAGTGGCGAAGTGGAGCAGACATTCAGCGGTGAAAAAATCACCATCTTTATGTACTACGTACTCAATGAAATGCCGGCTGGCTTGCGTGGATTAGTCACGGTTGGTGTGGTCGCGGCGACGCTTTCCACGCTGAACTCTGGCCTCAATTCCATGTCGTCCGTTGCCGTACAGGATATTTACCGTCCGTGGTCTGAACACCGTGGTAAAGTCCACGCAGAGGAGCATTACGTCCGTGCTGGGCGGATTGGCATGGCCATCGCAGCGATTGCTTTGGGCAGTATGGCAGTGCTGTGCTTCTATTGGCAGCGCTATAGTGATATGTCGCTGCTTTCTTTTGCATTGAGCGTTATGGTCTTTGCTTATACCGGTCTGCTCGGTGTGTACTTCACGGCTATCTTTACTCGCCGTGGTAGCGAAACATCAGTATTGATTGCGCTTATCGCTGGTTTCTTGACCACGCTACTGCTTCAGCCATACGTGTGGGACAGCGTGATGAATGCCGTTAATCCTGAGTGGGCTGGGCATTATCTCGCCTTCCCATATCAGCTTTGTGTCGGTACGTTTGTCGCATTTGTGATCTGTATTGCCGGTAACAACAGTGCAGGCATACAGTACAACAGCAAAGGATAAGCTATGGTGCAGAAATACTATATTGGTGTGATGTCTGGCACCAGCCTTGACGGGGTTGATGTGGTTTTGGTCGATATGGCAGACGGACAAACTGTGCTGGTTGCGCAAAGTGAATACGCTATGCCGGCTGAACTCAAGGCAGACATTTTGGCAGCTTGCAGCGGTGAGCCACAGTCGCTGCAAGCGGTAGGCGAACTTGACCGAGCGCTCGGCTGCTTGTTTGCAGCGGCGGTTAATCACCTACTCGATGAGCATCAAATTGATCGCAACAGCGTACGGGCAATCGGATGTCACGGCCAGACAGTCTGGCATCAGCCGGATGGTGAGCACCCATTCACCATGCAGATTGGTGACGCCAATATCATCGCCGCACGTACCGGCATCGATACAGTCGCTGATTTTCGCCGCAAAGATGTCGCTTTAGGTGGGCAGGGTGCGCCGCTCGTGCCCGCTTTTCACCACACATTATTTGGCTCGCCTGATTCCAGCGTGGTCGTGCTCAATATAGGAGGCATTGCCAATATCACCGTATTGCGCCCTGGGCAGCCAGTACTCGGCTACGATACCGGCCCCGGCAATATGCTGATGGATAGCTGGTATCAGCAGCAAAGTGGCGAGCATTATGACCGCGATGCGCACCTAGCGCAGCAAGGCGAGGTCAATCAAGTATTGCTCGATAAGCTGCTGCAAGAACCGTGGTTGGCACGATCCGCGCCGAAAAGTACCGGCCGTGAATTGTTCAGTAAGGCGTGGTTAGCTGCGCAATTAAACGGTATTGATACTTCTGCTGCAGATGTGCAGCGCACTTTGTGTGAGTACACAGCGGTGACCATTGCTGCGCAGATTACTCAGTGGCACAGTGGCGAGCATGCGCAAATACTGGTGTGCGGTGGCGGCGCGCGTAATCCACTGCTGATGCAGCGCTTGCGCGAACTATTGCCGGATTGGGACGTCTCGCGTACTGATGATCATGGCGTCAGTAGCGACTATATGGAAGCAATGGCATTTGCATGGCTCGCTTACCGCTTTGAGCAGCGCTTGCCGGGCAACGTGCCCGAAGTAACGGGCGCATCACGTCCGGCGGTCCTTGGCGTACTCTATCCGGCCGCGTGATCGACACACCGCTGCGCACCCGCTAAGATGAAGCCAATATTTTTCACGGCAGAGCGATGAATCAAGAAAAAGCGTTGGCGATTTTGAAGTCGGGCAGGAATGTGTTTCTGACCGGTTCGGCGGGTAGCGGCAAAACCTATTGCCTCAATCAGTACATCGACTACTTGCAGGAGCGGCAGGTCGCTGTCGCGATTACTGCGAGCACGGGCATCGCCGCGACGCATATGAATGGCATGACGATTCATTCGTGGAGTGGCATCGGGATTCGCGATGCATTAAATGATGCACAGCTCAAAGCGCTATCCGACAAGCAGTACATGCGCAAGAAAATGGATATGGTGCAAGTCTTGATCATTGATGAGATATCGATGCTGCACCGCCGTCAGTTTGAGTTGGTTAACCGGGTATTGCAGCATTTCAAAGGTAACGAGTTGCCATTTGGCGGTATTCAAGTGGTCTTTTCCGGTGACTTTTTTCAGCTACCGCCGGTGACCCGTGAAGAGCAGCGTGCGGCTGATAAGTTTTGCTTTATGTCCGGTGCGTGGGTCGCGGCCAGCCCACAGGTGTGTTATCTAACCGAGCAGCACCGTGCTGAAGATAACCAGCTTAACCGCTTACTTAACGACATCCGCAACCAATCCATTTCCGATGCCTCACAAGCATTAATCCAAGGCAAATTGGATGAAGGCATGGCCGCTGCCGAGCACTTCCCGCACCTCTATCCGCACAATGCCAATGTGGACAATATCAACGCCCGTGAACTGGCTGCGATGGTTGGTGAAGCGCATACCTACACTGCAGTTAAAAAGGGCAATGAAGTATTGGCTGATACCTTGGCGCGCAATATTCTTGCACCAGAAGAGCTGACCTTGAAAGCTGGAGCGAAAGTGATGTTCGTCAAAAACAATCCGGAGAAAGAAACCTTTAACGGTACGCTTGGTGAAGTGATTGGTTTTAATGGTGAGGGTGTGGCGCGAGTGCGCCTGCTCGACGGGCGTGAAGTCTATGCTGATGCAGAAAAATGGCAGGTTGAGGATGAGCGCGGCAAGGTCTTGGCAAGTGTTGAGCAAGTGCCGCTGCGCCTGGCATGGGCCATTACTGTACACAAAAGCCAAGGTATGACGCTGGATGAAGCGAGCGTGGATTTGGCGAAGACTTTTGAATGTGGGCAAGGGTATGTTGCGTTGTCGCGGTTAAAACATATCGATGGACTACGCCTGCTTGGCATGAATGATATGGCGCTGACCCTTGAGCCATTGGCACTTAAAGCTGATGAACGCTTTCGTGCGCTGTCTGAGCAACACGATGCAGCGCTTCCTTTGCATGAACTACAAAATGAATGGGATGGCTTTATTCACCGCAGCGGAGGAGAGACTGACCCAGGCAAGATTGCCGCAGCAAAAATGAAGCAGGAAAAAATCCCGACCCACATGATCACCAAAAAATTGCTGCTTGAAGGCAAAACCGTTGAAGAGGTTGCTGAGCAACGAGGTATTCAGATTGGCACGATCATCGGCCACCTCAATGATTTGAAAGATGATCCTGAGATAGAGCTGACCACCTTTGTGCAACGTGATGATTCGCTGGTTGCCAAGCTTGAGCCGCTACTTGCTGCGCAGCCTGCTGATGAACCGCTGCGACTCAAGCCTCTATATGAAGCCCTTAATGGTGAGCATAGCTATAATGACATTAAGCGTGCTTTATTGTTTTGTGTACGGCGTGGCGAGTAAATAGTATCTATACAGTAAGCGCTTAACGTCATTTTCTATTTGAATGCGTTGTAGCTGGGGATTAGCAGGTTGTCTTGCTCTGCAATCCTTTTTCCTCAGCCAAGCCGCGTACCAGCAAGTCGGCAGTACGCTCATTCATGGCAACAGCAATATGATAGACCGTCGAAATGCGCAGTAATGCTTTGACGTCTACATCATGCGGGACGGCTGATAGCGGATCGTAAAAGAAAATCAGCACGTCGAGCCGACCTTCTGCGATCATTGCACCGATTTGCTGGTCGCCGCCGAGTGGGCCAGAAAGCATCCGTGTGACTTTCAAACTGGTCGCTTCTTCAATACGCTTGCCAGTGGTGCCAGTCGTGAATAGCGGGCATTGGCTGAGCCATGCTTCGTGCTTGCGCGCCCATTCAATCATGGCGTCTTTACGCGCATCGTGGGCAACCAATGCGATACGGGGATTGGAATATGCCATTGTTCTCTCTCCTTATATGAGCAGAATAGATTTAAGTTATGTGTGCGGGTGCTTATGTTAATGTTTGTCCGTAGCGTGCTAATTCAGAGACGATTTCTTCATGCAGGCTATGCCAGTACCAATAAAAGCCTAAGCCTGTTAGTGCAATGGCAACCCAACTTATCCACTGATTACGCAATTTGTATCCGGCGATGAAGGCCAAAGCGATCAGCGCGCCGGTCAATGCGCCGCCAATATGCGCAGCGTTATCGATCCCCGGCATTAAAAAGCCATAGCCAATGTTGATGCCCATCAGCACAATTAATGCACGGGTATTGAGCTGCGAGTCTTTGAGTGGCAATTTACTCAAAGCAGCCAGCGTCAGAGCTGCACCAAGCCCCATAATGCCTCCAGATGCACCCACGGCAATATAGTACGGTTCGCCATCGAGTAGCGCGTGCCAAGTTAGGTAACTATTGAGCAGCCCGCCCCCAACCGCTGATAGTAGGAATATGGCGAGAAAGCGCGCATGGCCGAATAACGGCTCGGCTGCGAGACCAAAGACATACATCGCCAGCGCATTAAACACCAAATGCGTTAGCCCGGCATGGATAAAAGCGCTGGAAATCAAGCGCCACGGCTCACTACCCATGGTCAGTGGAAATGCATTTGCGCCCCAGCGTTCGAGATCATCAAGAGCCGGGTCATTGATGTCTATGCCGGTTAGCACCTGAAGCACAAAGATCAATACAAAGCTGCCAGCCAGTGATACGGCAAGCGGTGCACGCTTGAAAGACTCGGCAAGGGTCATGAGGTCTCCTGTCAAATATTTTGGCTGCATCATAATACCAAGGCTGAGAGATTGCTGCTTTTTGTATATGGGCGTTACAATAAGCACAATTGGCAACTAATTAGGAGCATGGGCAATGAGAAGTCTTGGTGAATTTATCGTTGAAAAGCAAAACCAGTATCCCGATGCCAAAGGTGATCTAACCGGCATCTTATCCGCTTTACGGCTCGCGGCAAAAGTACTGCATCGCGATATTAACAAAGCCGGGCTGATTCAGGATTTTCTTGGTGAAGCCGGATCAGATAACGTTCAGGGGGAAGCGCAACAAAAGCTGGATGTCATTGCCCACAATACGCTGAAAAATGCTTTTCTTGCCCGCGATGATGTTGCCGGATTTGCCTCGGAAGAAGAAGACGATATCGTTATCTTTGAGAGTGAAAAAGGGCGCAATGCCAAGTACGTTATCCTAACTGATCCACTGGATGGTTCATCGAATATTGATGTCAACGTTGCGGTAGGTACGATCTTCTCTGTGTATCGCCGCTTATCGCCAGTTGGT